>CAZSZS010000021.1:0-38199 GCA_964611275.1 uncultured Eubacteriales bacterium
AAAACATTGCAGTTGTTTTTTTTATCAAAAGCATGTATATCCTTAAAAGCAAAGCAAAAAAATGAATGTCGCCATTTTTTTTATGAATAGGTCAGGTTAAATGAGTCATATTAACTATCCAAAATTAAGGAGGTTCAGACATGTCTCCATTTTTTAGTCGTTTCTTATGTAGAGGCGTATTGATTTTAGTGATTTTGTTGTTTTTAAGCCCAGTTGTCTTCTTAGCTGTTCCTGAAAAGGGGAAAAAAGTGGAATCAACAGATCCTGAGCAGCGTTTAGCCTGGTATAAACAGCACATGGAAATGAAAGAGCAGTCCCTATTTAAAGATCTGGAATGGCGCTTTCTCGGTCCGGATGTCATAAGCGGAAGATGCACGGATATAGCGGTTCCAAAAGGTGAAAAACATACCGTTTACATAGGAGCGGCCACCGGAGGGGTATGGAAAACTGGAAATTCAGGTATTACTTGGGAACCCTTGTTTGATGAGGCTCCTTCCATATCCATAGGCGATATTGCCATAGCACCGGTCAATCCTGATATCATATGGGTAGGAACAGGGGAAGCTAATATTTTCAGAGCATCGGTGGCGGGCACAGGAGTTTATAAATCGACAGATGCGGGAAAGACATGGAAACATATGGGACTCGCAGATACCCATACTATAGGAAGAATCGTTATTCATCCTGAAAATCCGGACATCGTGTATGTCGCGGCTTCAGGGCATGAGTGGACCTATAATGAAGAGCGCGGCGTGTATAAAACCACAGATGGAGGCCAGACCTGGGAGAGGGTGCTGTATTTGAACGAAAAAATCGGAGCCATAGACCTGGTCATGGATCCAGCGGATCCGGATACTCTCTACGCATCACTATGGAATCATATCAGAAGACGCTGGAG
Organism: uncultured Eubacteriales bacterium; assembly: GCA_964611275.1. GTDB lineage: Bacteria > Acidobacteriota > Aminicenantia > Aminicenantales > Aminicenantaceae > WJMT01. The sequence continues at coordinate 899 of CAZSZS010000021.1, forward strand.
TGATCCCATGCCCGAGCCCGGAGACGGAATATTCAAGACTACGGACGGAGGAAAGAACTGGGAGGAGAAAACCAATGGTCTGCCTGACCTGAAGAAGACAGGAAGGATCGGCCTTGATATTGCTCGAAGCAATCCCAACGTGATCTATGCTTTTGTTGATAACCATAATCCGGGGCGCATGCCTGAAGAGGGAGAGAGGGATGCTTACGGCCGGTTGAAAAAAGGCAGGGTCATCAAAGGTGCTGAGGTCTACAGATCAAATGATAAAGCAGAGACATGGACAAAGGTCAGTCCTGATAATAGATATATGGAAGGCTTTTGCGGAACGTACGGATGGGTGTTCGGACAGATACGGGTTGATCCCAGCGATGAAAATACAGTTTATATTATGGGTCTTCGCCTTGCCAAGTCAACGGACGGAGGCCGGACATTCAAGACCCTTTATTTTCCTGAACTTCACGGTGACCATCACGGCCTCTGGATAGACCCGGATGAACCGGATTATCTCATCAATACTAATGACGGAGGCATCAATATATCTTATGACGGCGGTGAGACCTGGAGGCATTTTCATAACAATCTCCCGCTCGTTCAGTTTTATAATGTGGCTTATGATATGAAAGAGCCGTTCAACATTTACGGTTCGGTACAGGACCATCTGACCTACCGCGGCAATATTGCCCATACCCTGCCTCAAAGAGAAAGATCGCAAATGCTTTTGACCCACTGGGAAAGGGCGCCGGGAGGAGAAGGGACCACGATAGCCATTGACCCTGAAGATCCGGATACCGTCTATTCCTCCTCATTTTACGGAAAGCTGATGCGGTCTGAACTCAAGGACAACAAATGGATCATGAAAAACATACTCCCTGAAGCGGGAGAAGACGAACCGCCTCTTCGAGGCCAGTGGCTTGCGCCCACCATTATCTCTCCGCACGATAATAAAGTGATCTACCACGGAATGCAGTATTTGTTCCGTTCTCCTGATAGAGGGGAGACCTGGGAGAGAGTTAGTCCCGACCTTACCTACAATGATCCGGAAAAACGGGGGCAGCTTCCCTTTGCCATTCCTTATGCCTGTTTGACTTCCGTATCGGAATCTCCTCTTAAAGAGGGTCTTATCTATGCGGGAACAGATGACGGCAGAGTGCATGTGACCAGAGAAACGGGGAAAAATTGGGAAGAGATCACAGATGGACTCCCTTACAACAAGCATGTTTCAAGGGTTGTCGCTTCTAAATATGACGAAGCCACAGTGTATCTGACATTGAACGGGCGAAGAGATGATGACTTCACTGATTATGTCTATAAATCCGAGGATTACGGGAAGACATGGAAAGACATATCCGGAAATCTTCCCGGTGGCCCTGTCAATGTTATCCGGGAAGACCCGAAAAAAGAAAATATTCTTTATTTGGGAAATGACTTAGGCGTGTATGTGAGTTTAGACGGGGGAAAGAACTGGCATGTTCTGCCTGACGGGCTCCCCAATTGTTTTGTGTGGGACCTGGTTATCCATCCCCGGGACAATGTGCTTGTTATAGCTACAAACGGACGCGGCATGTATGCCATTGATGACATCTCAAAGATACAGGAACATGAATAACCCAGGTCAACCTGAGTTATTCATTAAAAAAAGGAAGAGAAAATGTACTGCAATCTGAAAAACAGAAGCCTGACAAAACTGCTGGATTTTTGTCCGGAGGAGATAACATACCTGCTGTATCTTTCCCATAAGCTGAAAAAGGAAAAATATTCTGGGAAAGAGAAGCAGAGACTGCAAAGAGAGAACATCGTGCTTATTTTTGAAAAAACATCCACCAGAACCAGGTGTGCTTTTGAAGTGGCAGCCTATGACCAGGGAGCGGATGTGACGTTTTTAGGTCCCACAAGTTCTCAATTCGGACATAAGGAATCGATTAAAGATTCGGCCAGGGTTCTGGGAAGGATGTATGACGGGATACAGTACCGCGGTTTCGGCCAGGAAGTTGTCGAGAAGCTTGCCGAGTTTTCGGGTGTTCCCGTATGGAACGGACTCACCAATGAATTCCATCCCACCCAGGTTCTGGCGGATCTTTTAACTATGACGGAGCACAGTGAAAAGCCGATCGAGGGTATCACTTTTGCCTTTCTGGGAGATGCGCAAAACAATATGGCAAATTCTCTGATTGTGGGTGCTGCAAAGATGGGAATGGACTTTCGTTTGATCGGGCCGAAAAAGCTTCAGCCCAAGAAGGAGTTAGTCAGTAAGGCGGAAAAAATAGCAGAGAGCACAGGAGCGAAGATCTCTATAACCGACGATATCAAGGCCGTGGAGAGATGTGATTTTCTCTGTACGGATGTCTGGGTGTCAATGGGGGAACCGGATTATATCTGGGAAGAAAGGATCAGGCTTTTAAAATCATATCAGATCAACAAAGAGCTCATGGAACTGACCGGAAATCCTGTGGTTAAGGTTATGCACTGCCTGCCTGCTTTTCATAACAGAGAGACAAAGATCGGAGAGGAGATATATAAAAAATTCGGTCTGGAAAGCATGGAGGTGACAGAGGATGTTTTTGAATCGGAAGCCTCCATTGTTTTTGATGAAGCAGAGAACCGCCTGCACACCATCAAAGCAGTGCTGGTGGCTACTTTGGTGGGAGGCGATTAACCTCGGCTTTTAAATAGATCAGGTTAAGGAGGGAAAAGGATGAAAACATTTATTTTAATGACAAAACTTTCACCTGAGGTCTCGAGACAGATAAAAGACAGGGCTAAATTGGGGAGAGCATGGCTGGAGGAAGTCAAGGAAAAATGTCCTGAAGTCAAGTTCAGGGCTCATTACGCTCTGTTAGGCTCCTATGATTTTTTGGATATTTATGAAGCCCCGGATGAGGAGACAGCGGCTAAAGTCTCCATGATAAGCCTGTCCAACGGAGCTTTTAATGCCGAGAGTTGGACGGCGATTCCTTACAAGCGTTTCCTTAAGCTTACGGAAGAGGTATAAAAAGAAATTGTATGAATGAAGCTTGTTTGGTCACGGGAGGGGCCGGTTTTATAGGTTCCGCTCTTGTGAGAGGTCTTCTCAAAGAAGAAAAACATGTCCGGGTCATTGATAATCTATCAACCGGGAATCTTTCAAATCTGGAGGATATTCTTGACAGAATTGAATTCATGGAAAGAGATATCCGGGACCTTGATGAGGTACAGGAAGCATGTAAAGGAATCACTTATGTGTTTCATCAGGCGGCTATCCCCTCAGTTCCCCGCTCCATTGAAAACCCGATCGAATTTAACCAGAGCAATGTTGACGGCACGCTGAATGTGCTGGTCGCGGCGCGGGATAAAGGAGTGAAACGGGTCATATATGCTGGTTCTTCATCTGTTTACGGGGATGCCCCAGCCCTTCCGAAAAAAGAGGAAATGAAGCCGAATCCTCTGTCCCCTTATGCCCTCACCAAGCTGGCCGGAGAGTATTACTGTAAAGTATTCAGCGAGGTTTATGGATTGGAAACCGTGACGACCCGTTATTTTAATGTATTTGGCCCCCGCCAGAATCCTGAGTCTCCGTATGCGGCAGTGATCCCGAAATTCATTGATGCTTTTTTAAAAGGGGAGAACCCCCATGTTTTCGGCGACGGGGAACAGACAAGGGATTTCACTTTTGTGGATAATGTGGTCTATGCAAATCTTCTGTGCTCGAGGGCAGAAAGAACAAAAGGCGAGGTCATCAATGTCGCTACCTCTTCAAGGATCAGTCTGAATGAGCTCATAAAAATTCTTAAAGAAATAACAGGAAAAAAAATCGACCCTGTTTATTCAGACCCCAGAAAGGGAGATATCAGGCATTCTCTTGCAGATATATCAAAGGCGGAAAAGATGATCGGATACAGGCCTCTTGTGGATTTGAGAGAGGGATTAGAAAAGACTGTCCAATGGATGAAGAATCCCGGTTTTAGTGAAGAGAAGATTTTGATGTGACTTCCCTGAATACCCTGAGAAAATTCCCTCCAAGTATTTTTTTTATATCCTGGTCATCATAACCTCTTTTGACAAGCTCTTCCGTTATGCGGACCAGTTCTCCTGCGTGAGAAAGGCCTGTCGGAGTGCTGCTTATGCCGTCGAAATCAGAGCCGAGTCCCACATGGTCCGTGCTTCCCGTGACTTTGATCACATGTTCCATATGATCCACTACTGTCTTTACATCGATTTCAGGCAGCTCCTGTCTCAGTGTCTCTAATTTTTCCCTGTACTCTTTTCTGAATGCGTTTGCTTTCTCCGGTTCGACTTTTAAAAAGTCAGCCAGTTTTTCAGGCAGGTCATATTTATTTATAAGCTCGGCTTTCAGATCTTCCATCTTCTTGAGATTTTCAGCCATCAAGAAGTGAGGGAAAAAATTGATTCCGACGACGCCGCGATTTTTTGCCAGAGCTTTGAGCATTTTATTGGAGAGGTTTCTGTGATGGTCTGATAAAGCCCGGCAGCAGGAATGGGAAGCCACGACAGGAGCTTCTGAAGTCTTAATCACATCCCAGAAAGTCTCATCATGGACATGGGATACGTCTATGATCATTCCCAACCGGTTCATTTCCCTGATGACTTCTTCACCGAATTCAGTCAAGCCTCCGTGTTCAGGTTTTGAGTCGCCCGATGCATCAGCCCAGTCCGTGCGGAGCCAATGGGTGAGGGTCATAAGTCTCACGCCGCTTCTGAAAAAAGAGCGAAGGAGACTGAGGTCATTTTCTATGGCATATCCTCCTTCGATCCCTATCAGGATCCCTGTTTTAAGGTTTCCCCGCAGTTGCCGCAGGTCATCGGGTGAAGTGATGAGGGTCAAATCCTCAGGATTATCGTTTATCAGCTGATGAACCGCATCTATCTGGTCATAGGCCTTTTGAGCGGCCCTGTGTTTTTGCACGTTATTCTCCGGAGGGCCTACAAAGCAGGCAAAGACCTGAAGGTCCACAGCTCCTTGTTTGAGTTTTGGGATGTCTATATGCCCTTTGGGAAGGTCCTGGGTTAGATCTTCTCCTTTGAGGACTCTGTCTATGGTGTCACAGTGCATATCCACAAGAGTGGCGTCTTTGTGAAGGAAATTTATGTGGTATTTTGGGTCGAGAAGGTTCTCTTTGCACGTGGAAAGGCACACTAGGCTATCATAGTGGTATTCGGCAGCCTGCTGAAGGAGTTCAGGCTTGATGATTTCAGCTCTGTCCCCGGGTTTGTGATATTCGGGATGCTCATCATCAAGTTCTCTGGTGAGGACATTTCCTGACCTTAAGCTCAAACAGGTGACTCCCTTGCGAAGAAAGGAGCTGTGGTCAGAGCCCCGGTATTCAATACGGAACTTCAGTCTGTTTTTGAATTTCTCCTTCATTTTTTCCTTGAGGAGAGCAAAAAATTCCGAGAATTCCCACATGCCTCCCACATAGAGGTCAAGGTCTCCTGTGCCTACCATGTCCATATTCATGTAGACGGCTGTTTTTTTGAGCGGATAAATGGGGTGCTCTGTATAATATCTGGAACCGATCAGGCCAAGCTCTTCTCCGGCCCAGGCTGCCAGCACAACGCTTCTGTAAGGGTGAAAATCATTGGCTTGAATCACACGCGCGATTTCCAGTAAAACGCCTACAGAGGATGCGTTGTCGTCGGCTCCGTTGTAAATAGAACCGTCAAGACCTACTCCCAGATGGTCCAGGTGCCCTCCGATTATGATATATTCGTTTTTTAGCTCCGGATGCTGCCCCGGTATAAGGCCCAGGACATTGGGAGCTCTGCGGTCCTCATGGGTGTAATGGACCTCCATCTCCACGGTCAGGTCCAGCGTGAAAGGATAAGGCTTTTTTTCACGGATCATTTCACTCACTATGCTGCGCCAGCTCAGATTTTTCATATAAAACATCTTATCAAGAAGGCTGCTGTTTGCTGTCATGACCAGAAATCCTTCCGGACAGGTTCCCTTATTGGCTCCTTCCGGAATGCCCCATCCTCTCAGGCTTTCTCCGATGTTCATTATAAGCACACCTGCAGCCCCTTTTTTAACAGCTGTTTTGATCTTACTGTCCAGGGTTAGTTCTTTCCTGGATATCCCCTGGAGAAATTCAGGAGCTCCCGGGATGATAAGGACGATTTTTCCGCTGACGTCCATGTCTCCATAGTCGTCCCATTTGTCTTTGCGCGATATGAGCCCGTATCCGGCAAAAGCCGGCTGCGCCTTTAGAATTCCCGACCCGGTCCCGCTGTTCGCAAAGAAATGGCTGGAGCGGCCGGGGGAAAAGAGGAGGTGCTGCGGGGATATGACCTCAAGCCGTACAGGAGGTTCGAAATGACGCCAGTCTTTAAATTCCACCTGCTGGAAGTACGAACCTTTTTTCCCGCCCGGTTCGAGTCCGTACTCTTTCATCTTTTCCGCGACATAGTGGGCTGCCTTGAGATATTCCGGAGTGCCTGACTTGCGGCCTTTGAAATCATCTGAAGAAAGATACTCCACGTGCTTCCATGCTTTTTCTCCGTCAGGCTTGACCTGAGCCTGGGAACTTATAGCAAAAAACAAAAGACCGATACTTATGAATGGGATGAATCTTTTCATCTATACTCTCCTTTAAAACAAAGCAGTTTACCATATGAGAAATATTTTGAGAAATGAGGCCTTTGTGTGTTCTGAAATCTCTTGATTATTTTATCGTTACCATATAGAATTCAGAATCTTGAGAAAAATGCTTTCAGATATCTCTATAGAATCTTTTCGCGGTGATTTAGAGGGACTTGAAAAAATGGCCCACTCTTCCTGGCGGGATGAGTATGGAATCGAGTCCTTCCCAAACTTTTACCGGCCGGTTTTTTTAAAGTATCTTTTTAACCGCATAAAGGATGACAGGTATCTTATTGCAGCTTATAGAGGGAATGAGATCGTTTCCTTTTTAGCTAACCTGCCGCAACGCTTTCATTTCCAGGGCAGAACCTTTCGTGCGGTCTACAGCTGTCTCATGGTAACAAGACGGGAGCTGCTCCGCCGCGGCATAGGAAAAGCCCTTATCAATGAAGCCCTAAATCTCAACCGGAGTTTAAAGATTGACTTCTCCTTATTGACCCTGGAGAAAGGGCACCGTTCCACAATGATGATAAGAGATTTTGAGGAAACCGGCCATCCTGTTGAAAGAGTGAAAAGGAATTACGTCCTGGCCCGTATCCTTGACCTGCCCAGCGTTGTGGAGTCTGAAGGGCTGAAAAAATGGGAAAGCGCCGCTATCAGGATAATCGGAGGGCACCGCAAGCCCAAAGACCTTACTTCTGTTTCCATAAGGGAATATCAGAGTGATGATATTGATTTGTGTCTGGACCTGCTAAATCGATACAAGGACAGGGTTGGGCTTTCTTTGATCTGGAAGCGGGATAACCTGGCTTGTGAACTGTATTTTCCCGAAGTTTCACAGACTCTGGTCTATGAAAAGTCAGGCAAAGTGAAAGGATTGATCAATTTCATATATCACGAACATCTCGGCAAAACAAAAAAGAGGTGGGCATGGATAAACCATGTCGCCTATCCGGAGCTTTCCGCCAAAGAGCGCTATGCCTTTATTCAGGTTTTCCTTCAATACGTAAAGGAAGCCGGATGTGTTGGGGCAGTCGAGTGGACAAGAAATTATTATCCCATGAGACCATTATTCCGTTCTCGTTTTTTCCCCTATTTTCGATCCGTGGACCTAGTTTCATGGACATTCAATAAAGATATTTCTTTAAAAAACATTCCAAGTGTCTATGAGGTGCAGATTTGACATTCCCTTGGTTTTAATGGGAAGGATTGACAGGATGCATTTTTATTAATGGAGGCAGATCATATGTCTGGAAAAATAAATCGGATCGCTTTTTATCCCCTTTTTCTTTTTCTTCTTCTGGTAGTCGTTTCCGGGTGTGTTGGCAAAAAAGAGAAGGGATTTCATGTTGAGATATCTTTTCCTGAATCGAGCCAAGCGGATTCCATTACCGGAAGAGTGTATGTGATGATTTCAGAAAACAAGAACCGTGAGCCCAGGTTCCAGATCGGACCGAACGGAGTTCCGTTTTTTGGAAAAGACATCCATAATTTAAAGCCTGACACACCTGTTATCATCGGCAGCAAAGACTTTGGCTATCCTTTGGAGAGCCTCAGCGAGATCCCTCCCGGGGAATATTATGTTCAGGGCTTTGTCAACGTATACACACGGTTTGAACGGTCCGACGGTTATGTTTTATGGATGCATAATGACCATTGGGAAGGACAGAGATGGTACAGGTCTCCGGGGAATCTCTACAGCGAGGTAAAGAAAGTCAAGATCTCGCCCGCAGAACCAGGCTCGATCACGTTGAGCTGTGACCGTAAAGTCCCTCCTGTGGAAATCCCTCCCGATACAGAATGGGTCAAAAGGATTAGATTTCAAAGCAAAATGCTAACGGAATTCTGGGGACAGCCCATATATTTGGGGGCAACTGTGCTTCTCCCCAAAGGATATGAAGAGCACCCTGATACTCACTATCCGGTCAATTACATCCAGGGGCATTTTTCTCTCGGTCCTCCAAATGGTTTTCAAGCTGCGGAACCTGATTCAGAAAACCGCTGGGCGCAATGGGGGCATGATTTTTATAAATTCTGGGTTTCTGATGAATGCCCCCGGATGCTGCTGGTTACTTTTCAGCATCCCTGTCCTTATTACGATGATTCCTACGGAGTGAATTCTCCGAACACCGGCCCTTACGGCGATGCGATTTTGGGAGAGCTCATTCCAGAGGTAGAGCGGGAGTTCCGCATCATACGAAAACCTTATGCCAGAGTGCTGTCCGGAGGTTCGACAGGAGGATGGATCTCACTGGCCCTTCAGATCTTCCATCCGGAGTTTTTCGGAGGGACTTGGTCCCTTTGTCCCGACCCTGTTGATTTCCGGTACTTTCAGTGCATAAACATATATAAGGATGAGAACGCTTATTATAAAAAGAGCCGGTGGATCAATGTCCCTACATCAAGTGACCGCTCTCCCGACGGCATTGTAAGACTTACTTCCCAACAGAGGAACCTCATGGAGCTGGCCATGGGAACCAAAGGCCGTTCCGGGGAACAGATCGATATATTCCAGGCGGTTTTCGGACCTGTGGGGGATGACGGGTATGTCAGACCGCTTTTTGATAAAAAAACAGGAGAGATAGATCCGGATACAGCCGAATACTGGAAGGAGCATTATGACCTCAGGTATTATCTGGAAAAAAACTGGGAACACATTGGCCCTGCTCTGGAAGGGAAGATCCATATCTATGTGGGAGATATGGATACGTACTACCTTAATAATGCGGTTGTTCTATTGGAAAGGTTTTTAGAGGGCACGAAAGACCCTTATTATAACGGAGTGGTCCGCTACGGAGACCGGATGCCTCACTGCTGGGGCCCTGACAGGATCGAGCTTATGAAATTATTTAAAGAGCATATCATAAAAAACACGCCGGAGGGAGAAAACCGTTCATGGCTGTACTGAACTCAGTGCAGGCTATGCCCTCAAATTTATATACATTTTTAGTTTACCTGACGTATTCATAAAAAAATGGTGATGAGCATTTTTTTGTTTTGCTTTCAAGCATTTACATGCTTTTTACAAAAATAGCAACTGAAAATTTTTTATTTGTTTTTACTTTTATTTTAATCGCCATTTTTTTATCATTAAGGCAAGCCGATCTTACTGCATCTGCTTCATTACAGGGTACTCGCGGTGAAGTACCACAGCTTCGCACCCTGTGCCTCGCATCTGCAGCAACCGCGACTTGTGAATAATCCAGATTTATTATATGATATATTTTCTTTTTTAAAGACGAACAAAAAAAGCATGAAGATAACGTTTATATAGGAGGGAAGATGAAAAACAGATTATTTATCCTTGGTATTCTTTTTATTTTTATCTTATCAACAGCGGTCTTTGCCGCAGAGGAAGCACGGGTGCTTCGGTTTCCGGCTGTACACGGAGACCAGGTTGTGTTTTCCTATGCCGGGGACCTTTATTCCGTGTCTTCTGAAGGAGGATATGCACGGAAACTCACCAACCATGAAGGGTATGAAGCATTCCCGCGTTTTTCTCATGACGGGAAGCATATCGCATTTACTGGCGAGTATGACGGAAATAGAGAAGTCTATGTGATTCCGAGTCAGGGTGGGATACCGGAAAGGATGACCTTTACTCCGACCTTGGGAAGGGATGATATTTCAGACCGGATGGGCCCTAACAATATTGTTATGGGCTGGATTCATGACGATACCAGTATCGTTTTCCGATCCAGAACAAGAGAGTGGAATTCTTTTAACGGCCAGCTCTATCTTGCTTCTCTTGAAGGAGGCCTTCCCGAACAGCTTCCTGTACCGAGAGGTGGTTTCTGCTCTTTTTCCCCTGATGATAAGAAGTTCGCTTACAACCGGATATTCCGTGAGTTCAGAACATGGAAGAGATACAGAGGCGGAATGGCTGATGATGTCTGGATATATGACCTTGAAGAGAAAAAAGTAACCAATATAACAGACAATCCCGCTCAGGATATCATTCCTATGTGGAGCGGTCAAAAGATCTATTTTCTTTCTGACAGAGGCGAAAACACACGCATGAATCTTTATGTGTATGACCTTGAAACACAGGAGACACGCTGTCTCACTGATTTTGCTGATTTTGATATAAAGTTTCCCTCCTTGGGTCCTGAGTCCATTGTGTTTGAGAACGGCGGCTACATCTATTGTTTTGACCTGGAGACAGAAGAGACCACAAAACTGACTGTATATATTGCGGATGACAGACCTTTGAGCAGGGAGAAACTGGTCAATGTCTCGAACATGGTGACCAACTACGAGATCTCTCCTGACGGAAAGAGAGCGCTTTTTGGAGCCAGGGGCGAAGTGTTTACCGTTCCACAGAAGTACGGAAACACAAGAAATCTTACGGGAACCCCCGGTATCCATGAAAGGAATTCAAAGTGGTCTCCTGACGGAAAGTGGATCGCGTTCATCTCTGACCGGAGCGGGGAAGATGAGATTTACATCCTTCCTCAGGACGGTACAGGGGAACCCAAGCAGATAACAACGGGTGCGGATACATACAAGTACCAGATTTACTGGTCCCCGGACTCGAAAAAAATAATGTGGAGTGACAAACGACTCAGGCTCAATTATGTTGACATAGAGTCCAAAGAAATAGTCGAGGTGGATAAAGCCGAAATCTGGGAATTCGGGGATTATGTATGGTCTCCTGACAGCAAATGGATCGCCTATACCAGGCCTGAAGCAGAAACCATGACAAAGATCAATTTATACAGCCTGGAGAAAAAGGAAGCCTATGAGGTCACGGACGGGTGGTATTCATCCTATTCCCCTTCTTTTGATTCAAAAGGCAGATTTCTGTATTTTGTCTCTGACAGGGATTTCAATCCCATTTACAGCCGGACAGAGTGGAACCATGCCTATCTTGCTATGTCCAGGATCTATCTGGTCACCCTGAATGAAGAGATAGAATCTCCGTTCAAACCAAAAAGCGATGAGGTCTCCCTTGAGAAAGCAGAAAAGAAAGAAGAGAAAAAAGAGGATTCCGGTGAAGAGACCGCGCTTAAGTTGGATAGCGAGGGTCTTAAAGATAGGATCCTCTCTCTCCCGGTCAGTGTGGGTGATTATAGGAGCATAACATCAGTAGGGGACAGTATCTATTATATGAAAAGAAGCGGAATGGAACGCAGAGCTTCCCTGGCTCTGTTTGACCTGAACGAAAAGAAAGAGACCGTCCTCGGGCAGATAAACGGCTATGAGATCTCTCATGACAAGAAAAAGATATTGGTCTCCCAAAACAGAACCTATGCCATCGTTGATTTGCCAAAAGGAAAATTAGATATCAAAGAGAAGCTAGACCTCTCCCATATGGAAGCAAAGGTCGATTACAAAAAAGAGTGGCATCAGATTTTCAATGAATGCTGGCGCCAGATGAAATATTTCTTCTATGCCCCCAATATGCACGGAGTGGACTGGGAAGCTATGCGGGAGCGGTATGAACCTCTGGCAGACGCTGTAAGCCACAGAGCTGATTTGACCTATATACTCGGAGAGATGATCGGAGAATTGAATGTCGGGCATACCTATGTGGGAGGAGGGGAATTTCCTCATCCCAAGAGGCTCAATATGGGCATGCTGGGCGCTCAGTTTGAGAAAGATGCGAAAAGCGGGTATTTCAAAGTGACAAAGATCTTAGAGGGAGAAAACTGGAGAGATTCAGTTCGCTCTCCGCTTACTGAAATAGGAGTGGATGTGAAAGAAGGCTCTTACATATTGAGCATTGATGGTAAGCCCACCGATAAGATGGATAATCTGTACGAAGCGCTCGTGAACACAGCCGGAAAACAGGTGACCCTTAAAGTGAATGACAAACCGGTTGAAAAAGAGAGCAGGGAAGCCGTTGTGGTCCCCATAGAGGATGAACATTCCCTCTATTATTATAACTGGGTGCAGGGCAATACGGAAAAGGTAAACGAAGCGACGTACGGAAAAGTCGGGTATATACATGTTCCTGATATGGGTCCTCAAGGTTTGAACGAATTTGTCAAGCATTTCTATCCTCAGCTCCGCAAAAAAGCTCTTATCATTGATGTACGGAGCAACGGAGGCGGGAATGTCTCGCCTATGCTCATAGAGCGGTTGAGGCGGGAGATAGCTATGGTATCCATCTCCCGGAACACCATCCAGAGTCCTGACCCGGATGCAGTGATGCTGGGACCCAAGGTATGTCTTATGGACGAGTTTTCAGCATCTGACGGAGATATCTTTCCTTACAGGTTTAAAAAGCACGGACTTGGAAAATTGATAGGAAAAAGGACTTGGGGCGGAGTTGTGGGCATCAGAGGCTCGCTTCCGCTGCTTGACGGAGGTGACCTGTCGAAGCCTGAATTTGCCATTTACGGCCTGAAGGGCGAATGGATTGTCGAGGGCAGAGGAGTGGAGCCTGATATTTATGTTGACAATGATCCGGTCAAGGAGTATGCCGGAGTGGACCAACAGCTCAATAAGGCTATTGAAGTCATTCTGGAAGAGCTTAAAACGAAAGGAAAAGAGCTTCCTGATATTCCGCCTTATCCTGATAAAAAGAAGAAGAAATAATTTAACCTAAATAGTCCAGGTTATAGATTCTTGCTGTCCAGGGCGTTGAGCCACGCAACAGTCTTTCTCATTCCTTGCTCTAAGGAGAGGGGGCTGTATCCCAGTTCACGCGCGGCCTTGTCGCTCGATACGACCCAGTCGCAGGTCAGCTTCTTCACCATTTCCGGAGTTATGAGAGGATAAACATTGAACCCATCAGCCAGGCATTTCATGACAAAGGAGAGGGAAATCATCATAAAGACAGGCAGTTTAAACAAAACATAATCTTTTTGGGATACTTTCCTGAGGGTTGTGAAAAATCCGCTGTATGAGATATTTTCCCCACCGAGGATGTATTTTTCTCCCGGATGCCCTTTTTCCATGGCCAGCAAATGTCCTTTGACCACATCGTCTATGTATACATAATTTCCTATGTTCTTTCCGCTTCCCGGAACGATGCGCCATTTGCCTTTGATATACAGTCGTATCATCCTGGTCGTGCTGTTGCTTTCTTTGATAAGGCCCGGGCCATAGACCCTTGTGGGGCAAACCATCACGATGTGAATGCCTTTTTTCATATAGCTGAAAGCCAGTGAATCGGCCTCAGCTTTTGTTTTTTCATATTCTGTGAAACACCTTGTTTTTTTTATCGTGTTCTCGTTCACACAAGCGTTTAAAGAAGGACCGAACACGCCGGCCGTTGAAGTGACGACCACTTTTTTAACTCCCGAATGAAGAGCGGCTTCCAGAACATTCCTTGTTCCCACCACATTTATATCATGATACCGGTTTGGTTTTTTTGACCATATTTTTGTCATGGCTGCTGTGTGAAAAACACAGTGACATCCGCTCACAGCTTTTTCGATGCTTTTTGGGTCAAGGATGTTCCCTTTGAACAAACGGACATTTTTATGTTTGATAGCAGAGGTTTTGGTTCGTGAACGGAAGAGGGCATGGACCGTATGATGGCCTGATTCCGCAAGCGCTCTTGCCAATGCGCTGCCGATGAATCCCGTGGCCCCTGTTATAAAAATCTTCATTTTGTCTTCCTTAACCGCTTGATTTTCATCCCCGGATTGAAAGAGATCGATGCCCACTCATTTGAAAGAGCCAGAACAATATGACCAAAAAGCGAGGCCCATATGGTCCCTGTTTTATAGGTCAGAAGGCAGAAGGCAAAGCCTAAAAACACAGAGCCAACCATCTCTTTCCAGCCTTTATGCAAGTGAAATACCGTATAGATGAAGATATTTATCCATACGGCAGGCCAGAAGCCAAAAGACCTCAGGCATGAGAAAAAGAGGATCCCCCTGAGCAGCAGTTCGTATGCAAAAAGATAAAGGATCCATGACAGCGAGCTGGTTACAAGAAGGCCTGCAGTCCATTCAGCCGTCCGGATCTCCGGATATTTTTTGTGGTTGGCTGGATTTTTTCCCGTAAGAAGGCTTACGGGGATTATCACCAGGGATAGTCCCAGAGTCCAGTACAGGGATTCCGTAAGGTTTTTTAAAGCCAAGCCGTAAGATGAGAAATTTTTGGTAAAAGCCACAGAAACAAGAAAAGCGGGGATGATCCCATAGAGCAAGATACCTGTTCCCCGCTGCAGCAATATCCTGTATATATTTAATTTTTCTTTACCGAATTTTCTCGAAAGCGTGCGGCTGATCTGATTTGAATAAAAGGCAAGAAGGAAAAAAGCATAGGCTAAGAGCGAGAGAACAATGGAAAAAATAGTTTCCTGATACACTGATATCTGTTTAAAATAAGTTACAAGGCGGCTTCTTTTACAGAATCCAGATCGAGGTTGAGGTTATCCCGGACAGTGGAAAAAGCTTTGATGGTCTCGTTTATCTCTTCATCAGTATGAGATGCGGTCGGTATCATTCTGAACAGGATGATTCCTTTTGGGACCACCGGGTACATGACGCCGGTGATGAAGATTCCGAGTTCCCTTAATTTCACGATGATCTGCATTCCCATTTTTATATCTCCTGCCGGGACATACACCGCAGTGATAGGTGAGCGTCCTTTGCCCACATTATAGCCAAGTTTCGCCAGCCCTGATTTCAGTTTTTCCGCGTTTTCAAACATCTTTTTCCGCAATGGGGCTCCGTTCTTCACTAACTCGAGAATTTTTTTAAGCACTTCCACATAGATCATAGGGAGGCTTTTGGCAAAGACCTGAGTTCTGGCGTTATACCTTATCCAGTCCACCACTTTTTTCGGACCGGCTGATACTCCCCCTATGGCTGCGAATGCTTTGGCAAAAGTTCCGAAGTAAATATCTATTTTATCCTGTAAACCGAAATAAGATGCGGTTCCCTGGCCGGTCTCACTCATGACTCCGAACCCATGAGCATCATCGATAAACAATCGGGCGTCGTATTTTTCCTTAAGCCGGCAGATATTCGGCAGGTCGGCAAGGTCTCCCCGCATTCCAAAAACGCCTTCTGTAACGATCAGCACGCCGCCTTTTCTGTCTTTGTTTATCCTTTTTAAATGGCTTTCCAGGCTGTTCATATCATTGTGTTTGTACGCACGGAATTTACCCGGTGACAAAAAAGTCGCGTCCAGCATGGATGCATGTGAAAGTTTGTCTATGACGATGGTATCTTCCCGGCCCACCAAAGAGGAGATGGTCCCCAGAACACCGAGGTATCCGTAATTGAAAAGGATAGCTGCTTCTTTCTCAGTGAAATCAGCCAGCTGCTGTTCCAGTTCCTTGTGGAATGTTGTGTTCCCGGTCATCATTCTGGAACCCATAGGCGCACTGAGAGGGTATTTCTTCACTATTTTTTCAGAATAGGCCTTGATTTCTTTGTTCTCAGCAAGGCCCAGGTAGTTGTTGATAGACCACTGGATGCATTTTTTCCCATTAAAAACGGTTCTTGTTCCGGGAATGGGGTCCAGGATGGGGCGGGAGAAGAAAAAGTCGTCCTGAGCACGGAATATTCCAAAATACCCTCCATCCGTATCGCATTTGTCAAATAGGTCCATATTTTTTCTCCATAAAAAAATTCAAGGCATTCACGTTCTCAAATCCAGGTGGTTATTTATATCAGAGCCAACCGCCGGAGTCAATAGAAAAGAAGTGTTCTTTAATAGAGCGGGAATTTTATTTTTATTGACTAGTTCTTTCATTTGGTTTATAAAAAAGTAATTTCTTAAAGTATATAGGAGGAAAACAATGCAGAAGAAAATAAGGAGAGGTTTTGTATTAGTGCTGGCCACAGTATTTCTTGCCTCTTTTGGTTTTTCCCAGGTGGATTTCACCTTGTTCGGGCTGTATAACCTGAATCTTTCGTATCCATCTACTGTAGAGCTTGATTCCGATGTCGAAGCAATGGTACCTATTTATTATGATGAGTGGCAGGCGTTTTTTGATGCTGCTTTGGAGCAGAATGGAGGTATTGGATTCGGAGGGAGGATCGCGTTCAATATCACTCCGGCGATCGGAATCGAGGGGAGCCTTGAGTACATAATGGCCGAGACATCATTCACTGAAGGCATTCTGGATGACCTTTTAGATAAGATGGAGTCCATAGGATTCGGGGATGCTGTTGAAGTGGCTAATGAATCAGGCGGGAACATAATGAGATATTACGGAAACGTCGTGTTCAATATTCCTTCACCCGGAAATATGACCCCTTATATAACCGCAGGAATAGGTATTACGCAGTTCAAAATGGCTGAAGGCACAGGCCCTGAAATCGAACTAGTTTCAACCTTAGAGCGGATACATATTTACTATGAGGATGTCTCTGCGCTCACTTTTAACGGCGGCGGAGGGATCAAAATGCTTTTCACTCCTAACATCGGGTTGCGAATAGACGCCAGAGTGTTCTACTGCAATCCGGAGTTCAAGCAGAAATTTTATGAAAAGTTTTGGGGTGTTGTCATATTTAACGATGTCGACTCTGTTGTCCAGAGCGGCGCTCACCTAGATGCCAATCTGAACGTTGGATTTTTTGCCCGGTTCTAATTCACCTGCGGCACTCGATTAAGTTATTTTTTAGGCGGTTGCGCCTATGTGCATAGAAATTATTTTTTTTTGAACTCTATTCTTATCAGGAGGTGACCCATGGGACTGAATTTGAAAAAAGCACTGATTTTGATTCTGGGCATGGCCATCTTTGCCGGGACAAGCTTTTCCCAGGTTGAATTTACCGCGTTCGGGCTGTATAACTTAAATATTTCTTATCCCAACGAAGGACAGTTTAATTCAAGAGTGGAAAATGTTGTGGAGACCTGGCATCCCGAATGGCTTGCTTTTTTTGCAAATGTCTTAGAGCAGGGGGACGGACTGGGATTCGGAGCGAGAATAGCCTACGAAGTAACACCATCGACGGGTTTTGAAGCCAGCATTGAGTACATATCAGCAGAAACAGCCTTTACCGGAGGCATAGTGGATAGCCTGCTGGATAAGATGGAGTCCATAGGATACAGTGGCTGGATACAAACAGCGAATAAGTCGGGGGGCAATATCATCCGCTATTACGGCAATATCGTTTTTAACTTTCCCAATGCCAGCAGGATGACTCCTTATGTCACGGCAGGTCTGGGTATCACTCAGTTCAAAATCCAAAAGAACGGACCTCAAATAATAACAGGATACGGCGCTATAGATGAGAAAATAAGCATATACTATGAGGATGTTTCTGCCCTTACCTTCAACGGAGGACTGGGTGTCAAAGCTCTTTTTACTCCGAATATCGGCCTCAAGGCTGATGCCAGGATTTTTGTCAGTGACCCCAATTTCGATCAAATGATCAGCTTCGAAGCCGTGGGAATTACGGTTTTTATGGACGAAGGCTCTTATATTCAGGGGGGCACTCATATTGATGTCAATCTGAATATTGGGTTTTTTATACGTTTTTGATTTATTGATCCCGTTTCATGAAAACGTCTTTCAGGGCCAGGGCTTATGCAAGGGCCGGGTTTTTGGGGAATCCCTCGGATGGTTATTTCGGAAAGACCATTGCCGTATGTGTGAAGAATTTTTATGCTGAAGCAGACGTCACAGAGAGCCGGACTCTTGAGATAAAACCCTGCGAGCTGGACCGTTCTGTTTACAGCAGTCTCTCCGGTTTGGTTAAAGAATTAAATACATACGGATATTATGGAGGACTGCGTCTTGTCAAAGCGGCCATAAAAAAGTTTTATGACTACAGTATTGAAAAAAGGAAAACCATAGAAAGGAAAAATTTCACAGTCAGTTATCATTCAAATATTCCCAGACAGCTCGGACTGGGTGGCTCCAGCGCTATCATAACCGCCGTGCTTAGAGCTTTGATGGATTTTTATAATATGGAGATCCCTTTGACTATTCTCCCCTCCCTTATTCTTGAAGCTGAGCGCGATGAGTTAGGAATAAACGCCGGGTTTATGGACCGCGTGATCCAGGTCTTTGAAGGGTGCGTGTATATGGACCTCAATAAAGAAATGATCCGGTCCCGTGGTTACGGCTTCTACGAGAAAATGGATCCTTTGCTTTTGCCTCCCCTTTATCTTGCATACAAACCAAGCCTTGGAAAGGTCTCAGGAAAGGTTTTGAATGATATTAAGCTGGGTTATGAAAGAGGCGACAAGTTTGTGAGGGATACACTGGAAAGAATTGCAGAAATAGCAGAGATAGGGAAAAATGCTGTGCAAAAAAGGGATTATGAACTTGTGAAGAAACTTATGGATGAAAATTTTGATTTGAGAAGCCAGATTATGAAGATAAGCAAGCCCAATATGGAGATGATAAACACGGCCCGCCGCTGTGGGGCATCTGCTAAATTTGCCGGTTCAGGCGGTGCTGTTATTGGGATGTATAAGGCAGAGGAGACCTACATCCGGCTGAAAAAAGAGATGGAGAAGATCCAGGCAAAAGTCATCAAGCCCATCATTGATTGATATCTTATTTGAGCTGGAGGGTCTTGGTGATTTTTCCGGCGTGTCTGGATGTGTATTTTATCTCAACACTCCCTTTCCCTGAGACGAGAAATTGATACTCAACACTGCCGAATCCGGGAACAGACAGGAATTGAAGTTCAGGTTTGTGTTCCTTGTATGAGGCTGTGTTTGTGTATTTGTTCTGGAGTGTTCCACCGGCCAGGACACGGATATCTTTTCCGGAAACGCTGAGAAAGTCTTTCGGGTAGAGCTTATGCTGCTGTGCGTAGTAACTCATAGTGGGGATGGCCTTTGCGTTTGTGAGCCTGACCCTCATTCTGTACAGATTGTTCTCCACTTTTTTGACCTCAAAGACATCCATATTTACTTCAGGTGTGTTTTGCGCTGAAAAAAGAACAGCCATGGCGTTTCTGTGGACAAGGTCTTTGAGCATGAAAGGAGCGGGCAGGCGTGATGAGAGCTTGACCCATCCTCCGATCTCGATTTCTCCATAAGTGGGGTGGTTGTAGGCGGTCCAGGATCTGTATAGTTCTCCCTGCACAAGATGATCATTGAATTTCAATCTTTCCCGTTCCAGCTCATTGGACTGTGTAAAGAAATCTCCTTCTTCTGCATCGGGCCTGGCCTTTTTCTCCTCTTCTCTGGTTTTAAAAGTCTCGGTTGAAGACTGAAAAAGTTCTCCCACGAATCCGTAGGCGCCGTTGCAGCAGACCATCCATTCGATAAAGTCTCCGTATGTGGTGTAAAGGTCTTTCCAGCTCACCAAATACTCATAGCCCGGAGTGATACGCTCCGCCTGTTCTCCGAGATAATCATAGACCTGAATATCCTGTGGGGGGTAAGTAAGCTTTTTGACGCTGGGGCCTCTTAGGAACATTCCGCCCGAATTATGAAAAGCCCAGGCCATGCAGATATTGGGGCGTTTTCGGATAAAAGAGGCAATGGCCTTTGTACCGGTACCTGAGAGAGGATAATCTCCAGCTCCCGGCTGGACATATTCGGGCATCCAGTCGAATCCCCAGTTTCTGTTTGGGTCGACATAACCTTCGGAGTCTTCATTGATCAGGCCGTCTCCGTCATTATCGATCCCCTCTTGTCCCAGTAAAGTCCATTCTCCTTTTTCTCCCGGTTTTACCCGCATCATCAAGCGGGGGTCTTCAGGATCTGTTCTGTAAGCGCCCAGAGGATCCTTTTTCCGCATCAGGCATATGTTTCCGTCCCCGTCAAGGTCATCGGGAAAGTCTTCATCAAATAATCCGTCCCGGTCATCATCTTTTGGCCTTCGGAGGCCTCTGTTGCTGTTTGTGGTGTTGGGGTCGTTTAGAAAGTGGTATCTTCCATCTACATTCACGGATGGAATGACATAGAAGCAGTTCTTATCAACAAGTTCCGTTACGTTCTCGTTCTCGCCGTATTTGGTGAGGATATAGTTAAGAAAATACAGACACACTTCTGTAGCCTGGATCTCATTGCCGTGTATGTTCCCGTCCACATAGACACCGGGTTTATCCAGTTCAGAACCTGTTTCGGGATTATTTACAGTCACGCAGTATATTGCCCGACCTTCTTCGCTTTTTCCCACCAGGTCGAGTTTGGTTAATTTTGGGAAAGCTTTGTTTAAGGCTTGAACGGCATTCACTACGTCTTCATAGGAATAATAGTCATCGAAAGTAAGTGGAACGGTGATTTTTTGATCTGCAGCTCCCGCATTTACAGATGCTGCCAGAAAGAGCAGTAATATAAGTGATGAGCCAATGATTTTTTTCATCTGTTGCCTCCTAGGGTTATGACCTTGGAATCCTTCCAGGCAATGTTTGTGATGGCCCGGATTTTGATTTCTCCCGGCTTTTTTGCATGGACAAGCCAGATTGTTTCCTGGCTTTTCTGTTGCCCGAATGATTTGATAAGGCTTCTTTTTTTGCCTTCCAGTATTTCGATATCGCCTTCTACTGTGACGATAACAGGAAGGATCCTTGAGTTTCTTTCTCCCATTGCTGTGGGATACGGAAGGTAACCTGAATTTTCTACCCAGACTTTTATCCGGTAGATATTGTTTCCGATTTCCTCGGCTTCTGTTTTTGTGATTTTTATCCGTGCCATTTTATTTGCGATATCAAAGACCCAGGGGATCTGACCTTTGAGCAGAGGCTCTACCATGTTGGCCGGAGGAGTGTTTTTAACAAACGGGACCTCTCCCCCTATTTCCACTTTTCCCAAAACGGGATGATCGTAGGTCTCCCAGTTTATAAAACCTTTTCCCTCTAGATTTTTATCGCTGAAGGCAAGAAGAGCTTTTTCTTCTTCAGAGCCTCCCTGCTCTCCGCTCTCAGGTTTTGGCATTTTTTTGAGCATCTCTGCCATTCTCTTGGTGTTCATAGCTCCGCTTTTGACAGCATCTATAACATTTTTTGCCTTAAAATTTTCAGGAGCCCCTACTGATCTGAGAAACTGATCAATTTTTTCTTCGCCCAGAGCTATGAACTCCTCATCTGACATGCTTTCCAGTTTTTCAGGAGTGATCTCCTGTTCTTCCTTTTCTTCTTTGACCTTGGGTAATGTCCAGAAATCCATACTGAAAGAGGGAAGGCCCAGATGATAATAGGCCCATAGTTCAAAGGAGCCGTCTTTGGCTTTTTGAGGTTCCAGACGCTCTTTGTCCAGGGCATTTTTTTTGAGGAATTCCTTGTATTTGTCAGAAAGCTCTTTATAGTATTTCAGGTCTTCAGGCAAGGGATTGACCACAGCACCAAGGCCAAGAAATTGAGCGACCATGGATTCTGTGAGCTCCATGCCTTCGGGCACAAACGGCTGGAGGAGGTCGATGATTTCCTTCATGGTGTAGGTTTTCTCTGTATCCAATCCCAGCATTTCTCCGTATCTTTCAGGTATTTTGATATTATTCAGGTCCACAGACCCCCGTCTCCCTCCTTCCGGCGGGTTGAGGCAGAAATTAGTTTCCCCGAAACAGAAGGTCATCCCGATCTCTCTGTGCTCCATAATGAATTTTATAAGAGAGTAGCTTTCCTCTTCGCTTCCGGGCCAGAGCCCTCCGGTTATTGTGTGGTGTTCAAAGAGATGGGGGAAATTAATACCGATGTTAACACCTCCCGGACCGTCTTCATTGTAGTCTCCGTCTCCATCATTATCCAGGCCTTCAGAGTAGAGTTTATAGAGGCCCTGTTCTCCTTTGCTGGGATCGGCTCTTTTCATGAGTCTGGGTTCTCCCGGAACAGGGATCCAGGACCCTTCCGGGCTCTTCACCCGCATCATGGTGATGATTCCGTTTCCATCTAGGTCTTCGGCTCCGTCTTCGTCAACCAGATCGTCCATGTCGTCGTTATAAGGTTTGGAATTCCTGGGATCCTGCCGCAAAGGTTTTTTAAAGTAATGCGCTGCTGCGTCAGGATTGCCGCATGCCAGTATATACCAGGTCTTGTCCTTAATGAGCGCATCATCTTCCAGGAGAGACTTGATCAAGTACAGAGCGGCTTCGCTTGTGATCGGTGTGGTTCCTTCCATATTAGCAGCTACGAAGACAGCGGGAAGTTCTTTTTTTGCGGCGCTGGTTTCGTTTCCGATCTCTAATATAGAGATATCTTTTTGAGAGTATGTGGCCGCGACTTTGTGAAGTTTTGTTATTGTTGGGAAGCTTTCCGCCATGTCTTTTAGGATTTTATTGAGCTCGTCCGGACTGTGGTATCTGTCAAACGTAATGTTGATTGTGGCTGTGAAGCTGAACAGAGCAAGGCAGATCACTCCCAGAGAAATCAGCCATATTTTTTGTTTCATTGACACCTCTCTTCTTGTATTTTTTGATTTATAATCATGTCTTCTTTCACGTCGAGATGCTGCCTCCCTTAGGAAAGTCTGCAGTGATGCATTGATCTCGATCCGTGAGTAAGGCATGTTATGATAATATATACGGATTTTTTTTTAAAATAGTTTTTTTTACCGGTTCATTATAATAATGAGTACCTGCTCAATAGAATAAGTGATCATTCCGCGGCATATCTCCGTCCTCGCTCCACCCACCCCCCGTGGGGAACCCCTTCCGCTGCGGGCGGAGACACGCCGCTTGATCACTCTTCTTTGATTCATCTTTTTTAAATTCAGGAACTCATTTTTGCGAAGAGCCAGGAAAAAAAGGACGGGAAGTTCGGAAGGAAAAAGATGGTCGTCAGTTTGAAATATAGCCTGACTTGTAGGATAGTTTATAATCTTTGTTTTTGACTTTAACTTCTATGTTTCTGAACTCTCCTCGGTTTTGACCGTTTTCCGGAGTGTAGTAAAGAAGATAATATTGTTTTGCTTGATCAGTGCTGTCTTTGAACGACAGAAAAGGATTTTGCGTGGAATAGACATCTCCCCCTGTCGCTTTCGCTGTTTTTGAAAATGTCTCGAATATGTCTTCTGACTGTTCGTGCATCTGTATCCCTGAGTAGATATCCGGTTTTTTGTCCATAAAAATGAAGTTGAAATAAATCCCCGCATCAGTATATGAATGCATGATTGTTTCCGTATCGAGCTTTGATTCTCTGCTGTAGAGAGCCATGAGGTCCTGTAGGTTTCCCAGAACGTGTGGTTGGTCCTGGAGATTGGAAATGAGCTGCTGTATGACATTCGGGTGGATCTCAGGCCTGAATTCCCGTTCGTAAAACAAATACACGAATTTCTGTCCTGGCCTATTCTTGAGCTGGTTCGCAAAATTCAGATAGTTGCTCTGATTGACCATGCGGAGCTGTTCGATCTCATCGAGGGTTTCTCTGTATCGGGGAAGTAAAAATTCAATGCCAAAAGCATCAACACTTGTATCCTGGTCAAAATTAAAACCTGTCTGTGAACTGGTACCTGAAAGGCTGCTCACGATCCTCCTGAGGTCTCTGAGAAGGTTTTTGTACTGGGAGGAGCCTGTTTGGGTGTCTTTTCTAACGATTTTTATCATTTCCTCTGAGATCTCTTCCCTGGCCATGGACTGCAGCGCCTGATTTGACAGGGAGTAGTTTTTCATGGGGGTCATGAGCTCAAGCGAGTCGCCTTGAGTGATGACGTCTGAGAAGAAATATTTTATGGCATCTGCGATTTTAGGATTGTATTCTGTAAATTGAAAAAGAAGATAAAATGTTCTGGATACATCGGGATTTATCTCCGTTAATTCTTCTTTCCTTGTGATCTGATCTTTTTCAGCAAAGTAAAGGGCGGTGATTTTTTGTTTGGTTCCCTCTTCATATATTTCAAAATCATCTATCTTGAGATCAGCTATGAATTCATCTCCGTCAAATACCCGAACCGGAACAGCTATGCTTTCCCCTTGAGCTTCCGGAGAGTCTTTGAAAGAAAAAACATAAATACTGACAAGAAGCAGACAGAGGAATAATATTAGTTTCTTCATGTAAATTTCTCCTTACCTGTATTAACAGCAAATTATGTGCCAACTTTATATTAGAGGTTATGATAATTTCTTCTCTAAGTTGCTGTCCTTTTTTTATGTCATGTGTATCAATATGATTGTAGTACTATATATACGTTATTACAACAAAAAACGTTACATTTTTATCCTGGCGCATTCAGATGTCTATTGTTGGCACATCCTTTATAAGATATTTTATGTTCAACACAATAACAGGGGCTTTCTGTTTTTTGTTTTTGACATAAGAGGTTTGATTGTTTATATTATTTATCTTACAGGGTTGATAGAAATAAAGACCTGTTTTTATGGGAGGACCATGAGAGAGATACAAAAGAAAAAGTATTCATGCTTCTGTAATATGGGTGATATGTTATCAGAGGATAGATAATGGATAGGGATAAAAGGCGGGAGAAAAGAAAAAGAGAAAAACAGACAGTCGAAGTGGAAGTTCTTGGAGCTGCTTCTTCCGGAAAGCAGGCAGATCCGGAGAAATTTACGGCGGTAACAGAAAATCTTTCGTTGAATGGAGTAAGCATAAAAAGCAAAAAGTATTTTCCTGTAAATACTGTGTTTAAAATTAAACTTCCGTTGTTAAAAACAAAGCCGGTTTTTTTACGCGGGAAGATACGATGGGTGGAAAACATAACCAAGGAAAAGAGCTTTGGGATGGGAATAGAATTCATAGACACACTCCCTGCTGAATTCATTACTCTTATGGAACACTTATACGGTGCGACCAAGAATTTTAAGAATTTTTAGAAAGAGCCGTTAAGGCCTGGACCGGCCCGCTTCTCTTTTCATTACTCCTCTCCGTTACGTCTGTGTCTTTTTTTGTTTCAAGTAAGTAGGTGAGCCGGTTTCAAGCATAATATCAATATGTTAATATAGCCAGTGGTTTTGAAAGAGAGGATAGAATGGAATACAAATTATTAGGAAAAACCGGAATCAAGGTATCCCGGCTGTGTTTTGGGACCATGTCTTTTGGGGGAGATGCGGATGCCGGCATGTCAGAGAAAATGTTTTATTTTTGCCGGGATAAAGGGATTAATTTTTTCGACTGTGCTGATGTGTATAATGACGGTGAAGCAGAAAAAATACTTGGCAGGCTCATAAAAAACTGCAGGAACGAGGTGGTCGTAGCAAGCAAGGTCTATTTTCCCACCGGGAAAGACGTGAATTCCAAGGGGGCGGCACGGTATCATATAATGAATGCCGTTGATGCCAGTTTAAAACGCCTTCAAACGGATAGAATAGATGTTTATTATATTCATAGATTTGATGACATAACCCCTGTGGAAGAAACTCTAAGAGTTCTGGATGATCTGGTGACTCAGGGGAAAATCTTGTATCCGGGAGCAAGTAATTTTGCTGCCTGGCAGGTGGCAAAAGCCCTGGGAGTGGCAGAGAAAAAGGCATGGGCTCCTTTTTACTGTATCCAGCCTATGTACAATCTTGTCAAACGACAGGCTGAAGTGGAAATTTTTCCCCAGGCCCAGGCTGAAGGGCTGGGGGTGGTCCCGTACAGTCCTTTGGGAGGAGGGCTGTTGACAGGGAAATATGGAGTTGGAAAGAAACCGGGTTCTGGAAGGTTGGTCACCAATAAGATGTACGCAACAAGGTATGGTTTTGACTGGATGTACAAAGTGGCGGAAGACTTTACAGGATTTGCGCAGAGCCGGGATTTCTCTCCCACAGCATTGGCTGTTGCCTGGGTGGCAAGTCATCCTGCTGTGACCTGCCCTATCATTGGAGCGAGGCACATCGATCAACTTAAAGACTCTGCTGATTCCATTCAGATTGAGATGACCCCAGAACTCAGGGAACAGATATCCTCACTCACTCCTGAACCTCCCCCTGCCACGGACCGAAATGAAGAAAAGACCGAGTATAATTACGGAACACGTGAATAACCGGGATAATTTGCTGCTTGATATGCTTTTTGTTTGATTGTGTTTATGGTATAAGAAAGAGCAGGGAAGCAAAGCCGTGAAAAAAATTCTTTTGTTTATCTTAATCCTTTCAGTGCCTGTTTTGTGTTTTTTTGGCTGCGGGGAAAAAGCGGATTCTGATTCTTTGTTTTTAGGCACAAAAAAACTTGTTTCTAAAGACGGGATCGATCTTTATTATAAGATAAGAGGAGTGGGGAATTACACGTTGGTTTTTGTGCACGAGTGGTGCAATGACATGACATACTGGGAGAACCAAATACCAGCGTTTTCTTCCGGATACAAGGTCGTTGTTTTGGACCTTGCCGGCCACGGGCTTTCTGGAGTTGAGAGGGAATCATGGTCCATGGAAGCATTCGGACAGGATGTTGTATCTGTAATTGAAAAGGAAGGATTGAAGAATGTCATTCTCGTCGGCCACGGAATGGGAGGGGCTGTAATACTGGAAGCTGCAAGAACTATCCCAGAGAGAGTCATTGGCCTGGTGGGGGTCGATACATACAAGGATTATTATATGCGGGGCTACAAAGAGGAACAGGTTGATTTTTTTATCAAACCCTGGAGAGAAAATTTTGAAAAAAGAATGAGGGAATACACGGTGGAGACTTTTTTCCATAATGATATGGACCAGGAAATCATGAAGAGAGTCATACTTGATATGATGAATGCCTCGCCTGGGAGGGCGTTGAATATGTTCGAACACCTTCTCAGATATGACGGGACCCAAGCCTTCGGAGAGATTGAGGTTCCCATACGGTGTATTAATTCGAAGCTGCGTGATGCTTCTTATGAGATTGCAGCCAATAATGCCTCTTCTTTCGACTGGATCTATCAGTTAGGAGCGGGTCATTTTCCTATGCTGGAGAACCCGGACTTTTTTAACCGCTTGCTCGCCAACATACTGGAAGAAATAATACTGCATCTGTACAAGAGACACAGCTAATAACACATGTAATTGATTTTTGTTTAATCAATCAGGTTTTCGGGATTATGGGAAACCAATCGAGGCGTGATTTTTTTCTCAGTTTTTTGGGGAAGACAGGAATTATTTTTTTATCCCCCAGTCTTTTTTTATCGAAAAAGGACAGTGAAATGACCAGGGAAAAGGAAACAAACAAAGAATACCCTTCTTACATTAATCTGTATAAAACAGGCGAGCTGGATGAACGGATCACAAAACTGAATTCTTATTATGAAAGCTGCACTCTTTGTCCCAGAGACTGCAGGGTCAACCGGATCAAGGGTGAGACGGGGAAATGTCAGGCGACGGCTTCTCTTAAGATTTCAAGCGCCTTTCCTCATTTTGGTGAGGAAAGGCCGTTAGTGGGGACGAAAGGTTCGGGGACCATATTTTTTTCACACTGCGGTTTGCGCTGTATCTACTGCCAGAATTATTCCATAAGCATAAAGGGCGAGGGAGTCATAGTGGACGAACAGAGAGTGGCGGATTCTATGATAAAGCTTCAATCGCTCGGGTGTTATAATATCAATCTGGTTACTCCCACCCATTATGTTCCCGGTATTGTGAGCGCACTGAAAACAGCCGTCTCCGGTGGACTTAAGATTCCGATCGTCTACAACACAGGAGGGTATGAGAAATTAGATATCTTAAAGCTTCTTGACGGGATCGTTGACATCTATCTTCCTGATTTTAAATACACTTCTCCTGAAAAGGCGGCAAAATTCTCAAGTGAGGCCTATAACTATCCTTATTATGCTAAAATTGCTTTTAGGGAAATGTACAGGCAGGTAGGGAATCTGGTCACCGACAGAAAGGGCATCGCACGGAGAGGATTGATGATAAGGCACCTCATCCTGCCAAACAGGGCTGCGGGAAGCAGAGAGTTTTTGGAATTTGTAGCCAGAGAGCTTTCTGAGAACTGTTATGTGAATCTTATGAGGCAGTACAGACCCGAGTACAGGGCCAGGGAATTTCCCGAGATCAACAGGAGGATTTCCAGTAAGGAGTATACAGAGGTTCTGAACTGGGCCAGGGAGCTGGGACTGAAGAACCTGGATAGATAAGCAGCCTGGGGTTTTGTTTATTGCTTGACCTTAGGGGGGCAATACTTTATAAAAGTACAGGCAGAAAATGAGGTGACATTGAACAAAAAGGATTTAAAAGGGAAGAAGATCGACTGTAATGACTATTCTATGTCCGATTTTGCTGATTTTAAGAGTGACGACCTGTTTGAGGCGGCTGAGTACTTCTGGAAATATGTGGATGATGCTGTGAAGAAAAAGTACATGGTCTATGTTCAGCCCATGATGTCCGGCCCGCGCACCGAGCTGGAAGTCTATGACCGGAACACCCGGTCCGTAAGAAAGTTCCTTAATTTTTGTTCTTACAATTACCTTGGATATTCCTTTCACCCGGACGTCGTAAAAGCGGTCAAAGAGGCCCTGGATGAGTTCGGGACAGGCGCTGTCTCAGCCCCGCTATTAAGCGGTTATTCTGAACCCATAAGCCGGCTGGAAGAAGAGATCAGCCGTCTCAAAGCCAAAGAATTATCAGTAGTATTTCCTACGGGCTACAGCACGAACGTTGGGATCCTCTCAGGTATTCTGAAACCCGGTGATGTGGCTGTTATGGACATTCTGTCTCATGCCTCCATTTATGATGGTGTCAGAATGTCCGGTGCGGATATCAAAGTTTTTGCTCATAATAATCCGTCGCATCTGGAAAGAGTCCTGAGAAAGACAAATAATAAAAGAGTGCTCGTCTGTGTAGAGGGTGTTTACAGCATGGATGGAGACCTGGCGAATTTAACAGAAATAGTCCCCATATGTAGGAAGTACGGAGCCAAATTACTTGTTGATGAAGCTCATGCTACCCTGGTTTTTGGAGAAAGGGGCGGTGGCGTAGCTGAACATTTCGGAGTCGAAGATGATGTCGATATTTCCATAGGGACGTTCAGCAAGTCTTTCGGCGCCATAGGAGGGTTTGCCTCCGGAAACAAAAAGCTCATGACCTATCTGAGAATGTATTCGAGGTCCTATGTCTTCTCCTGCGCCATGGCCCCGCATACAGCGGTCGGAATATTAAAGGTGCTTGAAGTTTTTAAGAGAGAACCGTCAGAAAGGGAAAAACTGTGGGAGAATACCCGCTATATGCACCAAAAGCTTAAAGATGCGGGACTTGATATAGGGAACACAAAATCACAGGTGATTCCTGTTATGGCCGGAAGTGACCTGAGGTTAAGAGAGATAAGCAAGAGGATCCAGCAGAGAGGTTTGTATACGGGAGTTGTGACATATCCTGCTGTATCCAAAAATAAAACCCGATTGAGGTTGTCTGTTTCCTCCAAACACACAGATAAACAAATGGATCAATGTGTTGCAATTCTGAAGCAGGTCTTCAATGAGCTGGATGATTGAATATTCGACCGGAGCTGTCCGTAAAATAATGAAAAACGTTCTGTTAAGATATGCCTGTTTGAGTGTAATGATTTTCCTGATGCTTTCCTGTGCTTCTGTGACACTGGAGAACAAAGGAAAACCGGGGGTACAGGATTTTGATGATGTAATGGATTCCATCTCAAGCCAGAAATTACTGGATTATGCCCGGGAGCTTTCTTCGGATAAATACGCAGGAAGACTCTCGGGAACGCAGGGGTACAAAAGAGCCGCTGAATGGACCGCCTCTCTATTTAAGAAATGGGGTATCTCTCCAGCGGGAGAAAAAGGGACCTATCTGCAGTCCTTCCCAAATCCTTACACCACGGTATTTAAGGGCGGGGAGCTGGCTTATCATTACAATAAAAATGACCTGAATAAGAAAAAGTATTATGAATATGAGACAGATTACTATCCGGGTTCCGATTCAGGGTCAGGAGCTGTGACCGCAGAGGTCGTATATGTGGGTTACGGCATTTATGCGCCGGAGCTTGGTTATAACGACTATCACGATGTGGATGTCAGCGGGAAAATCGTATTCATGGAACCAGGAGTGCCGGTGTCGCCCTATGAAAATCCGGAAAAGCATGAGCAATGGAGTCCTTACTCTCTCAATACATATAAAGTAAAGATGGCAGTGGCCCAGGGAGCCAAAGGCATGCTTTATCATGAACTGAAAGTGGGTCCGCATACGGATTATGTGAAAGGATTTATTGTCTCCCATGTCGGGGATTCTGTAGCAATGGATATTTTTTCGGGAACAGAACTCTCTTCACAGGAAGCAAGGGAAGAGATCCAAAAAAGCATGACACCCGGTTCTTTTAGGTCAGGAAAGATTTTCACGATGGAGAATCTGACCGAATACCATCCTCAGGGGACCGGATATAATGTCATGGGTATTCTACGGGGAGAAGATCCCGATTATGAAGACGAGGTCGTCATCATAGGCGCCCACCTCGACCATATGGGCTTCTGCTATGAAATAATGCCCGGTGCCAATGATAACGCTTCGGGGGTGGCTGTGCTGCTCGGAGCGGCAGAGGCCCTTTTAAAAAATCCTGCCGGAGTGAGACGCTCTGTGCTCTTTATCGGTTTTGGTGCCAAGGAACAGGGCCTTGCGGGATCAAAGGAGTATTTAAAGGACCCGCTGTTCCCTGCGGAAAAAACAGTCTCGTTCATAAACATCGACAGGGTAGGGAGCGGGGAAGGGATAAGGGTTTTTGGCGCTGAAAATTTTCCCGAATTATGGAAAGCTTTGAGCAAATCAAACAGAAAAAATGTGGGAATGAACTTGATCCCGGAAACATTCGGCCTTCCGGACCGGGATCCTTTGGATGCGGACTCCTTTCTCAAAAAAAAGGTTCCTTCGCTGTCCTTTAGGTCGGATATAGTCCCTGATACCAATTACACGACCAGAGACACAACGGACAAATTGAATCCCGACCTTATGAGGGATCTTTCCCATCTCCTTGCTTATTTCATCATTGAGCTGGCCAACTCGAAAGAGTCATTCAACTAATCCTTATCTACTTAATGTAGCCGAGGCTCTTGAGCCTTTCCCTTGTCTCTTTATCGATTTTCTCGAGATCGATCTTTTCGCTCTCAAACACCTGACCGCTTGAGTGCGACCTTATGAGCGCGCGAAAGTAACCGGCCGTTGCAGGCATTCCTAGGACAAGGTTCTTTTTTTCCGGATAATCATTCCATAGGTCAAACAGCATGTCCTCGTTATTTGACGAGATGAATTTGTAACGGTGTTCCACAATGCCTTTCTGCTGCCTGTCTCCGGATAGATTTTCCAGAAAAACATGGGATGATGTCTGTTCCGGACTCAGGATGAACGGCAAAAGGGTTTTCCCCTTCAATCCAAAGTCATCCGTAATGCCGAAGAGTTCCATAAGGGTTACCGGAACATCCGCAACACTGGCGGGAATTTGAGGGGCTGAAGGAGGCACGTTCAGCTTATTGGGAAAAACCATAATGAAAGGGATGTGCACCATCTCCTGGAAAAGAGTGGTGTTGTGTCCGAGCACTCCATGCTGCATTTTACAGGCATCTCCGTGGTCTGAAGTGAAGATGAAGATCGTTTTGTCGCAAAGCTTGTTTTCCCTGAAAAAACCGTAGATACTTTCAGCCAGACTGTCCGCATAGAGCACGTTGGCATCATACATGGATTCTATATAGTCCAGAAGGTCATCGGTGGCTTCGATTTCTCCGGTTTCGATTTTTCTGAAATTCTGAGGGGTCGGTCTCAATGAGACATTTTCGGGGGCAGGAAAGACTCTGAATTTCTTTGGGGGAAGATAGGGGGCGTGAGGAGGGTGGACATGGATGTATATGAATTTTTGCTTATCTGTTTTATGTTTTGAATAAAGCTCCTTCAGACTGGTTGAAAATGTTATGTCCTCCTTGTTATATTTTTTAAAGTAAATTTCCGTGAATCCTCTTGTAAGCCCCCAATCTTCTGAAAACCAAGGATGTCCTGTCAGAAGAAAGGAGGAGATCGAATGGTTTGATAGAATTTCCGGGATCGTTAGAAAGGAAGGATTTATTTTTGTGTCCTTTTTGATGACTCCATGTTCGTGGGAATATCTGGATGTTAAAAGCGTACCTGTTGAGGCAAGCGTGTAGGGGCTGTTTGCATAAAAATCCCGGAACACGATTCCCTGCTCTCCGGCTGTTTTTAAAAAGGGAGTGGTGTTTCTGTGGTATCCGTACAGGTTTGAATGTTTGGCGTGAAAGGCATCCAGGACCACATAGACAATATCGAATTTTTCCGAACGAAGTTTCTTGTATAATTCAGTGAGTTCCGGGGAAGCCTCGGTCTTTTTCGCAGGTTCGAGAATTTTTATCCCAGACCAGACCGCAAAGTCCTGTGAAGAAGATTGAGAACTCCTTTTGGTTTCCAAATAAAAAGCCAGCTTGATAGGTTGGCCGGAAAGATTTTCCAGGGCGATTTTATTTGAACCGGCTTTTTTTATATGGATGTGCCTGTAGACGCCTTTATCGGAGGATATTTTTATATGAGCTTTAATGTTTTCGGATAGCCTCGATATTTCTGTTTCCAGTTCTGCCGGGCCGGATGGCTTCAGGTAAAAGGCAAAAGCACTTTCCGGGAAGTGGATGACTTCCCCGCTTTTTTTTTGAATAAAGGATTCAGGAAAATTTACATTCTTTCCCTTTGCATGGGAAAATGTAAAGGATTTGAATGCCGCTGACAGCAAACGATGGTCTTCGGTATCCAATGAGCTAGACGGCCTTTCCGCTCGTCGATAAGAAAAGGCGAGTGCGTTCTTCCCGGTTTTTATTGAATTCTCAGGAAGGAGGATAGTGTAGACATCGAAGGAGGGCTTGAGCTCTACGGTCTTGATTTTCTTGGAGTTGAGAAAAATCGTCATGATTTGGCTTTGATTGTCTTCAAAGGTAGCGGACCGGCATTCTATGTCGAGATTCAAATCATGGGTCTGTACGGCATCAAACAGGATGATGCTTTGTTTCTCCTGAGCCCAACGAAAATTTTTTTCCGGCATATACCACCCGGAAATAAAATAGGGTTCATCTTCCGGATTTGCCGCATCAATATTCCGGGTCCAATAGGTATGTTCTGAGATATCAAACTCTTTCAATAAGTCTCTTGCCACTTCGGTCTTATAGGTTGTTTTTTCCGGGCTGGGCTTCTTTCCGCAGGAGAAAACAAAAACAAGCGCCAATATCATGACAAGACAGATTAAAGGGAACGTTTTCTTTATTCTCATTTTTCTATTGTAACTTCAAGAAGTTTTAAATTGCAAATGGATAACAAGCCAGATCTGAATTTCACTCCACGGTAAGGAGATCCTTATGCCATACCCCTTCCCTGAACACTATTCGGATATCATCTGCCCAGACGTCTGTTCTCCCCATGGAAAATATGCGGAGCTCCAGATTTTTTGTTGTCTCTTCCAGCATGAAAGGCAGTACAAAGCTCTCATACTCATTCTCTCCGGAAAAGTCATTTCCTTTCAGATCCCTATTACTGATAACGTTTTTCCCCAGATCTGAAACAGCTTCTATGCGCAGCACAGCGGCATTGTGTTTGTTGCTGCTGACTTTTAGTCTGAACACAGCCTCATACAGTCCGGGCCGGAAGCTGCGGTAGCTGCCGTAGCAGAGGAATCCGGTCTGGCGGTGTCTATCAGCGGCGTGATAAACTGCCCTTCCTCTCAGTGCGTCTTTATCGCGGATGACGATTCCTCTCTGGCGCTCCAGGTCTTCCACTTTATAGTGGAGTTCTTTCTCTGGCTCCCAGTGTATGAAAAGCCTGTATTTTCCGGGCTGGGAGGGTGGTCTTCCGGACAATGCGAATTCCCTGGCTGCTTCGGGAGGTATCCAGCACGAAAGTTCCTCTCCGGTGCCGGATGCTTCTGTTTTTTGGGATCGAGCCTGTGGATATAAGGACCAGTTAAGGAATAATTTTTTTGGCTGTCTGGAGTCGCAGTTTTTTATCCGGACGTTCACCATTAGGCTGTCGTCAGAAAGAGAGATCTTTTCAGGAAGGGAAACGTTAAGGACTCTGGGCTCGACGAGTGAGTAAAGATAAAACACGGTCTCTTTCTTATTGATATGGTATTGATTGAGAAAGGTTGCGTCTTTCATTTCTTCCGGGTATTTGTTGAAGTAGTAGTCTTTCTCATGGATATCCCTGTTATCAACCAGGAAGAGATGTGTGAGCCCGTATTGAGTGATGGGATTCTGTTTGTAGTTCACGAATTTTTCATAAGATATGAGCACTTTATAGGGGGTGTCAAACGCAGCTCCCGGTGCATCCATGCCTCCTATGGAGCCGCTTTGACCCACGTATCGTTCTATGTCCTCACCCAGGTTGCGGATGAAATATTCAGGTGAACGGGCCCATGTGAAATAATGTTTTCCTTCCAGATACAGGGAGGGAAGGACCACCAGGATGATACAGCTTAAGGCGAGGTATTTTGGAAGCTTTATCTCACGTCGCTTCTTTCCGATCTTCGGGCAGGCGATATACACCGTCAGAGACGCAGCCACGGCAAGGCTTATGATAAATTCCACAGTACCCGGGTAGACAAAAGGGAAAGCATCAGCGGGCTTGATCTGAAAATATCTGTATACCCAGGGGATGAGGCAGCGGTGGATCAATACGGTCAGGATAGCCGCTCCGAGAGGATAGAAACTCCAGTGTATTTTTTTATCCAATTTGATCTTTGAAGTCTTATACAACACGATGAGAAAGCGTGCGGCCATCACACATAGAACCGGAAGGATGGGCAGAAAATACCTGGTCGGCCTGTAGCTTATGATGCCAAGAAAGAGAAAGCATGCGCCGAACCAGGTCACAAGAAACACATCAGACGCAAAAATGTGTTTTTTTCTCTTTGTATAGAGCCAGAAAAGGAGAAGAAAAAGCAAGAGAAAGGAACCGATGAGCACAGCAGGACTGGTGGATACGTACTTAAAAAGGAATGTCCTGTAGAGGTTGTTCGCATAGAGAGAGAGGTTTTTTTCAGGAAACATCTGCTGGGTTGTAAAAAACTTGCCGAATTCTGCTATAGGCCCTTTAAAGGGAAGGTAAAAGGCAGTAAACCATAAAAGGAAGGATGCCAGCATACCTGCGCAGAGAGAGACAAATCCTTTGAAGAGTTTTCTAAAAGAGGTTTTATTACGGAGATGCATCAGCAGATAGAGTCCAAAAGCCGCGATGGGAACCGGAAGAAGATAAAGGAAAAGGTTTTTAAAGGTGTAGCTTAAGAAAAAAACAGCTCCGGAAGAAAAAAGAAACCAATCTCCTTTTTTGGTGCCCGCTTCCCTTGTCCCTTTCTGCCAGAGATAAAAACCTATGATAAAAACAGTGAGTGTCTGTGTGTCCTGCATTCCTAGCCGGGCATACATGATAGAGATAAAATTGATTCCAAACAGAAGCAGCGCAAGAAGGGCGGTCTTCCTGCCGTAGCTTTCTCTTGCTGCGAGGTAGATGAACAATAGGGATATCATGCTGAAAAAAATGGAAAAAAGACGGATCTGTGCCCGGCCGATACCGATGATCTGAAAGGTCAGATATTTCAGCCAGGTAGAAACGGCGCTGTAATAAAAGTCATTCCATTCATCCAGTTTCCACTGACCGAAGAGCATGAGGTTCCGGGCATTATGGTTGTAGATGCCTTCATCGAAAAAGGTTCCAAGACTCTCGCTCAGATACAGCGGGGGGTCTGCATGGATATGGATGATCCGGGTCAATAGGAAAACAAGGAAGAGGAACAAGAAAATGTGCTTTCCTT
The DNA here is from genome assembly GCA_964611275.1 of uncultured Eubacteriales bacterium. Classification (GTDB taxonomy): domain Bacteria; phylum Acidobacteriota; class Aminicenantia; order Aminicenantales; family Aminicenantaceae; genus WJMT01. Next base: position 36,929 of record CAZSZS010000021.1, read on the forward strand.
TGATCTTTTTCATTTTTCTTCATAAAGATGATAAATAATAATGCACAAAAGGTAAAGATGAAAATCAGGTGTGGCCTGCGCTCTGACTTTCATCAGGCAAGCTGGTTCTTCAGCCCGCTGATTTTCCCGCACCGTTCTTTTGGAGGGGAAAACACAACTTTCCCCTTCCAACGCTCGCCCTTTGGACTCGCTGCCTCCCCTTCTCGGGCTTTGCCCTGCGACCAAGGGGGACTGACCCCCCTTGGAACTCCCGATTGATTTGTTTCACAAATCCATCAAAAACAGCTTATTCCTCGGCTCGCTCCCCTCTGCGAGGAACCATGCCCGCTCACCTCCGGATGACTTCAGAACCAGCCTGCCTGCCTTTAAGCCTGGATTATGCATGATCCAGATTAAAAACAGGAGGATAAAACCGACTGGGATGATTCAATTAATTGGAGGGAATTCAATTTTTTGAATTATATAGAAAGAAAAGAAATGTTTAATTTTGCTATCTGTCTGATAGGAAACAGTTTAGAAGAAACGTCAAATTTGGCATGAATATTGCTTATTACTAATTGGAAAGATGGAAATGTATATAAAATTAAAAGGAGGTGAGAGAAGACTTATACTAACGAACGACGATATTTTTAGGGAAAAATGTGGAGTGAATTTCACTCCTGAGTTATGGGATACTTTTTCCCAATTTAATTTGGGTAAAAAGGAGGAAAGAATTGCGAAAACTTTTTAGTGTTTTATGTGTGTTGTTACTTGTTTCTCCTCTGATCGTAGCCCAGCAGAGAACCGGAGACATCTTCGGTAAGGTCCTTGACACAGAAGGCAATCCTCTGCCAGGCGTGACCGTCACACTGACAGGTACAAGGACTGGGGCGATGACCTCAATCACCTCTAACACAGGTAATTTCAGGTTCATCTCTCTGGCTCCTGCTAATGACTACACTCTCAAAGCTGAGCTGGAAGGCTTCCGGACCGAGATCAAAGAGAACGTCATCGTTGTGGTCGGTTCGAACGTTGAGATCAACATTGAGATGCAAATGGGAGCTTTGGAAGAGGCTGTCACGGTCACAGCGGTCACACCGATCGTTGATACCAAGAAGACAGAAGTGGGACAGAACGTAACCCATGAGATTCTTCAGTCTCTGCCGACAGCGAGAGACCCGTGGGTCATTCTTCAGATGGCGCCCTCCATTCTGCTTGACAGGGAGAATGTGGGCGGATCAGAATCCGGACAGCAGTCTGGATTTGCGTCCCGCGGAGCGCCGGATGATGCC
>CAZSZS010000022.1:0-3768 GCA_964611275.1 uncultured Eubacteriales bacterium
TCTCCTGTCTGTAGGGCGCCTTTTTTCCGGCCTCCCCTTAAACCTTTATTTGGCATGAAACATGCATACATTGATTACGAAAGTATCTTCGATCGTGAGGCATAAAATGGTATCAAAAACACTGATGGCCGCATCAACCAGACCCATTATCCTGGCTCTTCTCGCCAGGGGAGAGGATTACGGATACAGCATTATCCAGAAAGTCAGAGAAACATCAGGCGGAAATCTCGAATGGACGGATGGGATGCTCTATCCGGTTCTCCAGAGGATAGAAATGGATGAACTGATCTCTTCCGCATGGAAGCTTTCCGGAGGGAACCGCCCGCGCCGCTACTATACAATCACGGACAAGGGTAGGAAAGAACTGGCTTCCGAACTGGTGAGCTGGCGAACGGTCTGGCAGGCTTTGTCGAGATTTGCAGAGCCGCTTTTATTCGAGGATTGAGTAAAAAAGGAGGAACCATGTTTGACCTCGAAAAAGCGATAAAAGGTTGGATAAAAAGTCTTCATAAGTACGAGGTGTTTGAGGATGGGCTTATCGCCGATCTCGAGCTTCATTTCCGGGATGTGGTTGATTCCCAGAGGAAAAAAGGAGTGGGTGAGGAGGAGGCGTTCCGTTTGGCTGTGGCCCAGGTGGGGACGGCGAAAAGTATTGCGGTTGAATACACAAAGAACAGGCTGGCCGGTCTCGACCGCCGGTCACCACTTCGATTGTCCCGGTTCCTACCGCCTCTTGTCTGGAACTATATCAAGATCGTTCTGCGCAAGATTAAGCGCCAGAAAGGATATTCCTTTATCAACATCGCCGGACTGACAATCGGCATGGCCTGCTGTATCCTTATTGTTCTGTATATCCATTCCGAATTGAACTTTGATACATTCCACGAACACGCTGATAGAATCTATGCTCTAGGGGTGAGTTCGGAACGTGCTGGATACGAATTCCGAGGGACAGCCAGCAACGCAACAGCAGCCCCGGTAATGCAGAATGATTACCCGGAAGTTGTTCAAGCCGTACGGTATGGATTTAAATCAGGATCAAGTTTTATCTATGATAGAAAACATTTCAGCATAAACCAGGTGATGTACGCCGATGAAAATGTCTTTGATGTGTTTACATGGCCGATGATCAAGGGAGATCCGAAAACCGCACTGTCTGCGCCCTATTCCATTGTCATTACCGAAGAAATAGCCGAAAGATGCTGCGGCGAAGCCGATCCTATCGGCGAGGTTCTGGAGTTTGGTGAAAATGAAACATTTGTTGTGACAGGAGTTGTCGAAAACGTGCCCGATAATTCCACTATAAATTTCGATGCCCTCTGTTCGTTCAAAACACTCTATGCAGAAGGAGAACCCAGCCATATATTGACGGATTGGTTGTCCCACAACTTTTACACCTATCTGCTCCTGGATGAAGGGAAAGATCCTGCGGAACTGGAAGCAAAATTCCCGGCTCTTCTGGAAAAATATGCAGGGGATGATATGAGAGGAAGAGGGGCAACGGAGTCCCTTTTTCTTCATCCTCTAAGGCAGATGTATTTGAATCCCCCCTGGAGAACGAGGGGCCCCATATTCTATGTTTATATTTTCTCTGCAGTCGCGGCCCTAATCCTGCTCATTGCCTGTTTCAATTTTATGAACCTCTCAACCGCCCGTGCATCCACCCGTGCGCATGAAGTGGGCATGCGGAAAGTGCTGGGTGCCCACAGGACAAACCTGATAAATCAGTTTTTTTCCGAATCGCTGTTCTTCAGCTTTGTTTCCCTTTTCTTCGCCGTAGTGCTCGTGTACTCGGTTCTGCCGGCCACCAATTCCTTGACCAATCGGACGATTAGTCTGGATGTGAGCCAGCTGCCTTGGCTCATACCCGCATTCCTTTTCCTGTCGGTTTTTGTGGGCTTGGCGGCAGGTGTTTACCCCGCAATTATTCTGTCAAGATATATGCCCATTAAGGTCCTGAGAGGCAAACTCAGTTCCACCAGGTCCAATATAAAATTCAGGCGGGGACTTGTCGTTCTTCAATTCACCATTTCCATAACTCTTGTGATTAGCACCGTGATTATTGTGCGGCAGTTATTCTATTTACAGAAAAAAGATGCGGGATATAACAAGGAAAATGTTGTTGTGATTCCGGCCGATGATTCTGCAATACGGGATTCCTTCGCTGTAATCAAAGAAGAATTTAAGAAAAATCCTAATGTGGTCAGTGTTTCGTTTTCTTCGACAATCCCAGGCTTTGGTTATCCCAACAGCAAAAAAATCCCAGAGGGATTTGATTTATCAGAATCCGTCTTAATGGATGAGATCAATGCGGATGACGAGTACTTAGAGACCTTGGGTATTGAACTTACAGCCGGCAGGAATTTCTCGAATGAATTCGGCACAGATAAATTGTATTCCGTCATTATCAATGAAACAGCCGTAAAACAGTTTGGTTGGGATGATCCCATAGGCAAGACTATCAAATCCTTGGATCCATATAAACCGGGAAACCAGTACATTGATAAAACCGTCATCGGAGTTGTCAAAGATTTTCATTTGCGGACTCTGACTCGCGAGATCGAACCTGTTTTTATAGGGTGCGATCCTGAATTTCCCTTTCCTTACAGCCGAATGGATGTGATTTCCGTGAGAATCCGAACGTTCAACATTGCCAAAACTGTGGATTCCCTGAAAAATCAATGGGAGGACATTTTTTCTGAACGGCCGTTTAATTATTATTTTCTGGATGATATTTTTGATTGGCAGTTCGGACAAATTGAGCAATCCCGAAAGCTTTTTTCCTATTTCACATTTCTGGTCATTTTTGTGGCCTGTCTGGGTTTGTATGGCCTGGCATCCTTTTCTGCTGCGCAGCGCACAAAAGAGATTGGTATCCGCAAGGTGCTGGGAAGCTCCGTTACTGGGATCATAACCCTGCTGGGAAAAGAGTTGATGCTGCTGATCTTAGCCGCTAATGCAGTCGCCTGGCCGCTTTCCTTCTTTATAATGAAAGGATGGATTCAGAACTTTCCCTACAGAACAAATATCGGCATCTTATCATTCCTATTCTCTTCTTTTATCGTGCTGCTCATCGGAGTCCTGACCGTATCCTATCAGGCGATCAAAGCCGCAACTGCCAATCCGGTGGACTCGCTTCGGTATGAATGATAAGCTTAAAGCTTTCTAGAGTTTATTGCCCGGGTGACCTCTCACATTCCTGATAAAGGACAGGTTATGGTCCGCTATTACGGCCTCTATGCCAATGCTCACAGGGGAAAGATGAGAAAAGCTCAGATCTCTATTGCGGCTGAGGAACTATCAGAATACATCTGAAACTCTAACGTCCTGGATCAAGGACAAGGGAGATCTCTGTTCTTTGCGTGGCACTATTAGAGTGATTTTCTGGTGTTTTCTCTTTTTTGGGGGTTTCTTGTTGACTTGTCCTTTATTTTATACGTATGATAGGTGATGAAGTGGCTTAGAGGATGGGAATTTGTTGAATTGGAGGAAAAGTCATCATTAACAGAAAAACCAAATTCTTATCGTGCAATCATTGATGATTAAAAATCAGAAAATTTAGGGGGAGATACTATTATGAAACAACTTGTCTTTTTCATCATTATTTTGCTTTGTGTAGTCACGTCAATGAATTCCCAAAAAAAAGAATCTCCCGAGGCTGTTGAATTACCCGATACCCCGGCGGGAAGATGTGCGTTGTCCTATTTTAAGGCTTTTAATTCGGATTCAGATCAAGAGATGCGCCGATTTATCAAGCAGTACCGCCAG
>CAZSZS010000023.1:0-11061 GCA_964611275.1 uncultured Eubacteriales bacterium
AAGAAGAGATGACCAGAGCGAGAATAGTGCCGTATGAGGTATCAAAATGCAGGCAGATATTAGATAGAATGGATTATGAATTTTCCAGATGGCCCTCCAGTGATAACCTTGCTTATCTGCATGGAAGATATATCAAAGCCAGAGACGATACTGTCTATATGATAGAAAGAAGAGGGCCTGGTGACTACATCAGGAGGCCTTTTAAGAACCTTGAAAGCCTTTACTTCTATAACTACAGTATTGGAAGGAAAGATGAACCCTGGAATTATCTTGAAGAAATCTCTCATAATACTCTTATGAAAATGAGGCAGGGCCCAATGATAGAGTTTTCTTTTAACGGGTGTCTTGTCATAGAGAAAAGCTCGCGTCCGAACCGTTCTGTTTATCTGATAGAGAGAGGAACGAAGAGAGGGGTGACTTCTCCAAGAGTACTTGAACGCTTGGGCGGATGGGATAAGGTTTTTGAAGTACCCAGAGAAGTGATAGACAAATATCCTCTGGGAAAGCCCGTAAAATAAACAATCATGGGATTATCGCATCGCTCTGCTCCTTGTGATGACTAAGGAGCCCAATCCATAATACCTACCTATTACCCTTAAAAAAATCAGGTGTGGACGTGGCGACATTGAAGATTTAGCCTTTGGATGAGGCTTTTCGAGGGTACCCAGTGAAGCTGGGCTCCTAGTATGTCTGACCCACGGACGGGGGGAGTTACGCAGGAGCCGAGAAAAACGGTCATTGCGAGGAGCGAAGCGACGCGGCAAACTCATTGTGCTACGTATCTGGATAAGATTGCTTCATCACTTCGTTCTTCGCAATGACATGAAGGGAGCACAGACCATACCTGTTTTTTTATCTTATTTGCGCCCCTCTGTCTTCAGATGTTCCAAGGAACCGTAGAGAGTGAGCAGTTTCTGAAATTCTTTTTTATCGTAGAATTCACATTTCCCTTTTCCGAAGGCTTTAGCGACTTCCAAAATAAAACGGACAGCACCTTCCAGATCTATGAGATAATTGGCTCCTGTAGCGCATCCGGGCACTGGCACTTCACTTGTAAGGGCCACACCGACGAGAGGGGCTTTTGTCGCAGTGCAGGGCTGCATAATACTATTGAGATGAAAGACTCCGTTTTCGTAGGGTGTTATGTCCTGGAGTGTGATAGGAAAGACAACCGGAAGTCTGCCGGTTACCGATTGCATGATGTCCAAAAGGGAATCGCTTACTTTTAGTATGTACCCGTCTTTGACCGTAGGGGATAGGGCGAAACCTCTATGGTTTATGATTCTGTTTCCTTTGGTAGCGTCAACAGAAAGGATGGCGTCCGTCCTGGGGTCGACTTCATGTTTGTTCATGACAGCTATGGACACAGGAGAGCCCATGAAAGGAACGGGTTCGTGGGGAAGGACCGGTGCTTCGGGGCACAAATGGGTTGAGATGATGATGTCTCCCTGGAGACAGTCCCCTTTTTCCCGCATGGCCGCTATTTTTGCTGCAGCGGCAAGAGCTGTGATGGCTCCGTCAGCATCTGAGACCAGTCCTGTCTGGGCAGGCCTGGCTCCTATCCCTCCGAGACGTCCGACGATGCCCAGGGTCAGAGAGGCTCCTCCTTTTGATTTTCCTTTTTTCCCTGGAATGTGAATTTTGACAAAAAGAGTACGGCCTTTTTTGCCTTTTATTTTCCTGAATTCTATTTCCTTTTTATTAACTCCCCATCGGTTTAAAAAACTTACAACATCAATCTCTCTGATTTCCGGTGTATCCAGAAATTCATAGGTTTCTATGACTTGTTTTAGAGCCATTTGTCTTCTCCTTATTTGGAAATATTTTCATAATGACATAATAGAGGATGATGGAAGATAGGATTCCGTTAAAAGCGAATATAGAGAAGGGAAAGATATCTATTGTGAACGGGTGTCCTGAAGTCAGCCATCCGATAACAACGGATATAAGATAGACCCCCAAAGCTTTTTGATTTACGGCCGGTATGTCTTTTTCTTTTAATCCGGATGGCTTGAGCCTCCTTAACAGATAATAGTCACAAATAAAGATCCCACCTATGGGTCCGATGCATACGGTAAGAAAGACCAGGAACAGCTCCAGTCTCTCTAAGATGCCCAACGCTGCCAGCACAGAGGCAAAGAGTCCGGCTCCTATGGTGACCAGCCATCTTTTTGTCTTGAATATGTTATTCAGAGCAAGAACAGATGAGTAGATGTTGCTGTCATTTGTGGTCCACTGAGCAAGCAGAAGGACCAGGAACCCAACAAATCCCAGGCCTAAGTAGGTGGGGGAGATGATAAGTTCTGGCAGGTTTTCGTGATAGAGTCCTGTATTCATAGCAAAAACAGAACCGGCAAAGTGCAGAAAGGCACTCACCACCATCGCGACAAGAGCAGCTCCGAATATATTTTTTAATTTGGGATTGGAATAACGAAAGATATCGGCGCTGGTAGTGGCTCCTACGATAAATCCTCCTGCTACTACAGAGGCGGCAGCGCCTATGGTTAGTGGATAAGGGTCAGGTTGGTGGTTTTGTGCCAGGGAGATAAGGGTTTGAACGGGAAGGAAATGGAAACCGCTTTTTATGAATCCTACGATGAATATCAGGATCACAAACGGAGAGGCTATCCAACTGAGAGTGCTGAGCCCCTTGATGCCAAAAATGGCCGGGACCATCATAATGACTCCGCATACAAAAGAAAAAAGAGGCAGAGAAAAATCTGACTGAAGGAAGTACTGAATGGTACGTGCAAAAAAAGCGGCTTGGACACCGAACCATCCCATAAGAGACAGGGCAATGGACAAAGATATCAGGATGGATCCTATCCGTCCAAAGGAAAAGTTAGCTATAAGAGGTGTGGACATCCCTGTTCGGGCTCCGATATATCCGGAAAGGCTCATGATCACCACAAGGAGTATCTCCCCAAGGACATAAGATAGTATGATGCTGGTTATTTTCCCAAGTCCTAGACCGATCATCATACCTCGGAAAATAGCTGACATGACCACAGCTATCCCTATCCATACGATGGTCAGACTGACCCAGGACCTTCTCTCGGATAAGGGAACCGGCTTTAAAGAATAATCTTCAAGTGTTCCGGAAGTCTTCTTTTTTTGATTCACCGAATAATCCAGACTATATAGGATTTAGCTCATATATTCAAGAATTCTGTGTGTGCTTTAGTTGTAGCAGAAAATGGTCAACTGCATTATAAAGAGGGCACTTCATTCACTTGTTTCCTTATGATTATGCCTTAGGCACATTTGGCATGTTATTTGCATTGCTAGTTGGCAAACAAAAAAGGAGCAATTATCATGCAAAAAGGAAGAAAAATACAAAGAAAAACAGGTATTATCGCCTTATCAATAGTGTTCTGTTTCACTCTTTCGTCTTCTGTTTTTGCCAAGTCTCAATACAGTTATGCGATAAAACAGGGGCTGGATACCTATTTCGGTCATATAAGTTATATCGATAATGAAGAATCCCGGCCCATTGTCTTCAAGGAAGACCAGATAGGCCCCGAATATGGGATTCTAAATTTTCCTGTTATCCCCGGAAATACCATCCGGACAGAGAGTGGCGGAAGATGCGAAGTGCAGTTTGACACCGGGACTGTTCTCAGGCTGGAAGAAAACACACAAGTAAAAATAGAGACCATCCTTGCCCAGACTCTTAGCTCACGGAGAAAGTTAACAAATCTCGTCCTTGAAAGAGGACAGGTTTATGTGATGTACAAAAGCTATATGATTCAGGAACTGTTCCAGGTCATGACTCCGAACACCGCTTTGAATATGGATCAGAATTCAGTGGCAATGATAAAGATAAATGAAGACGGCAGCACGGATATTAAGGTAATACAGGGGAGAGCTTTTGTTTTGTATGGACCTGACGAGGACAACTTAAGGCAGGAAAAGATAAAAGAATCACAGATAGCAAGAGTGAGAAAAGAGCATGAAGTCGATTATTTAGATGGGCTTCACAGTTCTGATTTTGAACTCTGGAATAACAAAATAAATGAGGACTTTGAAGAGCTCCATGAAGGAAAAAGCGCGCTTCCCAAACCCGTGTACAGATACCCTGATGCGGTTATCTATTTTGCGGAGAAATATTCCACCACCTATGGAGAATGGCTGTGGGATGATTTGTACGGATATGTATGGAGTCCTTATCATTATCGATTCTATCCTAACGGCTGGAAGCCATACTATTACGGTCAGTGGACCGCAGTAAACGGTCAGATGTTCTGGATACCTCAAGAACCTTGGGGGTGGGCTCCTTACCATCTTGGAGTCTGGGTCTGGCACGAGAAAAAAGGATGGCTCTGGATCCCCGGTTCTGTTTTTTCCCCGGCATGGGTGTGCTGGGATTACTATATTCAGAGTGGTATGCTGACCGGCTATTTCTCCTGGAGACCCTGGACTGTTCTGGACTGGGGAGATTGGTCTTTTATGGAGGGTTCATGGCAGCCGGACGAGGAAGGCGAATGGGGAAATCTGCCTAATGTCAGTCTGAATAACCTAAGCCGTAAAAGCGACTCCCGATTTGTTTTAGCGGGAAGTTTGAGAAAGGTGTTCAAGAAGGCACTCAAAGCAGCCAGAAACGGCGAAGACACTGTTCTTGCATCCTATTTTCACACAAAAGAGAGCACTTTATTGGTCAAACACGAATGGATCACATCTCCAGATATGAACAACAAAATAATAGGTCTCGATGAATTTGGCAGAGGTGAGGGGGAGGCCTTGTCCCAACTTTCCCAGCAAGAGCTCCATATAAAGATTGTTGATGCATATACGGTTATAAAGAGTCCTGAAGCCGGAAGCAAGCCAATTGAACCAGGGAGCGGGCTCAACACCGAGGCCGCTATGACAAAAACAGCTGCCGGGCTCACGATGAAAGGCACGGCTGATTCAAATAAGAAAGCACCTCAAATGAGATTCAGAGACTGGAATCCTGATATTACAGCGGCTCGAGAGATGGGAGTATCCATAGTTTATTCAGGAAGCAGTAATGACATCAGCTGTCCTGAACTGGGGCTTTCCTCCAGGAATGTTCGTATTTCATCAATGAGCAAGATCAGTTCCGGAAGCAGATTCTACTCTGCAGCAGGAAGCAGAGGAGGCGTGTCCGGTTCCGGCATTTCTTCACGTTCAGCATCAAAGGCTTCGGACAAGTCAGGCTCAACATCAACGGCCTCAAGAACTAAAACCTCCGGAAAGAAATAAGAGGACACGATAGCAAGCATCCGTCATTCTCTGTTTTTCTAGAAGCTGAGGATGATGGATGTTTCCTTATCAGGATTTGAATGCACGCCTATAGAACCTTTATGAAGCCGCATGATCTGCCTTGAAAGGCTTAGTCCTATTCCCGAACCTCCTTTTTTTGTTGAAAAGAAAGGAATGAATATTTTCTCAAGGTTTTCTTTGGGAATACCCGGTCCGTTATCCTTGACTTCAATGATGATTTTTCCTCTTTTATCCAGCCTCGCCTCAAGAATGACTTCTGCGTTCTTTCGGCCTTCCACAGCCTGTTGAGCATTCAACAGAAGATTTATCAGTACTTGCTCAAGAAGTTCTGTGTCCGCAGTGAGTTCGAGGGTCTCAGGTTTGATGCTGATTGCGAGCTTTATTTCCTTTGCTTTAAAATCCGTATGCATCAGTTTTTCAATTCTGGCAAAAAGCTCTCTGATGGGGAATATTTCAAAATGTGGTTGTTTGATTAAGGTCAAATTTCTATATGCATCCACAAAATGCATCAGCCCCTTGCTTCTTTTTTTTATGGTCTGGGCCGCATCCTTGACATCAGTGAGAGATTCGGAAATCATGTTTTCATTGACCAGACCATGTATGGTGGAAGCAAGTGAGGATATGGGAGTCACAGAATTCATGATCTCATGTGTGAGGACTCTTATAAGCTTCTGCCATGCTTCTATTTCGGTCTCCTCCAGTTCACTGTGGATGTTTTGTAAGGATATAAGGGAATATTTGTTTCCTCCGAGTTTGAATTCTGTTCCATAGAGAGAGAGATGCAGGGTCTCATTGTCGATTTCGACCTTTACAGTGGCTTTTTCTCTTGGTTTAAACGTTGAAAGTGCATTGGCAAGTTTTTGAGAACGAAGAGATTTTATGTTTTTGAGCTGGTTGATTCCCAGGAGTTGCTTTGCCGCTTTGTTAATGAGTTCGACCTCTCCGTTTGGCTGGAAAACGATCAATCCGACTCCGATATGCTTGACGACTGTCTGGAGATAACGGGCTTGTTCCTCTTTTTCCGCTCTTGTCTTTCTGAAAGCGTCTATGACTTCATGGAAAGAATTTTTCAATGAATCAAATGACTTTCCCCTTCCGTGCTCCTTGAAGGATTGGGAAAAGTCACTGTATTTTATAGATTCGAAAAAACGGGTCAAATCCCTGTTTGTTTTTTCAACATAATGGATCAGAGCGTATGTTTGATAGACGATGGCAGCTCCGATTATGATCAGAGCACTGTACAAAGAGGTTTGAGTCATGATGAGAAAAAAGGCAAGGATGGATAATGCAAGAGTGAGAATACGGATGACGCAGTTGATCCTGAAATTTCTATAAACCATATTTCTCCATTCTTCTGTAGAGGGAAGCCCTTGATATACCCAGTTCCCTGGCCGTATTGGATATGTTTCCGTTGTGTTTATCCAAAGCCTTACGTATGGCCAATTTTTCAAGACCGGATAGATTAAAGTCTTTATATGCCAAAGAGTTCCCTTTTGGTTCTGAAGTGGAAAAGAAAAAGTCCGAAGGCTGTAAAGTGCGGGATTCACTCATGATAACAGCTCTTTCCAAGGCATGTTGGAGTTCTCTTACGTTTCCCGGCCATTTATATTTTTCAAGGCGTTTCATTGTGGAGGGACTGATTTTACCTATGGGTTTGTTGTACTTCTTGGAATAAATGTTTAAAAAATGTTCTGCTAAAAGAGGGATATCCTCGATCCTTTCTCTGAGAGGAGGAATCCTTATTTCTACGGTATTTATTCGATAGAGAAGGTCCTGTCTGAATCTATCGTTAGTGATCATCTCATGTATATTCATATTTGTAGCGCATATGAGACGCACATCCACTTCTATGACCTTATTAGAGCCGAGCCTGGTTACTTTTCTGTTTTCCATGACTGTGAGCAGTTTGGCCTGGAGAGTCAGGGGCAGATTTCCGATCTCATCCAGAAAAAGAGTTCCCCCCGAAGCTATCTCAAATCGCCCTGCACGGTCATCTTTTGCATCTGTGAAAGCTCCTTTAGTGTGGCCGAAAAGTTCGCTCTCAAAAAGGGTTTCACTCAAGGCACCCATATCCACACTGATGAAAATTTCTCCTGCTCTGGGAGACTGGCGGTGGAGTTCCCTTGCGACCAATTCTTTTCCTGTCCCGTTATCACCGAGGATCAATACATTGGCCTCTGTTTGGGCGACCTTTTGTATATCGGAAAAGACGCTTTGAATAGCAGGGCTTTTTCCTATGAATTCATGAAAAGGCTGATCCAGATCCTGGCTAAGCTGCTTTTGTTTGGAGCGGAGGTTTTTTGCTTCTGTGCGGCTTTTCCTTAAGTTCATAGCTGCGGAAAGGGTTGCGATCATCCTCTCGTTTTGCCAGGGCTTAAGTACGAAATCCGTGGCTCCCTCCTTGATCGCCTTCACAGCCATCTCCACATCTCCGTAGGCTGTTATCAGGACTACAACAGCACTGGGGTCCAGTTCCAAAATTTTATCGAGCCAATGGAAGCCTTCTTCTCCGCTGGTCGCACCTTTGGCGAAGTTCATGTCCAGAAAGATAACATCATAATTGTCGTTTTTTAAGAGTGTGGGAATGAACCCGGGTTTTTTTTCCGTATGCACCTGAGTGACGTGTTGTTTCAGAAGAAGACGGGCTGCCTGAAGAATGTCTTCGTCATCATCAATGACCAAAATTTTTCCTGATTTTTTTTTCATATTCACGTCTCCATCATTTTTTTTGTTTCCGGTTTTCTTCTTTACTTCCCTTTAAGTAGATGCAAGATATGTGCCTTTTCATTTCTTTTTTTTCCAGGCGGATTGTCCCTGAGATAAGGATGTATTATACATGAACTGTTCGATATTGAACAGTATTTGTTCTTCAATGAACACTTTTATTGAACGTAAAACCATTTTTTTATTGATTTTCCCAGGATATCCAATATGGCACAATTATTGCAGAACAATCTGTTGAGTGAGATGTTCATGTTAGAAAAAGAGCTGGAAAAGATAAATCCTGATTATTCACGAAGGGAATTTATTTTATCACCCACATCAATATTTTTTATGAAGATTCTAATTGAGGAGAGCTAAAATGGGAATGGACAAAAAAATTAAGAAAAAGAAATGGACCCTAAAAAAAATCGCAACTTTTGCAGCTGCGGCATTGTTTGTCATTGTGGTTGTTTATATGCTTATATTTGGAGTGAGCAAGTCTTCCTTAAATGTCAAAGCCGAGAGGCTGACGGTTTCAACGGTCAGCAGAGGGCCGTTTCAGGAATTCATTCCAATTATGGGCAATGTTCTTCCTAAATATCAGTTCTATTTAAGTGCGGAAGAAGGGGGAACAGTCGAGGAGATCTATATTGAAGCGGGAAATGTTCTGGAAAAAGGAGACAGGATATTAAAGCTGGCAAATACAGATTTATTGATAAACAGCATGTGGAGGGAGGCTGAACTGTTCCAGCAGGTCAACAACCTTCGAAACACCCGGTTGGAAATGGAACGCACCAGGCTGCAGCTCAACCAGGAACTGACGACTATTGATAATAACCTTCAGCAGCAGAAAAGAACGTACGAACGCTATAAAAAATTATATGACGATGATTTGATTTCAGAGCATGAATACGAACTCGCAAAGGATCAATTTGAGTATCTAGAAAAGAGCAGGGATTTGACCATTGAGAGCCAGCAAAAGGATTTGGAATTCAGGCAAAATCAAGTCGATGCTCTGGAAGAACAGGTCGAGAGGATGCAGGGCAACATGGAGATCATCCAGAACAGGCTGGAAAAATTGACTATTAGAGCGCCCGTATCAGGCCATCTCACCTCTCTGGATGCGGAAATCGGTCAGTCAAAATCCGGGGGTCAAAATATCGGACAGATAGATGTCTTTGAGGGTTTCAAAGTCAGAGCACAGATTGATGAGCATTATATAGCCCGTGTAGAAGAGGGCCGTTCGGGCGAATTTGAGTTTGCCGGTCAGGAATATATACTTAAGGTAACCAAAAAATATCCTGAAGTCAGGGAGGGGCGTTTTGAGGTTGATATGGAATTTGTAGATAATGAGCCTAAAGGAATCACCCGCGGGCAAACACTCCACATCCGGCTTGAGCTGGGAGATATTTCTGAAGCGCTGCTTCTCCCGAGAGGAGGATTTTATCAGACTACAGGAGGAAATTGGGTGTATGTTGTGGATGAATCTGAGAATATAGCCGTGAAGAGAAGAATAAGGCTGGGGAGGCAGAATCCTGATGTTTATGAAGTCCTTGAAGGGCTGGAACCCGGGGAAAAAGTCATAACTTCCTCCTATGAGAGTTTTGGAGATATGGAAAGATTGGTTTTAAAGTAAACTAAATGGAACAAAATTACGTCTTATATAATATAAAAAAGAGGTAACAATTTAAGGAGAAAAAACATGATTAAAACTGAGGACCTTAAAAAGGTCTACACTACTGAGGAAGTAGAAACCACGGCACTGAACAATGTGAATCTGGATATTAAAGCAGGAGAATATGTGGCGATAATGGGGCCGTCAGGATGCGGAAAATCCACTCTGCTTAATGTGCTGGGATTGATCGATAAGCCAACGGACGGCAAATATTATTTTTTAGACACTGAAGTCTCTTCGTATTCTGAGAGAAAACGAGCCAATCTGCGCAAATCCAACATCGGTTTTGTATTCCAGAGTTTTAATTTAATCGATGAGCTGACCGTATTCGAGAACGTGGAACTGCCCCTTCTTTACCTTGGTTTTTCATCCGGAGACCGGAAAAAGAGAGTTACTGAAGTCCTTGAGCAGATGGAAATAATCGCAAGGAAGAATCACTTTCCCCAGCAGTTATCCGGAGGACAGCAGCAGAGAGTGGCCGTGGCAAGAGCCGTTGTAGCCAGGCCTAAACTGATACTTGCTGACGAGCCCACAGGTAATCTGGATTCAGCGCATGGCGAAGAGGTCATGAAAATTATGAGCGAGCTTCATGAAGCGGGCACAACTATCGTAATGGTGACGCACTCTCCCAGCTATGCAGAGTATGCCAACCGTACAGTCCATCTTTTCGATGGTCATGTTGTCTCAGAGAATATTCAAGAAGAATTCATGATTTAAAAAGCAGAAGTCAGTTAGCTAACATGAATAAACAGGACTGAGTGAATGAAGAGGATAATATGTTTCTCCGTGAAATTCTAGAAAGGCTTGTAGAAAAGAACGCTCCCATATTTTTGTGTGATACCAATAACAAAAAATGGGAAGCAGGTGACCTTCTGAATAATCTCTCCGCACCCATGCTCAAAAAAAAGGCCCATATGCAGCCCGGATTATACATTGCTGAGATCAATGATAACGGATACCTCAAAGGGGTGCTGTTCAGAGTTCAACAAAAGTAAATGTCAAGGCTTTGTTTTCTTTATTAAGGGGGAGTACTATGCTGGTAAGCTATATCAAAACAGCTCTGAGGAACATAAAGAAGTATAAAGGCTATTCTTTTATCAATATTGCCGGATTGGCCGTGGGCATGGCCTGCTGCATCCTCATTTTTCTGTGGATACAGGATGAAACCAGTTATGACCGGTTTCATGACAATGAGGGGAGGCTTTACAGGGTCGTCTCCAGTCTAGAGGGAGAATGGACATCGACCAGTCCCTGGGCTATCAGTGATGTTCTCAAGGATGATTTTCCGGAGATCGTAAGGGCCACCAGGTTTAGGACGATCAATCTCTTAGCGAGATATGAGGAATCTTCCCATTATGAAGAAGTTGGATTTGTGGATCCGGACTTTCTCCACATGTTTTCTTTCCCTCTCCTTCTGGGAAATCCGGATAAGGCTTTGT
>CAZSZS010000024.1:0-16629 GCA_964611275.1 uncultured Eubacteriales bacterium
CTGGTTGATGCGGCCATCAGTGTTTTTGATACCATTTTATGCCTCACGATCGAAGATACTTTCGTAATCAATGTATGCATGTTTCATGCCAAATAAAGGTTTAAGGGGAGGCCGGAAAAAAGGCGCCCTACAGACAGGAGAATTTGTTCGCTACTGAAACAATGATTGTTCGATTCCGGACAGAATTTTACAAAGTAGGCAAATAAATTAAAAAAGCCAAGCAGATAGTGTTTTAAGTTTTTTGAAAAAAGATAAAAAAAAGAGTATTATCAAAAATCATCATTCAAAAAGGTTAATCAAGGAGGAATCATGAAAAAAATTGTCACCATCCTGATAATATGTCTGTTTGTCACTCTTTTTACATGGGCCGGAGATGATGCCCGTGTTTTAAGGTTTCCCGATGTGAATAAAGACCTTTTGGTCTTTGTTTATGCCGGTGATATCTGGTCGGTTCCCGTAAAAGGAGGGGAAGCAAAGAGGCTCACTTCGCATAAAGGATTTGAGCTGTTCCCAAAGATCTCGCCTGACGGGGAGTGGATCGCTTTTTCAGCCGAGTATTCGGGAAGCCGGCAGGTCTATGTCATGCCTTCAACCGGCGGCATTCCCAAGCAGTTGACTTTTTATAATGATGTGGGAGTGATGCCTCCCCGGGGAGGTTTTGACTACCAGATTATGGACTGGACCCCGGACTCGAAAAAGATACTATTCAGGGGAAACAGGACTCCCTGGGGCCAGAGAATGGGTAAATATTTTCTGGTGGATAGAGAGGGAGGTCTGGAAACGCCTCTTCAGATACCTGAAGCCGGAGGGGGGACTTTTTCTCCTGACGGAAAGAAGATCGTGTATACTCCCATTTCCAGGGAATGGAGAACCTGGAAGCGCTACAAGGGGGGCAGGGCGCAGGATGTCTGGATCTATGATTTGGAAAAAGATGAATCCAAGCGCCTGACCACTTTTTCCGGAACCGACTACCATCCCATATGGTATAAGGATAAGATCTATTTTGTTTCAGACCGGGACCTGACACTCAATATGTATGCCTATGACTTGAACACGGACCAGATCGAGAAAGTGACCGGTTATTCCGATTACGATATTCTCTGGCCTTCAGGTGAGGGAGGTTTTATCGCGTATGAGAACGGAGGGCATGTGTATATCCTGGACATCGAGAAAGGAGAAGCCGAAAAGGTCACAGTGGATGTTCATTTTGATAATCCAAACCTTCTTCCTTATTTCAAAAATGTCAAAGACGACATCAACAGCTTTGATATTTCTCCTTCAGGAAAAAGAGCTGTGTTTCAGGCCCGTGGGGAGATCTTCACGCTTCCCGCCGAAGAGGGCATCACCTACAATCTCTCAGAAACTCCGGGACAAAGAGAGATGTTCCCTGCCTGGTCTCCTGACGGACGTTATCTTGCTTTTTATTCGGATAAAACAGGTGAGAATGAGATCTATCTGATGGATAAAGCCGAAGGCAATAAGGTCATGCAGCTCACCGAGGGAAGTTCCATCTGGCGGTTTCCTCCTGTGTGGTCTCCTGACAGCACCAAGCTTCTTTTTTCTGACAAGAACCAGAAACTCCAGATCCTGGACGTTAAAACAAAAGACATTACCGTAGCAGATAAAGCCCGGAGGTTTGATATAACCGATTACAGCTGGTCTCCTGATTCTCAGTGGGTGACCTATACCAAGGACGGGGATAACGGGCAGGAAGCTGTCTGGGTCTATTCGCTCCGGCAGGCGGAATCCTATCAGCTGACAGATAACATGTATTCCGATTTCTCACCGGTATTTTCAAGCTGCGGCAAATATCTTTTCTTTCTCTCCAACAGGACGTTTAACCTTAGTTTTTCCAGCTTTGAGCAGGATTATCTTTACGACAATGCCACCAAAATCTATGCGGCTGCCCTGAGCGATGATACGGGACCTCTTTTCAAAGAGAAAAATGATGTGGAAGAGGTTGCTAAAGAAAAAGAAAACGAAAAGGATAAAGAGGCAGGTGAGAAAAAACAAGAAACTGCCCAGGTGGCTATTGACCTTAAAGGAATAAACAACAGGATTGTTTCCTTTCCTCTTCCAGCCGGAAATTACAGAGGGCTTTATGCAGTGGAAGGCGGAGTCCTTTTCCTTAAAGACGGGGGCCTTCATTCTTTCACTGTTTCTGACAAAAAAGACAAGGTGATCATAAGCGGAGTGAGAGGCTATGCCTGGGCCGCCAAGGCAAAGAAGGTCCTTTACAGCGCGCGCGACACTTTTGGCATCATCGGTCTCAAACCCAACCAGAAACCCGGTGACGGAAAGCTCGATTTCAAAGACATGGAAGTCAAAATCGATCCCATGAAAGAATGGAAGCAGATGTTTACGAATGCCTGGCGGATTTACCGTGACTGGTTCTATGTGGAAAACCTCCATGGTGTGGACTGGCCAAAAATGAAGGAAAAATACGGACAGCTTGTCCCTTATCTGGGACACCGGGCTGATCTGGATTACCTTTTTGGCGAGCTGGTGGGAGAGCTCAATGTGGGCCATGCTTATATCAACTGGGGCGAGTTTGACCGTCCTGAGAGAGTGGAAGGCGGCCTCCTGGGAGCTGGATTTAAGGCTGATGAAGAAGCCGGAAGGTATATCATTTCCAAAATCTATCAGGGGGAAAATTGGAACGAAAACACCCGTTCTCCGCTGACAGAGCAGGGAATAGACGTTAAAGAAGGAGATTACCTCATTGCGCTCAACGGAAACGAGGTGACCCTTAAGCATAATCCGTATCAGTTTCTGGAAAACACGGCAGGCAAGAAAATCTCCCTGGTCGTTAATTCCGAGCCTGCAAAAGAAGGAGCCAGGGAATACTGGGTCAAACCCGTCAGAAGCGAGCTCGATCTTTACTATCTTGACTGGGTCCGGAGCCGAAGAGAGATGGTGGAAAAGCTTTCAGGAGGGAAAATAGGCTACTTCCATGTCCCCAATACATCCATACAGGGGAACCAGGAGCTGTTCAAGGGAATGTATGCCTTTTCCGGTAAGGACGCCTTGATCATCGATGAGCGCTACAACGGCGGAGGATTCATTCCGGATGTGATGACCGACCTTTTGGACAGAGATGTACTCAATTATTGGGCCAGACGGGGATTGAAGTTGGCTCAGACTCCCGGGATTGCCCATGACGGCCCCAAAGTCATGCTGATCAATCATTATTCCTCATCTGGTGGAGATGCTTTTCCCTATTACTTTAAGAAGCTGAACCTCGGCACCCTGGTGGGCACCCGCACTTGGGGCGGACTGGTGGGCGTTTCCGGCAATCCCGGATTGATGGACGGGAGTTCCTTTTCCGTTCCCACTTTTGGATTTGTGAACACTGAGGGAGAATGGGCTGTAGAAGGAATCGGCGTTGAACCGGATATTGAGGTCTATGACCGTCCCGAACTCATTGTCAAAGGGAAAGACCCCAGTCTGGAAAAAGCCGTGGAAGTGCTGCTGGATGAGCTCAAGAAGAATCCCCCAAAGAAACCGGAAAAACCGGATGATCCGGACCGTTCACAGTGGAACAAGAAAATCAAAAAAGAAATGAGCTTATAGTCCATATTGGCCTTTAAGTCCTAATCCGCATCCAACCAAAACAATGTGTTAAAAAAAATTTCATTAGGCACTTGACATTGTAACTATTTATATATATATTTAGTTACAGATAGAGTTACTAAATGAAAAAGCAAACTATTGCAAATAAAATAATTAGCAGAATATATGGTCATGGCAGGGGTTGGTGTTTTTCTCCAAAAAATTTTCTTGATCTAGGAAGCCCTGAAGCGATACGTGTTAATCTTCATCGGCTTGAGAAAAAAGGTGTCATCCGCCGAATATCCCGCGGCTTGTATGAATACCCAAGAAAGCACCCTTCGATCGGCTTTCTCTCGCCTAATCCGGATAAGATTGCTCAAGCCATATCATTCCGCGATGCAACACGTCTTCAACCTTCGGGGGCTTATGCCGCTAATATACTCGGCTTGTCTGATCAAATTCCGGCTAAAATAGTCTTTTTAACGAACGGTTCCGGACGCAGGTTAAAGATTGGAAACCAGGAAATCTTACTAAAAAGAACAACTCCAAAGAATTTGGCAGCTTCTGGAAAAGGCAGCGGTATATTAATTCAAGCACTTAGGTTCATAGGTAAAAATCAAATTAAGCCATTCCATATCGAACATTTGAAGAAGAAATTAGACAACACTACAAAAGTAAAGTTGCAAAAGGATAAAAATTTGGCTCCTGAGTGGATGCATCCTGTTATCGATAGTATTGCGGAAGATTCCGATGTTAGAATTCGCTAAATTTTCTATTAATGATCGTCTCGATTATTTCGAGGAGGTCGCAAACAGACGAGGTTTAACAAAACTCATAGTGGAGAAGGACTTCTGGGTATGCTTCACGCTTAAGATTTTGTTCGAAATGCGAGATCTTGCAGAAGTATTTATCTTCAAAGGAGGCACATCGCTCTCCAAAGTCTTCAGTATTATCAAAAGGTTTTCTGAAGATATTGATCTTTCTATTAATCCTGATTGGCTTGGATTCGGCGGCGATAAAAGCCCAGATGGTGCGCCGTCACGAACAAAATTTGACAAAAGGCGGAAAGAACTTGAAAAAACTTGTGTAGAAGCAGTAAAAAAAAAGATACAGCCAATATTGGAAAATACTTTTACAGAAATTATTGGCCCCCAAGAATCTGGGATTGCCTATTTAGAATATGAATTTAACCAGCGCACAGAATCTCCAGTCCTTTACTTTAACTACCCCACTAAAGAACATGATAAACAGGGGTATATTCACCCTCAGATAAAAATGGAGCTTGGATCTCTTACAGATCAAGAACCGACCGAAACCCATAAAATTGCTTCATGGGTGGCAGAAGAATTTCCCGAAGATTTTGAGCAGCCCAATTTTCATGTTGTCTCCCTAGCACCTGAGAGGACATTTTGGGAAAAGGCCACTATTCTACATGCGGAATGTCACCGCCCTCCTGAAAAGCCAATGCGCAATCACCTTTCCAGAGACATCTATGACGTGTGTCGTATGGCTCTCCATGAATCTGGTGAACAAGCTCTTACTGATTTAAATCTTCTAAAACGTGTTGTTGATTACAAACAAAAATATTTTCGTTCTGGATGGGCAAACTACGAAAAAGCAAAACCGGGAACATTTCGTCTCGTACCTCCTGATCATAGGCTTCAAGATTTAAAAAGTGACTACAGAGGAATGCAAGAGATGTTTTTTGAGGCGCCACCAGACTTCCATGAATCGCTTATGGAACTTAAAAAAATTGAAAAGAGAATTAATGGAAGTTAACCTTATTTATTATAGATTTCTGAGTCAAAAAATAGGGGACGGGCCAAGCTATATTATTGATATTTCCATATCTTGTTTTGGCTGATCATAACGGTTGTGCAGATAATTGATCCGCAGCCCACTTTCTTCACAAATATTGCAAGAAAGTGATAATAGGTAAATTTTATATTATCATTTATGGCTCGAAATGATAATAAGAAAAAACCTTGTTTTCACTTGCAGATGATTTTGCTTTAATTGGCAAAAAATAAAAATATAAATATCCTTATTGATATTTATTATTGAAAATGATAATATATTAGCATATTCTTAGTCAAAGAATTAAGTATTAATACATTGAGGTGCCATATGTTTAAGGCAGGAACTTATAAACAACAGTATGAATATAAAAGTTTTTTGCCGTCATTTATAAACTCAGATTATCGATGGGAGGATCAAAAAATTGTTCTCTTATTGGAAGACGCTATGCGCTATCTCGGGGAACTTAACGCTTATTCGACTCTTGTTCCGGATGTGGATTTTTTTATTCAAATGCATATGGCAAAAGAAGCTACAACATCAAGTCGTATTGAAGGCACAAGGACTAATATCGATGAAGCCGTATTGCCCGAGAATGAAATTAGCCCTGAGAAGCGTGAGGACTGGGCAGAGGTTCAAAATTATATCAAGGCTATGAATTTTGCTATCGATGAGCTTGATAAATTACCCTTGTCTATGAGATTGCTCAAAGAGACTCACAAAAGGTTGCTTTCAGAGGTAAGGGGACATCATAAGCTACCGGGAGAAATAAGAAGAAGTCAAAACTGGATTGGCGGTTCAAGTTTGAAAGATGCTTTTTTTGTGCCGCCTCATCATGAAGATTTGCCGGATTTGTTAACAGATCTTGAAAAGTTTTGGCATAATAAGGAGATACATCTTCCCCGGTTGATTCGAATCGCAATAAGCCATTATCAATTTGAAACAATACACCCTTTTCTGGATGGTAATGGAAGAACTGGGCGCTTGCTTATAACCCTGCAGTTGGTTGACATGGGTATATTAAATAAGCCCTGTCTTTATCTTTCAGACTTTTTTGAAAGAAACAAAGGGTCTTACTACGATTCACTAAGCGTGGTAAGAGCTTCGAATAATCTCGATCAATGGATTAAGTTTTTCCTTTCCGGAGTTATTGATACAGCAAAGAATGGAAAGGAAACCTTGGTAACTATTGTTAAACTGAGAAAGCAGTACGAGGACAAAATCATAACGATGGGAAGAAAAGCAAAAATGGCACAAAAATTATTGCTGTTTCTTTTTTCCCATCCGATCGTATCTATCGGTCATGCATCGGATCATTTGGGAGTTGGATTTGCCGCGGCCGGAAGATTAATTGCTGATTTTCAAAGAGTAGCGTTTTTAAAAGAAGTGACCGGATTCTCGAGGAATAGACTATTCTCATTATCAGAATATTTAGCGTTGTTTAAGTAATTAAAATAGGGGTCGGACCAAGCTATATTATTGATATTATTATAGTTAATATAATTTTTAAGCCAATTTTAGACCTTATTTGACGTTTTTTGGGCCCAAAAACGCTCATATAAGAAATCTGGACGCAGTTTGCCTATTCCTTTTCAATTATGGTTCATTGTATGACTCTCTTCTTGAGAATCCTTGGATTGTGATATATATTAGAGCCAAAAAATGAGGCTGCCTCTTTCCAAAATCACATCCCGTATGGACAATCTCTATGAATTTGACCGGGAACCTGTGACCCCGGACCGGTTTCAGGGAGGGGCTAAGTTTGCCGGGCTTTTTGCCGGGGAACATGTGGCCGCAACTGAATTTGTGATCGGTGCTTTTTTTGTACTCCACGGCGTACGCTTTCAGGACCTTATTATAGGACTTCTCCTGGGCAACCTGCTGGCCGTCCTTTCATGGACCTTTATCTGTGCTCCCATTGCCACTCAAACCCGGCTGACCCTTTACTGGTATTTAAGAAGGATCGTAGGGCCAGGCGTGAATTTCATCTACAACATTGCCAATGCCGTGCTTTACTGCATCCTGGCCGGTGCCATGATCGCTGTTTCCGCCACAGCGCTGGGCCTGGCTTTCGGCATTGACATCCCTTCCCTGGATGATGTATTTCCCAGCAGTTTGGAATGGGTGCTGCTGACTTTTGGAGTGGGCATTGTCTTCACTGTACTGGCTGTGCTCGGATTTGAAAAGCTGAGCCGCTTTGCCCAGGTCTGTTCACCCTGGATATTCATCCTGTTCGCGGCCGGAGCTGTGGCCATGCTCCCGCGTTTGGGCGTTCATGCGGATTTCAGTAATTTTTTTGAAGTGGCGCGGACCAAGATATGGAACGGCATTGCTGTCGCCGGACAGGAAAAATTCCATATGGCGCATGTGCTGTTTTTTTCGTGGTTCTGCAACCTGGCCATGCATGTGGGCCTTTCGGATATGGCCCTTTTCAGGTATGCGAAGTCCTGGGTGTACGGCCTCTATTCCGGTTTTGGGATGTATCTGGGGCATTTCCTTGCATGGATCTGTTCCGGGATCATGGTGGCTGCCGTGGGGAGGGAGATGCACCCAGGTCTTATGGCTTTTGAAGCAGCCGGTCTGGCCGGAGCCGCAGGGGTGTTTATAGCCGGATGGACCACAGCCAATCCCACTTTGTACAGGGCCGGATTGGCGCTACAGGCCGTGACGCCTAACTGGCCCCGGTGGAGAGTGACGCTCGCAGCCGGTCTTTTAACCACGGTTCTGTCCTGTTTTCCGATATTTTTTGTGAGGCTGCTGGATTATGTAGCCATATACGGATTAGTCCTTATGCCCATAGGCGCTGTGGTGTTCGCAGAGCACTGGATCTTTCCCGCTCTTAAAATCCCTCAATTTCAAGCTGAGAAGAAGAAACAGGCGTTCAACTGGAAAGCACTGGGAGTCTGGCTGGGGATTCTTGTCATCTGTTATTTCATGCCCCTTCATCTTTACTTCCGCTGGCTGCCGGGGTATTTTCTGGCTCTGATTGCTTATACACTGCTTCATTATTTTGGAAAAAGACCGGGAAATAAAATCTGAGAAAAGGGGATAGCAGGGATCACCATACATAAGGCAGAAGGCGGTACTTTACTTTTTTTGAGTATTCAAGATAGCCCTCAAGCTCTTTTTGCAATGTGGTATCTTCAAGATAAGTTCGGATGACAAATACGGCCATAATCAGGGCAGCCGGAACAAGAGCCCAGAGGGAGCCCAGGAAGAGAGAAACGAGAGGGTAGAATAATATATCACCGATATACAAAGGGTGCCGGATAAAACGGTAGGGTCCGCTCTGGCTCACCTGGTGATCGCGGTCTTTCTGGATACGCACAAAGCTTGACATGTATTTATTGGACATCCCGCACCAAAAGGCAAGGGCATATGAACCAAGTATTCCCAGGTAACATAGGATTTTTATGAAAACCGGGATGTTGAAATTTTGAAGCCGGCCCGCATCAAAGGCGGCTGTAAACATAAAGACTAAGATCAGCACCCAGTAGATAGATATCAGGATCCGGTCCCATTTTTTCCCTTTTTTAAAAGCGGTGGCCCTTTCATGGAGGAGTTCCGGATTCTTAAGCTTCAGATACAAGGTCCAAGAAGAGAAAACAATCAGATAAGTAACCAATATGATCCACAGCTCTATCCAGTCCCATCTACCGGCAGTAAGGACTATTCCATATATCAATAAGGCAAGGAGTATTATTGATAACACAAAGCGAAGTATTTTTTTTACAGGTGCCATAGGGACTCCGTATAAAGCTTTTCCCTCAATGTCATTTACTTTCCTTTTCTAACTCCGGTATTTTATAGTCACCATGAGTTAGCGTATAGAATAGCAGCAATTCATACAGCTGGCAATATAAATAAAGTCATTTTATCTTAAAACACAATCTTTTATCTTTATAAGAATCAGATGTTAAGATATAATAAAACAAAGTAATAGTCAGATGAATAAAAAGATCTGGGGTAAGATGGTTTCGCGAATTTTTTTAGGCATGGCTGTTTTGAGCCTTTTTCTTTGCCTGGCAGCGCCTTTTCTCTATTTTTCCGGCCGGATGAGCGAAGCAGGGTATAAGTCACTTTTTCTTGCGGCTTCTGTGGGGTGGTTTGTTTTTTCTGTGGCCCGGCTTTCCATAAGGAAAAAACAGACTTCTATGAAAGACTAAAAATACTCTCTGCTTTTTATCTATTTCCCATAGAAAAAAAGTTCTTGCAATGTGCATATAAATGTATATAATAGTATACAATAAATATAGAATAATATACGGGACTCTGAAATGAAAAACAAAAAAACACTAAAGAATAATTTAAGAAGATGCCGGTTTGAACACAATGAGATCTCCCAGCAAGCCCTGGCAAACGAGGTCGGAGTGACCCGCTTGACCATTCATTCCATTGAAAAGGGCAAATTCAATCCTTCAGTTCTGCTTGCTCTTAAGATCGCATCTTTTTTTAAGAAATCCGTAGAAGAGATATTTTATCTTGAGGACCAAGGACTAAAGGAGTAAAAAATGAAAAAATTACTAAAGATAAGCAATAACACCACCCTCATATTGTGTTCTTTTTCCCTAGCCGGTCTTTTCTTTACAAATATGTTCTTTTTCATGCTGAGAAGCAGGATCTTGGCCATGGGAGATGTTGAGAAATTAGTGACTACCTTTTCCATCCCTGTGTCGTTAACTTATATTCTCTTCGGTTTTTTTCACCTTTCAGCGATACTCACACTCCTACTCCAGCTTCATTTTTTTAAAAGGGATAATATTCTCAGAGCCTTTCTCTTTTTCAGCGGGATTACGTCTCTGCTGATGTTGTTCGGAGATACGGCACTCGTCCATGATATTGTGAATGAATATGTGTTTGGTTTTCCGAGTGAGTTTTATGTTCTCTATTTTACCCAGGCGATCCATTTTATATTCACTATTCTCATGTTGGTCCTGCTTGTATGGAGCGGAAAATCAGTAAAACAAAGTGCTCAGGAAATAGTTGTGAAAGACGATTCCATTTTTATTAACGCGCAGTATATCGGGATCCTGAGCGGGATCTCAGGCCTGGTTCTGATAACAGTATTTTCTCTTCTGTATTCAACCGTTTTCACACTTCCCCTGTGGGCTATTAAAGCAGGGATCGCAGTCATGTGTTTTATTGCGGTTGTTCCCTATTCTCTTATCGTTTTATACTGGCTCGTTTTAAAGTCCAGAGAAAAGTCCGGTGAATGGTATGATGAAAAGCAGTTCAAGGACCTGTCTAAGTCCAGTCTTATAACTCTCATAGTATCTGTCGTTTTTCTTCTGGTACTGTATATTCTGCAGTTTTTATTAAATAATGTTCTGATCCTGAACATGGTATGGTTCCCGCTTTATTTCTTTTTTGTTCTTTTGCTGTTTTCCGCCTTGATTTTATTCTTTAATAAACAGGAGTAAAGAAAGGCCCACTTTGAGGGATGATCCTGCATGGAAAAAATTCGACCAATTACTGTGTGATAAGTTCGAAGTAATACCAGCCGGAACCGATCTCTATGCGCATGAAATCATCAAGCTCTTCCACTTTGTTGATTCCCGGAACTCCGGTTAAGAATTTTCCTTCCGCATAAATCCGGTTTCCGTTCTCCTTGAGCATGATGTTTTCGAGTTTGAGCTTCGGGATGAAGACCTCTGCGTCAGCGTTTACTGGGATATGGACTTTTAGTTCAATGTGGTGGTCGGATCTGGTCCAGGAACTGGTGATTCGTCCCCTGGGTGTGTAAACGGTACCGGAGGCGAAGCTCAAGTCTCTCACCATTTCCGGCCGGATAAGGATATGTTTGAATCCGGCTGAATCTTCTTTTTGTTGGATACCGGCGAGAGCTTTATAGAACCAGGCGCCCACGCTCCCGAACATGGGATGGTTGTGTGAGTTCATTCCCGGACCGGTCTTGTTCTGCCACAGTTCCCACAGAGTGGTCGCTCCGTTTTCGATCATGTGCCCCCAACTGGGATAGGTGGTTTGGACTGAGAGGTCGTATGCCAAAGAAGAAGAGCCGGTGTTTGACAGCATTTCCATAAGGTATTTGGTACCCATGATCCCTGTGGTCAGGTGTGTGTTGTTCTTGTATATGATGCTTTTTCTCAGGTTGTGCAGGACTCCTCCCCTGTTTTCTTCGGGAACCATATTTAAAAACAAGGGAAGAACGTTCGATGTCTGGCTTCCGCTGCCGTAGTCACGGGTTTCAGGGTCATAGTATTTATCGTGAAATGCGTTTTTTATTTTTTTCGCAAGGTCCTGATAGGATTGAGCGTCTCTTTGTTTTCCCAGAACATCCGCTATGTTTTGAAGCAAAAGGACATCATAATAATAGAAGAAAGAAGAGACCAGGCTTCCCGGGGTATCTTCCACAGCCACCCAATCCCCGTAATGACTGTGTTCCAGGATATTGTTTTTAGCTTCTGACTGGAGGAAATCCAGGTATTTTCTTAATCCATCATACTGCTGTTCAAGGACGCGTTTGTCTCCATAGTATCTGTATATATACCAGCAGAGAAGGGGATAAGCTGTGCCCCAGGCAGGGTCGGCCGGCCGCTGCCCCCAGATAAAAGGAACCGTATCTGTGATGGTCCCTTTTTCATCCTGTGTGTCCCGGATGTCCGTAATGAATTTTGTATAAAATGCGCCCATATTAAAATTCATCATGGCTGTTTCTGCGGTGAGGTGGGCATCACCCATCCACCCCATCCGCTCATCTCTCTGGCAGCAGTCTGTGGGAATGGAGTGAAGATTGGTCTTTTGTCCCCAAGTGATCAAATGCTGTATTCTGTTCAGAACGGAGTTGGAGCAGGAGAAATTTCCCATCTGCTGGACTGAAGAATGCACCAGTTTTGCTTTGAGCGTATCCGTATGCGGGACACCCGGAAATCCGGTGAGCTCCACATAACGGAATCCATGGTAAGTGAAGCGGGGTTCGTATTTTTCTTCTCCTTCTCCCTTTAATATATATATGTCCTGAGCTTTGGCGCTCCTCAGGTTTTCTTGATTGATCATTCCGTTATCATAGAGAATTTCCGCAAAACGCATTTTGACTTCAGTTCCTCGAGCACCTGAGACCGAAAGCTCAGCCCACCCGCTGAAATTCTGTCCGAAGTCAAACACATAGACTCCCTTTTCAGGCTGGGTTATTTTCCCGGGTAAAAGAGTATCCATGATTTTTATGGGAGGAAGCATCTGGGAGGAAAGGGTCCCTTTGGGCTTGAATCCGGTCTCAACGGGAGTCCAGTCTTTATCATCGAATGCAGGCTTATCCCAGCCGGGGAGTTCTTTTCGGGCATCATACACTTCTCCGTTGTAAATGCTGTCGGAAACCAGAGGCCCCTGAGCTGTTTTCCAAGTGCTGTCTGTAACAAAGGTGAGAGATTCTCCTCCTTCCAGTTCCACGTTTATCTGCAGCATCAAGAGCCTTATCTCGCTCCATCCTTTTCCCAGCATCACTCCTACGGCATTCGGGCCTTGAGTGAGTGAGTCAGTAACGTCATAGGTGGTATAGAGCACTCTCTGGTCATAACTGGTGTATCCGGGATCAAGCACATGGTCGCCTGCTTTTTTTCCGTTGATACTCAGTTCGTAATATCCGAGGCCGCTGATGAAAGCCCTGGCCCGGACAATGCTTTTTTCAATGGAAAATTCTTTTCGGAACAGATTTTTTCCGCTGATCCATTCTCCTTTCCACTCTTCCTGCATGAAAAGTCCGGTATCAAAACGGGCTGACCGGCTGAAAGGACTGGGCCTGTCGTTTTTATCCCAGTACCTGACCTTCCAGAAGTAAGTGCGGTTGCTCTCAAGAGGCACCCCTTCATAGGATATATGAAGGGATTGTTCCGAATTGATTTTTTCTGAATCCCACATATCGGCCCTTTCCAGAGAAGGATCTGTGGAGACCATGATTTGAAAGGCGGATTGTTTCTGACCCCGATCTGAGTGGGAAAGTATCCACGAAAACCTCGGTTTTTCCACATCGATCCCCATGGGATTTTTAAGGTATTCGCACCGGAGGTCATAAGGTGGAAGCGGCCCTGTGAGTGCTTCTGAGAAAAGCGAAAGGCGGGGGCCTGCAATAAAGACCAGAGCTAAAAAAACGATAAAGAAACGGTCTGTTCTTAACATGTCATCTCCTTTTAACCTGGATTATTCATAAAATATGTATGCATTGCAATGTCATCACGAGGAGCGAATCGACGTGGTGATCTCATTATGAGATTGCTTCATCACTTTGTTCTTCGCAATGACGCTGCAACCGCGACTTGTGAATAACCCAGGTTAATTATACTAATATTTTTTTGTTTTGTTCTTCTTTTTGAGATGATTTGATTGACCCTATCCATATCAAATTTTTCGCTCCGGTCATAATTATAAATTCCGTTCTGTTCCTGTTCAATGTCTGTCAGCTGGGTATAGCAGAATCCGCAGATATGGTCAAGGCTCAGGATAACATCAGTGAGAGCTTCCAGCCGGGTGTAAAATTCCTCCAGGGTTTTGGGGTCTTCTCCGTATCCCCATGAATCTTTGGAGTGCTGCTGTTGAGCGGAAGGGATCCATTTGATACCTCCGTATTCATCAATGAGATAGGGCTGACCCTGGTATGGGGAGTTTTGTTCGGGATTGCGGGTCCAGACGGGTTGTTTTTCAGACGGAGTGAGGAGAATTCGGAGTTTCTCAGGATCCTGCTGGTATGTGTGTTCGGTCCAGAGGTCTGTTTTGATATGGATACCTCCGCTGGAATCATTCACAGGCCGTGTAGGGTCCAGGTTTTTGGCGAGGTCATAGGCTTCTGTGAGCAGCCGTTCCAGTTTTTCTCCTCCGCTCCAGGTTTCATTAAAAGGGGTCCATGTGATGATGGACGGGTGGTTCCTGTCACGGGTGATGATGTCTTCCCATTCGCTGAGGAAATTTCTGGCTGCTTCTCCGCTGGTGACATCTATGCCCCAGCTTGAGGATTCTCCCCAGGTGAGATAACCCAGTCTATCAGCCCAGTAATGAAACCGTTCTTCAAACACTTTCTGGTGGAGACGTGCTCCGTTGAATCCGGCTTTTTTGGAGAGAAGAATATCATTTTTTAAAGCCTCGTCGCTAGGAGCTGTCCATATCCCTTCTGGATAGAATCCCTGGTCCAGCACTAACCTTAAGTAAACAGGCTTGTTGTTCAGATAGATCTGATTGCCGTGTGTATGGATTTTCCTCATCCCTGCGTAGCTTTTGACTCTGTCAAGGACTGTTCCATCCTGGTCAAGGACCTCAAGGATGATGTCATAGAGGAATGGATTCTCAGTTGACCATAATTGGGGGTTTTTGATATCCAAACAGCAGGGAGAACCTAGGGCCGCAGCGAATCGTTCCTGTTTCACGGTATTTCCATTCTGCTTGACTGTTATCTGCAGCATCGAGCCTTCTTTGATCTTGTAAAAAAGGGGAGTAAAAGAGAGCTTTTCCTGGTCGATATCAGGAATGATGTGGCATGATTTGAGCCCGTAAAAAGATATGGCTTCCAGCCAGACTGTCTGCCATATGCCTGTGGTTCGGGTGTAATGGCATCCCCGTGAGTTGTAGTCAGGGCATTGTTTTCCTGCAGGCTGGACACGGGAACGGACATCATCATAAGCAGAGACCACAAGATTTTGGACTGAGCCTGGTTTGACAAATTCTGTGATATCAAAATCAAACGAGGAGGTCCCTCCCCAGTGTTTTCCCACAGGCTGTCCGTCAATAAAAGCCTCTGAAGCAAAATCGACCGCACCAAAATGGAGGATTATTCTCTTCCCTCTCCAGGATTCGGGGACCGTAAAGTTTCTCTGATACCACAGGGCGTTGATAAAGTCTTTGTGTTCCACTCCGGAAAGTTTGCTTTCCGGACAAAAAGGGACGATGATGGTCTCATCGAATCCGGTGCTGTTTTGAAGCCCTTGCTGTTTTCCGGAAACTCCGAAGTCAAAGGCATAACTCCACTCTCCATTCAAGTTGAGCCAGGAGTCTCTCAAAAATTGAGGACGCGGGTGTTCGGGCCGGGGAACAGATGGCCCTTCTTGCTCCGCAGCCTCCCCCCGGGCAGAGAGCATGCCCAGAGTCAGCAAAAAAAGAAAAAGCGTGAAAATTGTTTTCAATTTAAACATTTTAAAATCCTTCCCGTTTTTTTTATTTACCTGAATGATGAACAAGTCGAGGTTGATGCAGATGCGAGGCACAGGGTGCGAAGCTGTGGTCCTTCACCGTGAGTATCCTGTAACGAAACAGATGCAGTGAGATCGGCTTGCCTTAATGGTAAAAAAATGGCGGTTAAAATGAAAGTAAAAACTAACAAAGACATATCAGTTTTCATTTTTATTAAAGCATGAATATCCTTGAAATCAAAGCAAAAAAATGATCATCGCCATTTTTTTATGAATAGGTCAGGCTAACTAAGAATAATATAGAAATACAGCCAATGCAATCATCAAAAACATTTCTATTTTCAAATTTTTTATATATAATAGACTTGGTTAGTGGTGACGTCTTAAAATGGCTTTTTTCAGAGAAGGTTTCAGTATAAGAATCCCTGAGCGCCTTGAGACTGACCGGCTTTATATCAGGCCGTTTATTGATGAGGATTGGGAACCTTTTTTTTCTTTTATGAGGGATGAGAAAGCAACCCAGTATCTTTCTTTTATTTCCGAGCAGAAAACCTATAAAGGATCGGAAGAGCTGTTTAATATGATCATTGAAAGGTATGGGAAAGAGAACCAGATATTTGTCCTGGCCGTTGTCAGAAAGTCAGATGATCAATTTGTAGGAGCCATAGGACTTATTCCGGTCGAAGGGAGCTCGGATGCGGAGGTCTTCTATATGCTTCTTCCAAAATATTGGGGCAAAGGATACGCTACAGAGGCCACTCACCGCCTTTTTGCCTATGTTTATTCTGAATCAGATGTGCAGAGGATCGTAGCTTCTATTTTCCCTACAAATAAAGCATCAGAAAGAGTCGCTGAAAGAGTAGGGATGGTTTACAGAGGTTTTGTTATGAAAAAACTTCAGGGAGGCAGAGTCAAACTCTATACGCTCAGCAGAGAAGAATTTTTTTCAAGATAGCCTTCCTTGATGCTGGCAAGCAAGACAAAACCTGTTCTTTAAAAGTGTGTATTTAACCTGGGTTATTCACGAGTCAAGGTTGCTGCAGATGCGAGGCACAAGGCATGAAGGTGTGGTCTTTCACTGCGAATGCCTTGTAACGAAGCAGATGCAGTAAGATGGGCTCGCCTCAATGGTAAAAAAATGGCGATTAAAATT
>CAZSZS010000025.1:0-17074 GCA_964611275.1 uncultured Eubacteriales bacterium
TCTCCTGTCTGTAGGGCGCCTTTTTTCCGGCCTCCCCTTAAACCTTTATTTGGCATGAAACATGCATACATTGATTACGAAAGTATCTTCGATCGTGAGGCATAAAATGGTATCAAAAACA
This sequence comes from uncultured Eubacteriales bacterium, assembly GCA_964611275.1. Taxonomy (GTDB): domain Bacteria; phylum Acidobacteriota; class Aminicenantia; order Aminicenantales; family Aminicenantaceae; genus WJMT01. Next base: position 122 of record CAZSZS010000025.1, read on the forward strand.
CTGATGGCCGCATCAACCAGGCCCATTATCCTGGCTCTTCTCGCCAGGGGAGAGGATTACGGATACAGCATCATCCAGAATGTCAAGGATATTTCAGGAGGGCATCTGGAGTGGACAGACGGAATGCTCTATCCGGTCTTACAGAGAATGGAAATGGATGGCCTGATATCCTCCCAATGGAAACTCTCCAAAGAAAACCGGCCCCGCCGGTACTATACCATAACGGAGAAAGGCCGAAAGGCACTGGAGAGAGAGCTTGTGAGCTGGCGGAATGTCTGGCAGGCACTCGTCAGGCTTACAAAACCAATGCCATCCGAGGATTAGAAACAGAAGGAGAAACATGTTTAACCTGGAAAAAGAGATCAAAAAATGGAAAAAAAGCCTCTACAAACATGAGGTGTTCGAGGACGGGTATATCGAAGACATTGAACTCCACCTGAGAGACACCTACCAGGCTCAAAGAGAGTCAGGGCTCACAGAAGAGAAGGCCTTCCGCCAGGCCGTCAACCAACTGGGGACAGTGGAAACCATGGCCGCTGAATACAAGAAAAACCGGATAGTCATGCTCAACCGCCGCTCCCCTTTGCGGGCCGGACGGTTCATGCCCTCTATGGCCTGGAATTATGTGAAAGCGGCCCTGCGCCTGATCCGCCGTCACAAAGTGTATTCCTTTATCAATATCACGGGCCTGGCTCTTGGAATGGCCTGCTGTATCGTGATCGCCTCCTATCTCCGGTTCGAGCTCTCCTTTGACAGCTTTCATGAGAACAAAGACCGCATCTTCCGTCTGGTGGAGAAACAGTCCTTTAAAGGACAGGATGAACAGAATCTCGGCCAGTCCACTTCCTGGATGGGAGAGACCCTTGTGCAATACCCGGAGGTCAGCAAAGCGGTCAATTTCATCAGCATGGGGAATATCTGGACCAAATACAGGGATGAGATCTTTGAGATCCCACAAGCTCTCCTTGCGGACCCCGATGTTTTCAATGTCTTCTCTTTTAAACTGCTGGAAGGGGATCCTCAGACCGCACTTCTGGATCCAAACACTGTGGTCATAACAGAAGATACAGCCCGGCGGATCTTCAAGGATGAAGACCCTGTGGGAAAAACTCTTCTGGGCCTGGACTCCAAAGAATACAAAGTAACTGGAGTGACGGAAAACGTACCCAAAAATTCCCATATTCAATTCGACATGCTGGTTTCCATTACGGAGATGAGGAATCAGCCCGTGGAGTGGGATAACTACAATCACATCTCTCCCACTTATGTCCTTCTCAAACAAAATGCGGATCCTGAAACACTGGAAAACAAGCTCCCCGCACACACCCGGAAATACTTTAAGTTCAACGCGGAGCATGTTTCTCTTTTTCTCCAACCCCTGAAAGACATCCATCTTCGCTCCAAACATATCATGTGGGAGATCAACCGGATGAAGGGTGACATCATGTATGTCTCTTTCTTTTCCGTCATTATGGTCTTCATCCTTGTGATCGCCTGCATTAATTTCATCAATCTTTCTACGGCCAGGGCTCTCACCCGCGCCCGTGAAGTGGGGGTGCGCAAGGTCATCGGCGCACACAGGTCACAACTCATCCGGCAGTTCATCGGAGAATCCCTGCTTTTTTCCTTAGCTGCGCTTTTCTTTGCCGTGGTCATCATTCAAACGATCAAACCCGCACTCGAAAAGATCCTGGTGTCCGGCCTGCTGTCCTTTTCCTTGGACAATATGGTATTTGCTGCCGGAATCTTCTGTGTATTGGTCGGAAGCGGGATTTTATCAGGCATTTACCCTGCCTTTGTCCTCTCTTCCTTCCGACCGGTGGTTGTTCTTAAAAGCAGCTTTTCACAAGGGAAAAAATCCGCGGGAATAAGGAAAGTCCTGGTTATGGGGCAGTTTGCGGTTTCCATCACATTGATCTTTTGCACAACGGTCGTTTCCAGTCAGTTCGAATTCATGAGAAATAAGGACACCGGATTTGACAAAGCCCATGTTGTGACCCTTCCTATGACTGATGAGATGCAGCAGCACTTTGATACGATCAAAGAGAACCTTCTGAAGGATCCCGGAATAAAAGACATCACTGCCTCCACACGTACACTAGGGAACTCGCTGTGGAGAAATCAAATATTTTTCGAAGGAATGAATCCTGAAGAACAATGGATCTCTCCTTACATGACCGTGGATTATGATTTCCTTTCCTTTTACGGGATCGAGCTCTTAGAAGGCCGGGATTTCTCTCTGGAGTATGCAGACGACAGAAACCAACGCTCCTATATCATCAACGAGACTCTTGCCAAGCAGATCGGTTGGGAAAATCCCATAGGAGAGAAGTTCAAAATCGGGGGACTGGAGTGGGGACAGGTGATCGGAGTCATGAAGGATTTTAATTTCCGGTCTCTGCATCACAAAATAGAACCCATGGCCCTTTATATCTACCGGCCGTGGCTGCTGCATATGTCCGTCAGAACTGAAACCAAAAATATGAGCCAGACACTGGGATACCTGGAAGATACACTTCGGCCATACAGAGGCGAAAAGCCGTTTCTCTATTCCTTTCTGGATGAAGATTATGCCCGGCTTTACGAGAATGAGGAGAACACCAGGCGAATTTTCGGGGTTTTCTCTCTCCTGGCTGTTGTGATCTCCTGTCTGGGGCTTCTCGCGCTGACTTCTTTTACGGCCGAGCAAAAGACTAAAGAGATCGGCATTCGAAAGATCCTTGGCTCTTCGGTAACGAACATCATGGTCATGCTGTCCTGGAAATTCACCAAATGGGTGATTCTGGCTAACATCATTGCCCTGCCTGTTGCCTGGTATGTGATGAACAGATGGCTCCAGAATTTTGCCTATCACATTCAAGTGGGGATCGTGACTTTTCTTCTGGCATCAGGGACAGCTCTTTTCCTGGCTCTCGTGACCATGTTTTTCAGGGTCTATCGGGCTGCATCAGCCAATCCCATTGATTCGATCCGGTGTGAGTGAGGGGGGATTTCTTTTTGTCCGGCCGTGTTATCCGTGGATAGTATGATCAATAGATCTGCCTCATAACTAAGAAAGAAGGAATGGCTTGCTGTTTTCTCCCTGTTATAATATAAAAAGACTGATAAAAATGAAGAAAATTATGATCCGCACCACCATAATATTGATGTCAATTGTTATCACTTTCTTTCTTCTGGAAGCTGGAATCAGAGCCCTTTACAAATTCAGGTTCCGACCTAAGGGCACAGCCCATATACCTGCTCCTGCGACTTATAGAGTATCCGAAAACAATGACCTGGTTTTTGAATTAATTCCTGACTCCAAAGCTATAGTAAAAGGAATTCCCTATATCATTAATTCATGGGGATTCAGGGATAAAAAATACAGGGAAAGAAAAGCACATGAAAAAAGAATTGTATTTGTGGGAGATTCCCTCACATACGGCTGGCTTGTCCCTCTGTCTGAGACCTATCATAAACAACTGGAAACATTGATGACAGAAAAAGGATACAGCATTGATGTTTTTGGTATGGGAGTTGTGGGCTATAATACTGTACAGGAATATCATATTATAAAAGAATATATTCATCGCTTTCATCCCGATATGGTGGTTCTTCAAATATGTCCTAATGATTTTGAAAGAAGATTGAGTATTAGAAAAAAACCTGATGAAAAGAGTTTTGTTCTCACTCCATATTATGATTTTTCTATTCCTTATGTATTGAAAAAAACAAAGATCACAGAGTCTCTGATGAAATATTCACATCTGTTCAGATTCATAAATTTAAAAATGTCCTGGCTAAAGAAAAAAGGCAATGAAAACTATAATTCCGAAGATATTTTTCTTCTGGGAGAAGAAGAAGCTTTCTCATATTTGAAAAAAACAAAAAAATATCTTGACAGCATGAACATACCGCTTTCAGTTGTCATTTTTCCGTTTAGAAAAGTAGGGGAAAATTATATCTATGCGTCCATTCACGAAAAAATTCATCATTATCTTGATCATATGGAAGTCCCTTACCTTGATTTATATGAGGAATTTAATCTTACACAAAAAGATAACAATATATGGATAGACAGACTGCATCTGAACAAAAGTGGGTATGGCATTGCGGCGGAGAGATTGTGCGGTTTCTTAACCCCTCAGCTTTATAACAATGTCCGATGAAACAGGTCGGAGATATATGCCCTAGAAAAGTGTGTATATAAAAGGGGCAATAGCTGATCCCTGGGTAAGGACCAGAAGTATTCCAAACAGAACGAGAATGACTATCATCGGTATCATCCACCAGAGTTTTCTCTTCCAGAGAAACAAAAGGAGTTCACCGAAAATTCCCAGTTTTGACACCATTCTTTTGAATACGCTCATTCTTCACTCTTACTTCTATTCATAGTTTCTCTTTTCTGATCATGAAATTTTCCATTACCAGAACATCAATACCGCTGTTTATGTAAGTATTGTAAGCATTGGATGGAGTATTGACGATCGGTTCTCCCCGTAAATTAAATGAAGTATTTAGGAGCACCGGGACACCCGTCGCTTCCTCAAAACTCTTAACGATTTTATAATATTTCGGATTCCATTCTTTGCGAATCGTCTGAATTCTGCCGGTCCCCATATGGTTAACCGCGTTTATGGTTCCTGCTTTTTTTTCTCTGAATGGGAAAACAAAGAGCATATAACGAGCAGGGAAATGATGTGACACTCTCTCCTCAAAATATTGGTCGGCTTTCTCTTCGAGTATCACAGGAGCAAATGGCCTAAACGGTTCACGAAATTTTATTTTGGTATTAACGGTGTCTTTCATTTTTTCTGACCTTGGATCAGCCAGAATACTTCGGTTTCCCAATGCTCTGGGTCCCCATTCAAACCTCCCTTGAAACAAGGCCACCACTTTTCCATTGACCAAATCATCTGTGATCCTATCCACAAGTTCCTTTTCTTCACTGTAGTATTCATAGGAGCAATGATTATCATCCAGGAATTTCTTTATCTCTTTTTCTGAATAAGCCTTACCCCAATAGGAATGCTCTAATATAAAGTTCCTTGGTTTACCCAATAGACCATGATACAGATAGAGGGCAGCTCCCAAAGCTCCCCCTCCGTCTCCGGCAGCGGGCTGAATAAAAATCTCTTCAAAGGGACTTTCCCTTATGATCCTTCCGTTTGCTACCGAATTCAGGGCGACTCCCCCTGCAAGGCAAAGTCTTTTTAACCCTGTTTCTTTATAAAGAGAGTTGACGAGTTTCAATAAGACTTCCTCTGTGACCCTCTGAATGCTTGCGGCGATGTCTGCATAATGTTCGTTTTTGCGGCAGAGTTCATTAAAATTGGCAGGTTTCTCTCCAAAATAGGAAGGATATCTAGTACCGGATGTAAAAAAATGAGATTCAGGTTCTCTGGGTTCTCCGAAAAGATTGACAAACTTAGAATTGAATGTTTTTTTATCTGAATAATGGTATGAAAAATAATCCATATTGATGCGAAAAGAACCATCCTCAGCAAGATTTATAAGATGGCTGTAAATCTTATCAACATATCGTGGTTTCCCATAGGGAGCCATTCCCATGACTTTATACTCACCATTATTGACTCGGAATCCAAGGAAAGCCGTAAAAGCACTGTAAAGAAGTCCCAGGGAGTGGGGAAATTTAATTTCATTTTTTACACTGATCTCTGTACCGCTTCCTATGCCCATGGTTGCCGTGGCCCATTCACCCACGCCATCCACGGTAAGAAAGGCAGCGTCTTTAAAGGGAGAGGGATAGAAAGCACTCGCTGCATGGGATAGATGGTGTTCTCCAAAAAATATCCTTTCGTCTCCGATACCGACCTTATCTTTGATAATGCTTTTTATCCAGAGTTTATCCCCCAGCCAAGTGATCATTGCCTCAGAAAAAACCTTCCATGACCTTGGAAACATCTGCATAGAACTCATAAGGATGCGTTCAAACTTATGAAAAGGTTTTTCATAAAAAACAACATAAGTGAGGTCTTTTTCTGTAATCCCAGCCTGTTCCATACAAAACTGGATAGCCTTCACAGGAAAACCAGCATCATGCTTTATCCGGGAGAATCTTTCCTCTTCTGCAGCGGCAACCAGATCCCCATCTTTGATGAGCGCAGCAGCCGAATCGTGGTAAAAACATGAGATCCCCAGTACATACATTAGAATTGTCTCCGGAATTCATCAATATCTCTGTGTGCCTCTTGCTTGGGATCCCAATAGGAAACAGATTTCTTTTCTTTCAGTTTTAATGGGTCAATAAAAATTTTTGTTATTAAGGCAAAAGGAAAAACAAATACAAAAAAAAAGAGGGAAAGCACTATTCTGCTTTGAAAACTCCCCATCCTCAAGGAAAAGTCTTTCCATTGGTTCCAGATATTTCCCTTTATCTGAAACGTATCCGCTTTTTCACCTTGAAGGGCAGGTTTTCCAAATTTCTTTATAAGCAATGCTGACAGCATACCCACACCGCTTCCTAATACCAACCAGAAGAGAATCAAAAGCCATTTATTAAGATCAATAATGCTCCGGGAATACACGGCAGCCACCCATATAAAAACAATAAGACCTAGATCGATAAGGCGGGGCTTTGGTGCAGAGGCTCTGCCAGTTATTATGGTTACTCCTGCCGAATATCCAACAAGCGATAAAAGAATAAGAACAATGAATGATAAAATTTCCATTTTAGAAAAATCAGTATATATCAATTGTGTCTGAACACTCAATACAGTATATCAGGATGTGATAACAAAGCAATAGTGTCCCCGTCAAGAGCTAAGTTAACATATCTCCATTTTCTTTTGACAATTCCAATAAGAAATCTTAATCTTTTTTCTTAAACATCATGGATGTTTGCAGATATTCATTTTTAAATACAAAAACCCTGCAAAAGTATATTCATCCAGGATGAGGAAAGGATTTCAAGATGTTCACTAGAAAACACGGTTTAAAAATAAAGTGTCTTGGACTGGTGCTTCTGGTCCTCACTTCAGCGGCTTTCTCACGGCCGGAAGACAGCCCATCCGAACGCATTGAAAAATACCAGAACATCGCTCAAAGACTGATGGAGCGAGGACTCAGGGAGCTTCCTTCTTATTCCATTCTTCAGAGAATCACTTCAGTGGGACACCGGTTAACCGGATCTCCGGGAGCCGCCGCTGCCGTGGAACTAACCAGGCAGATCATGATGGAAATGGGTCTTGAAAATGTTCACCTGGAACCGACCACGGTTCCGCACTGGGTCCGCGGGCCTGAGGAAGAGGCCCTTATGATATCCTCTGTTCTGGGAAATCATGCTCTCAGAATAGCGGCCATCGGGGGAAGTGTGGCTACTTCCGAAGATGGCCTGTCTTCCAGGGTCATAGAGGTCAAGGACTTTGCCGAACTTGAGCGTCTTGAAGAATCCGCCGCAGGAAAAATCATTTTTTTTAACGTAAAGATGGAACAGGGCTTCCTTAATACGTTCTCTGCTTACGGAAAAGCCGCCGCCTACAGGGTCAGAGGGGCGGTTGAGGCCTCTAAAATGGGAGCCGCCGCCGCTGTAGTCCGGTCTCCCACCACAGCAAACGATGATTTTCCCCATACAGGGATGATGAGCTACGAACCCGGGGTCACAAAAATCCCGGCTGCCTGCATAAGCACCCAGGGAGCTGATTTTTTAAGCCGGTCTCTCAAACTAGACCCTGATTTAAGGCTGTTTATTCGCTTTTACTGTCAGAATCTGCCTCCGGTCCGGTCCTATAATGTTATTGGTGACCTTCCGGGATGCGAAAAGCCGGATGAGATCATACTACTGGGCGGGCATCTGGACTCCTGGGACCTGAGTCCCGGGGCGCACGACGATGGGGCCGGATGCACTCATGCACTGGCTTCACTGTACCTGATAAAAGCACTGGATCTCAGACCGAAGCGGACCATCCGTTCTGTTATGTTCATGAACGAAGAATTCGGCGGTTCCGGAGGCCGTGACTATGCGGCATCTGAAAAAAGAGCTGATGAAAAACACATTCTGGCCATGGAATCCGACCGGGGAGGATTTCTGCCCCTGGGAATAGGAATCAATGCCGGTGATGGGACATTAAACTGGATGCAGAAATGGCTGCCTGCCTTCCAATCCATCCAGATCCACTGGATAAGAAAAGGAGGAGGCGGTGTGGATATTTCTCCACTGGGCAAACAGGGGACCGTCCTGGGCGGTCTTGTCCCTGATTCACAGCGCTATTTCGATGTTCATCATTCAGGACGCGACACCATGGAAACCGTTAACCCCAGGGAACTGGAATTGGGAACCATTGCCTTATCCCTTCTGGCCTATATCGTGTCCGAAGAAGGATTGGGCCCCCATATGAAATAGGACACCGGACGTCCTCATTAAATTTTCTTCAGCTGAAGATTTTCTCTACGTTCTATTAGCAATGACGGCAAATTCATTCGACCTTCGATCATAGGGAGTTCCCGCGACATCGGAATAGAGCCCCTTAACGAAAAGGCCTGCCTCGATAAATTCCGCGTTTCGCGAAGAAACGTCTATGTCCTCATTGAGGTGGAACGAGAGCATCTGCTTTGACGTGTGTTCGTCGGCCCATAGATCGCTTGCGGTGTAAAACTGGAACGGCTCCGGCCGTTCGTTAATCTTCTCTAATTCTTCAAAGATTTTAGGCGTCAAAGTACACTCACATTCATCGAAACCATTCTAGCAAAACCTTTAAATCAGAGCCAGCCTTCGCTTGCAATAAGATATGGAAATTTTTAGATAATACTGCCTTTTTTAAGAGATATTCGATAAAATTATATAACTGTCAAGCCCCGTTCTTTTCATCTGACGGAAATAGGGTCTATTATCAAGTATCACGAAAAGATGGAGGAAATTGGATTGAACCTATGAATCTCAATATAGAAATGAATCATGATTACCCGTGCGCTTTTCCATATGTTTCTCCGGATGGAAAATATCTTTTTTTTACCAGCTTTGATGAACTCAACAACGAATCAAACATTTACTGGGTAAGCAGCAATATCATCGAACAACTCAGACCAAAAAAACAATAGAAATACAAATTGAGAGCCCCTCTCAAATATGCTATATAGATATAACCCATGCCTAAAGAGATCCTATCGCCCAGAGAGAGATGGCTGGCGGTCCTGAACAAAGAAAAGCCGGACCGAATTCCTATGGATTACTGGGCCACTCGGGAGACAACGGAACGGCTCAGGAAACATCTGGGTTGTGAGAGCGAATTCGAGATATATGAAAAACTCCATATAGACAAAGTCATCAAACTGGAGCCTGAATATACCGGCCCTACTCTTTCACCCGGAACCGATGAATTCGGTTGCCGGCATAAGAACATGAACTACGGAACGGGGGAATATGATGAGTGTGTGTCCCACTCTCTTGCCGGTTATGACTCTATAGAAAAGATAAAGAAGAACTACACCTGGCCTGACCCTGACTGGTGGGACTACAGCTCCGTTAAAAACCAGATCAAAGGAAAAGAAGCGTATCCCATAGAGGGCGGGTATTATGAGCCTTTCCTTACCTATAAGGACCTCAGGGGGCCGGAGAGAGCCTTTATGGATTTAGTGGAAAATCCGGAAATCGTGCATTTCTGCCTGGACAAGCTCTTTGACCTGAGCTTTTCAAAGATCAAGCGGATCTATGAGCAGATCCCGGGAAAGGTGCTGCTGACCTATGTGGCTGAAGATATGGGTTCTCAGGAAGACCTTATGATCTCCCCTTCACACATCCGGGAATTCCTTCTTCCTAGAATGAAAAAGATCGTTGACTTTGTCCACCAGCAGGGAGCTTTCGTGTTTCATCACAATGACGGCAGCATACGGCGGATCATCCCTGACCTTATCGACACCGGGATCGATGTTCTGAATCCCATCCAGTGGCGGTGTGAAAACATGGAGCGCCACAGGCTCAAAGCTGATTTCGGAGAGCAGATTGTCTTCCACGGAGCTATGGACAACCAGCAGACCCTTCCTTTCGGAAGCAAACTGGACGTCAAAAATGAGGTGTTAGAGAACCTCAAGACTCTTGGCAAAGGAGGCGGCTATATTCTCGCCCCCTGCCACAATATCCAGCCCAACACCCCGCTTGAAAATATTCTGACCATGTATGAAACCGGCTATACTTACGGTTGAGCATGAGGGCTTAAGTGATGAGCGTTACCTTATGTTCCCCGGAGACGATCTCGCCTATGACCCAGGCTTCCTGCCCTGCGGCTTTGAGGGTATCCAGAACAGAGTGAGTTTTGTCAGGGCTGGATACAACCGTAAATCCGATCCCCATGTTAAATGTCCGGTGCATCTCTTTATCGCTGATTCCGCCTTTTTTTTGTATCCTCATGAAAATATCGTTTTCAGGCCAGGAGCCTTTTTTTATCTCCGCTCCCATCCCTTCCGGCAGAGTCCTGGGGATGTTCTCATAAAACCCTCCGCCTGTGATATGGGCGGCCGCTTTTATCCATTGGTTCTTTAAAAGTTCGAGCACCGCTTTTACATAGATCTTTGTGGGTTTTATTAATGCCCTGCCGAGCTCTCCCTTTAGTTCCTTTTCTGTGAACACTTTTCGGATCAAAGAAAAACCATTGCTGTGGACGCCGCTGGAGCTCAATCCGATAAGCGTGTCTCTCTTTCTGCACGAAGCTCCGTCCAGAATATTTTCTCTGGAAACCATTCCCACACAGAATCCCGCGATATCTGTTTTATCTCCTGTATACATACCCGGAAGCTCGGCAGTCTCTCCGCCTATAAGGGCGCAGCCGGCCTGCTTACAGCCTCCGGTGATACCTTTCATGAGAGAAACCAATTTCTCGTCGTTCAATTTTCCGCAGGCAATATAGTCGAGGAAAAAAAGAGGCTCTGCTCCTGCGGCTATAATGTCATTCACGCACATGGCCACAAGGTCAATGCCCACTTCTTCATATCTTCCCAACAAATCTGCAAGCAGAAGCTTTGTGCCCACGCCATCTGTGGAAGCCACCAGAACCGGATCCTTCAGGCCTTTTAACGAGGGCTTGAACAACCCGCTGAAGCCCCCCACTTCCCCTATAACCTCAGGACGGGAAGTGTCTTTTAAGAGAGGTTTGATCCTTTTTATGAATCGATCCGCTTTATCAATATCAACGCCTGCTTTTTTATACGTTAGAGAAGACATGTCCCTTTCCTTCAATCATAGACTGGCTTTCCTCTTTCATTCCCTAATATACAAGATAAAAATGAATTATCCAAGTCATTAAGGAGTGAGCACTTCTTTTTTTTGAGCGGCCTTTTCAATGCGCGCCTCAATGGGTGTCACGCCGATCCCAGGCCCTTCGGGGACCTTGATCGTTCCCTGTTCCGTGATCTCCACCTGAGGTTCGATCAAATCCTGGGCAAAATACCTCCGGCTGGCCGAGATATCATTGGTCAGCTTAAAATTGGGAAGCGCGGCTAAATGAATATTGTGCGCCCTTCCGATTCCGCTCTCCAGCATGCCGCCGCACCACACAGGCACATGTTTTGACGCACAAAAATCATGGATCTTTTGCGCCTCCACAATTCCGCCCACTCTCCCTACTTTGATATTGATGATATCAAAGCACCCCAGCTCATAAGCCTGGCGGACAGCCTCCAGGGATTCGGCGCTCTCATCCAGGCAAACAGGCGTGCGGATCCTTTTTTTGAGCTGTGAATGGGAAAGCAGATCATGGGCTGGAAAAGGCTGCTCGACCAGCGCAAGGTCATATTCATCCAGCTTTTCGAGCCGCTCCATATCAGCGGATGTGTAGCCACAGTTGGCATCGACTTGAAGTGTGATTTGAGGGAACTCTTTTCTTACCTGTTCAAGGATTGTGATATCCCATCCGGGCTTTATTTTTAATTTGACTCTGGGATAGCCTTGGTGGAGAAAATCTTCAATTCTCCTGATTAGATCAGAAATATTGTCCTGAATCCCTACGCTCACTCCGGAGAGGACTTCCTTTTTATCTCCCCCATAAAGAGCGCTCAAAGGCCTGCGCTCTTTTTTGGCCTTCAAATCCCATAAGGCCAGTTCAAGCCCTGCCTTGGCCATATGATGTCCTTTGAATCTTTGGACCTCAGTGTGGAATGCAACCGGACTGCTTAGTCCCCTGTCAAAGATGAGAGGAGCGAGTATTTCCTTTATGATGACCCAGGATGTGGATGTGGTTTCATAATTATAAAGAGGAAGAAGATCGGCCGTGACCTCGCCAAAGCCGCAGAGCCCCTCGGAAAAAATTTTTACCAGGATGAATGTTTTCTTCTCTTCCCTGCCAAAGCTGGTTTCAAAAAAATGAACATAAGGCAGTTCCAAGAGCGAAAGTTCTATTTTTTCTATGCTCATTTTACCTGACCTATTCAAAAAAAATGGCGCTGTTTGTTTATGATACGGTATCCACGATAATACAAAGAGCTGTCCCCTCAAGTCAATCATAAATCAAAGAACAAAAAGCCGGCATTAGACAGAATTTTTATTTTCAAAACCGATTTTATTATATATAATGGCATTTCTAATTTTAATATGCACACAAATTTAAATGTGTTCTCACACCATTATAACTATCGTAACTTGCCCGGATTATTTAAAAAAAGATGCGGCTGTGACCTGCTTTTTTTGAATATCCGGGCAAAAAAAGGAGGTTAGGAATGAGTCAGTTAGTAAAGAAGACAAGCCGTGTTCTTGTCTTGTTCATTTTTCTGTTAAGCACGTCAAGCCTTTTCTTTTCACAGAATCCGGATCCCGGCTTACTTAAAAATCTTAAATGGCGCAATATCGGGCCGGCCAACATGGTCGGCCGCATCTCGGATTTCGAAGCTCTGGACAATGACTTCACCCAGGTTTTGGTGGCAAGCGCGTCCGGAGGAGTATGGAAATCCGTAAATGCAGGAACCACCTGGGAGCCGATTTTCGACGACTACGGCTCTGCATCTATCGGCGATGTGGCTTTTTTCCAGAAAAATCCAGATATCATCTGGGTCGGAACCGGCGAAGAATGCTGCCGGAACAGTATTGCCTGGGGAGACGGGATTTACAAATCTGTGGACGGAGGGAAAACATTCACTCACATGGGGCTGGAAACCACTCATTCCATCGGCCGTGTGATCACCCATCCGGACAATCCCGATATCGTTTATGCCGCAGCTCCAGGACATACCTGGGGTTATTCAGGAGACAGGGGTTTATTCAAAACAGAGGACGGAGGCAAAACCTGGCAGAAATTGACCAGCGGGCTGCCGGATGACGGGAAAACCGGGGCCATCGACCTGGTCATTCACCCTGAAAATCCGGACATCCTCTTTGTCTCGTTCTGGCAGAGGCTGCGTCAGCCCTGGCGGTTTGATTCCGGAGGCCCGAACAGCGGGATCTTTAAGACCACGGACGGAGGCAAAACCTGGACAAAGCTGATCCAGGGAATCCCGGAAGGAGACCTGGGAAGGATCGGCCTGGCCATATCTAAAAGCAACCCACAGGTGCTTATGGCTGTGATCGAACACAGCTTTCAACCGAGACAGACCATCCGTGAAGGACAGGAAGAGAAACCGAATCCCGACTACAAAGACATGACAAAACTCGGTTCAGGCATCTACCGGTCAGAGGACGGCGGAGAATCATGGATGTACATGAACCGGACAAATGTCCGCCCGTTTTACTACAGCCATATCTATATAAATCCGTCCGACGACCAGCTTATCTATTATCTGGCCACCAACATGATGTATTCCGAAGACGGAGGCAAAACCCTTAAAACAATAAGCGGGCTTCATCCGGACTTCCACACTATGTGGATTGATCCTCATAACAAGAACCGGTTCTACGTGGGACAGGACGGAGGAGCGTCACTCACCCATGACCACGGCAATACCTGGATATTCTTTGACAACCTTTGTGTGACCCAGTTCTATGCCGTAAGCGCTGATATGCGTGACCCTTATTACATTTACGGAGGTATGCAGGACAATGGAACCTGGGCAGGACCAAGCATGAGCCGGCAGGAAGCTATCTTTACTGATCTCTGGTTCAACATCGGAGGCGGCGATGGGTTTCATACACAAAACGATCCTACAGACTGGCAGACAGTCTACTGCGAAAGCCAGGGAGGAAATATCAGCCGTGTGAATGTGGAAACTCGGGATTCAAGCCGGATCAGACCATCCCGGGAGAATACCTACAACTGGACAGAATACGCCCCGCCCCCACCAAAGCGCAAACCGGAAGAACAGGAACCGCAGCAGAGTTTTTTCGGCCGTCAGAGTTCTCCATTCCGCTTCAACTGGAGCTCACCCATCCTTCTTTCGCCGCACAATCCCCATACCCTTTACTTTGGCGGAAACCACGTGTTCAAATCCATAGACCGCGGCGACCACTGGACAATCATAAGTCCTGACCTGACGACTGATGACCCGGATAAATACGACAAGCCCACAGGCGGCATCACCCTCGACCAGACAGGAGCCGAGACTCACTGCACCATTATAACCATATCCGAATCTCCCATTACACCCGGCCTGATATGGGTAGGAACAGATGACGGGAATGTCCAGCTCACACAAGACGGAGGAAAAACCTGGACCAACATGAGAAAAAACGTTCCGGATGTTCCTGAAGGAATCTGGGTCAGCCGTGTCGAGGCCTCCCGCTATGAAGAGGGAACCTGCTACCTGACTTTTGACGGCCACCGCAGTGACCTCTTCAAACCCTATGTGTTCAAAACCACAGACTTCGGCACGAACTGGACCAACATCTCTGGGAACCTTCCGGACGGAGGACCTGTCTATGTCATCCGCGAAGACAAGAAAAACAAAAATCTTCTTTTTGTAGGGACAGAGTTTGCTGTTTTCTTTTCCATTGACGGCGGCACAAACTGGGCCAATCTAAGTCTTAACATGCCCACTGTGGCCTTTCATGACCTGATGATCCATCCCAGAGACAACGACTTGATCGCCGGCACCCACGGCAGGGGCATATGGATCCTTGACGACATCTCGCCCCTCCAGCAGCTCACAGAAGAAGTCCTATCCTCTGAAGCTTGCTTTTTTGAAAACCAGCGGCCCGGGACCCAATGGCTGAACCTTGACAGAGGCGGTTACGGCCGAGGCAACCTGTATTTTGCAGGAGAAAATCCTTCTCCAGGCGCTCTCATTGACTTTTATCTTAAGGAAAAACCTGCTGATCCGGTAAAAGTTGAAATAACAGATGCCACCGGGAATTTAAAGACGACCTATACTCTGAAAGATACGGACGCCGGAGTGAACCGCCTGATGTGGGACATGATGTTTGATCCCCCCCCTGATCAGATCAAACAGAACCTGACCCGGATGCAGCAGATGATGGAGAGGATTCTCCAGAGGCCTGAAGTAGAAGAAAAAGCCAAAAAAATTGTGGAAAAAGCAATGGAAGAGCTCAAGAAACCGGGCCTTTCCTTCAGAGAGATGTCAGATATCCAACAAAAAGCCTTTGAAGCCATGGGTTTTGGACGGTATGGCAGAAGATTTGGAGCCGGAAGAGGAGCTCCGACAGCTGAACCTGGGACCTATGCGGTTAAGATAACAGTCAATAAAAAGAGCTATGCCGGAAAGGTCTCTGTCCGTAAAGATCCCATGATGGAGAAATAAAAGGGGGAAAAAAGCTAAAGCACTAAATCATCACTCTTTGACTCGGTTGAAAACAATGCACGAAGAAAATCTTTTTTCTAAAATAGAGAGGTATTCCGTTAAATTTTCCATTATCTTTTTTCTGATCGTTACGGTTCTGAGCTGGTCCTGCGGACAAAGCAATGCGCCCGATCCCATTCAGGAAAAAGCACCTGAAAAAAAGACAGCGGACACAAAGACTCCCCCCGAAGAACTCCCTGAGATCACCATCCGAAATGTCACGGAAAATCCCGTAACATATAAAATCAAACCCAGCAGTGATGACAAAGAGCCTCAGAAGAAAACGATCCAGGTGGGTGAGGTTCACCACTATCCAAGCAGTGAAGATCTGTATGTTTTTTTCCCAAGGGAAAACCTCTGGATCCGGTACACTCTGGAAAAAGGCAAGCCTTTTTCCTTTCGCACGGACGAAAACAATGAGCTCGAACTGTATATAGGATCACACGGCCGGGAAGATGCGGTGGACCTGGCTCCCTACGTTCCCACTCCTCTGGAAGTGGCGGAAACCATGCTGCAAATAGCAGACGTGAATGAAAAGGATGTGGTTTATGATATCGGCAGCGGAGACGGGCGCATAGTGGTGATGGCAGCCAAAAGGTTCGGAGCGCGGAGTGTTGGGATCGAACTGGACCCGGAGCTGCTTAAGGAAGCGCGGCTCAACGCCCAAAAAGCAGGAGTGGAAGGACTGGTCGAATTCCGCAGGGAGGACGCCACAAAATCGGATTACTCGGAAGCCACAGTGGTGACCATGTATTTACTCCCTGAATCCAATGAACTGCTGCGCCCCATACTGGAAGCGCAATTGAAAGACGGGGCACGCGTCGTTTCGCATAACTATGACATCATCGGATGGAAGGATCGAGAAATAGGCTACCAAAGCGTTGAAACCTGGAATGGGGAAGAACACTCCATTTACCTGTATAAAAAATAAAGTGATGCGATTCTTACTCTAACGAACACCAACCACTTTGAATAGATTTGATTGAATTTATTTGTCCAGAAGGAAAGTAGAGCCGCACTAAAGTGAAATCCTATCTGGACAAAAACAGCAAAAAGTTATAAATAGAATAGAAACATAAGCATGCGAAAGATCCTTGTTTTATTTAAGGAAATCAATAATGAAGGATTTAGAGAAAACTTTATTTGAAACAATCAAAGACCATACCGCCAAAATCAGTATTATTGGACTTGGATACGTGGGTCTCCCTCTGGTTTTGCGTTTTACTGAAGAAAAATTTTCGGTGATCGGTTTTGATGTGGATAAGGAAAAAGTGGATAAACTCAATCACGGAAGCTCCTATATCA
>CAZSZS010000026.1:0-5052 GCA_964611275.1 uncultured Eubacteriales bacterium
TTTCCCCAAAAAAACCAATATTGAATTCACCCGCATATTGAACAAAAAAGAAATAGAGGTCATGTTCTGGGAAAGAGGGGTGGGAGAAACTCTCTCTTCAGGAAGCGGCTCGTGCGCTGCAGCTGTGGCTTCCATACTCAAAGAGCTTACTGAAAATAAAGTCAGCGTTAAAACCAGTATGGGCACAACAACCGTGGAATGGGATAAAGAGAAAGTCCACCAGACAGGCTCGGCTCAGATCGTATTTAACGGAGATTATCTCTCTATCTGAAAAAATGCTGGTATCCTCTGATTTCCAGCTTTTTTCTCTGTCCGTTTTCCTTGATAAGGATAATATCTCTGCCCTTTATCATTCTGCCGATTTCTGATATATCATATTCTTTCATTAAAAACTTCACACGGCTCTTTTTTTCTTCGGGTACAGTAAACAAAAGGCTGTAGTCTTCTCCTCCGTGCAGACAGATATCTCTGTCTTTTTTCTGATAAAATCTGACTTCATCTGAAACAGGGATCTTTTCTGCATATATCTCTGCACCCACTCCGCTCTCTTCGCAAAGATGATTCAAATCCACAGAAAGTCCGTCACTGACGTCGATCATAGAGGAGGCGATCTTCTTTTCGGAAATGATTTTTCCCAGCACAACTTGAGGAACCGGATCGAAAAAAGCCTTCAGCAAAACATCGTTCCTTTGATTGTCACCCAATCCGGCACCTTGATTTAGAAGCCGAAGCCCCTGAGCAGAATCACCGAGTTTTCCTGAAACACAGATCATATCGCCCGGCCGCGCACCGCTTCTTTTTATAATATTCTTTCCTTCGCCTATCACTGTCACTGATAGGGTCATTACTCCTGCACGGGATATATCCCCTCCTGCCAACGCTGTTTCAAACTCCTCTGCAGCGGATTTGATTCCGGAAAAAAAACCTTCGATCCATTCCCCTGAAGTGTTTTCAGGCAGACCCAGGCCTAACAGCGCATACAGAGGGGTTCCTCCCATGGCGGCAATGTCACTCAGGCTCACATTAAGGCTTTTGCGCCCCAGCAAGAAGGGCGGATGGGCATCCTTATAAAAATGGATCCCATCCAGAAGAAGGTCTTTTGTAAGAAGGAGTTGTTTTTTACCGGCTTTAATAACAGCCGCATCATCTCCGATTCCCAGCAATAATCCCGATTTTAAGGATGAAAATTCTTTTTTAATCTCTTCTATCAGAGTTTTTTCCGTGATGTCAATGAATCTCATGCCAAACTTCTATGGCTTACTGTCTTTTTTCACTCCACCCACTAAAACAGTTTCAAAAAGCTCGTTTATATCTTCCACAAGAATAAATTCCAGCTCTTTCTTCACCTTCTTCGGAATGTCTTTTAAGTCTTTTTTATTGGCAGCAGGCAGCACTACTTTTTTTACTCCCGCCCTCCGGGCTGCCAGGACCTTTTCCTTTATTCCGCCTACGGGAAGCACATTCCCCCTCAGAGTGATCTCTCCGGTCATAGCTATATCCCGCCTTATTTTTTTATTTGTGCACACTGAGATCAAAGCTGTTGCCATGGTCACTCCCGCAGACGGGCCGTCCTTGGGTATGGCGCCTTCCGGAACATGTATATGAAAGTCATTTTCAGCAAAAATACGGCTGTCAATATTAAAATCCTCGGTATGGGCTTTGGCATAGGAAAGAGCGGCCTGGGCCGATTCCTTCATCACCTCTCCCAAAGAACCCGTCAGAGAGAGTTTTCCTTTTCCAATTACTTTTATAGCTTCAACAAAGAGGATTTCTCCCCCGGAAGCAGTCCAAGCTATTCCTAGAGCCACTCCTACCTGGTCTTCTGTGAGCACCTGGTCCTTGAATATCTTATGCGGGCCGAGATACCGTGCCACATCTTCGGCTCCCACTTGAGTCAATGTCTTTTTACCCTCAGCCACTCTGCGCGCGACCTTACGGCATATGGAAGCTATCTCTCTCTCCAAATTTCTGACTCCGGCCTCCCTTGTATACTGGGAAATGATCCTTTTAATGGCTCCCCTGGTTATCTTTATGTTCTTCTCTTTCAATGCATTCTCTTTTATCTGTTTCGGAACAAGGTATTTCAGCGCGATCTGAAGCTTTTCCTCCTCCGTATATCCGGGAAGATGAAGGACTTCCATCCTGTCCCTGAAAGCGGGCTGGATGGTATCCAGAAGATTGGCTGTGGTGATGAACATGACTTTGGACAGATCATAGGGAACGCCCAGATAGTGGTCCCTGAATGAGTTGTTCTGCTCAGGGTCAAGCACTTCCAGTAAAGCCGAGGAAGGGTCTCCCCTGAAATCAGCTCCGATTTTATCCACTTCATCGATCATAAAGACAGGATTATTTGTCCCGCACCTTCTGATCCCCTGGATGATCCTTCCGGGCATGGCTCCGACATAGGTTCTTCTGTGGCCCCTTATCTCCGCCTCATCCCTGACTCCTCCAAGAGAAAGGCGTATAAATTTGCGGCCCAAAGCCCGCGCAATACTCCGTCCCAGAGAGGTTTTTCCTACACCGGGGGGACCCACAAAACACAGTATCGGGCCTTTTATCTTCTTTGATAATTTTTTAACACCGAGGTATTCGAGGATCCGTTCCTTCACTTTTTGCAATCCATAGTGGTCTTCATCCAGTATTTCCATGGCTTTATTCAAATTCTGATTATCCTTGCTGCTTTTATTCCAGGGAATGGCGAACATCCAGTCCAGATAATTCCTCACCACCGCTGTCTCAGCAGATTCGGGATGCATCTGGGAAAGCCTGCTGATCTGCTTTTCCAGCTCCTCCTTGACTTCCTTTTCTACACGGAGTTTTTTCAGCTTTTTCCTGTAGGTGTCAATATCTTCCTGGATCTCACTCCCCTCTCCGAGCTCTTTTTGGATGGCTTTTAACTGCTGCTTTAAGAAATAATTCCTCTGAAGCTTGTCCATCTCTCCCTTTGCTTCACTGCTTATCTTTGACTGGACATCAAGCATTTCTATTTCTTTTGTTAAATGTTCGTACACTCTTTTGAGCCGCTGATAAGGATCGACAACTCCCAAGAGATGCTGGGCTTCCTTGACCTTCAAATCCAGATTGGCTGCTGTAAGGTCAGCCAGTCTCCCCGGCTCATCCACATTTGAAGCGAGTATCATAATCTCAGGGGGCACATTCTTTCCCAATGTGGACGCTCTCTCGAGCCCTTCCCTGACATTCCGGCACAGCGCTTCGACCTCTATGGGCCTCTCCTTCTCCTTAGGCTCCTTCATGGCTTTTACGATCGCTTCATAATAGGGCAGATTCTCCTTCATCTCATCCAATCTTCCCCGGATAAGCCCCTGTGCCAGTATTCTTATCCTTCCGTCAGGAAGCTTCAGCATCCTCATGATCAATGCCACTGTGCCGATCTCGTAGACATCATCCTGTTTCGGCTCTTCTATCTCCATGTCCTTTTGGGTCACCAAAAAGATCATTCGATTCGAGGACAGGGCTTTATCTACCGCTTTTTTTGATTTCTCTCTCCCTACAAAAAGGGGAATAACCATATATGGAAACACAACGATATCTCGAAGCATGAGCACAGGAAGCTTTTTCGGGATCTCTAATTTCTCTTCCTGTTCTTCAATAAGGTCTTCAATTTGCGTGCTTGATTCTCCATTCTTGTTAGCCATCATTCATTCCTCCATTCTTTTTTCTCTGTTCGTATGGCTCACGGTTTGCCGTATTCTCTCCCTAGTCTTTCTTTATCATTTCAATGGTCAAAATCCCGTTTTCAAAAGCCGCTTCCGCCTTTTCCGGGTCCACGGAAGAGGGAAGAAAAATGAAACGTGAAAACTGACCGTATTCTCTCTCAAGCCTGAAGTAATTTATTCCGGTCTTGGGAAGTTTGTCTTTTTTTACTCCTTTGATCTCTACATGACTGCTGCTGAGAAGGACGGTGATATCTCCTCTTTTGACGCCGGGCAGCTCCGCCTCAATAATGACTTTATTCCCTTTGACCGCAATGTCCACAGCAGGGACCCATGTTTCTTCCAGGCTGAGGATGTTGTTTCTTTGTGCATAAATCCGCTTGACACCCTCTTTTGTCCCTGTACCGGTTCTGACGATATTTAAGGCTGTTTTAATTTTTTTTGCCATCGGAATATCATAAAGGCAATGACAGAATTTTTTCTCTCTGTTTCCCCTATTTTTCCTTAAGCAGACGCTCTAATTCCTTTTTAAACTCAAGAACATCTTTGAATTCCCTGTACACGGATGCAAATCTCACATAAGCTACCTTGTCAAGCTTCTTCAGCTTTTCCATTACGACCTGACCTATCTCGGATGCAGTGATCTCCTTTCCGGGTCTTTCCTGGAGAGAGCTTTCGATCTCCTCAACAATCTCTTCCAGCTCTGAAACGGGCACCGGCCTTTTCTCACACGCCTTAAGCAGGCCTTTTAAGAGTTTCTCGGAATCAAAACTCTGGCGTTTTCCATCTTTTTTTATAACCATATAAGGGATTTGTTCAATTTTTTCGTATGTAGTGAATCTCTTTTCACAGGAAAGACACTCCCGCCTGCGCCGCGTCGTCAGGCCGTTCTGGCTTTCCCGCGAGTCTATGACTTTTGTTTCATTACAATCACAATAGGGGCACTTCATTGGCCTTTTTTTTCTCCTATTTTCTTTACCTGAAACAGAGACAAACCTTCTTTCCATAATATAGCATATCCTATCAAACAAGTCACGACTACCTGGAGAGAATGGATCACTATGGTCATTCCAAATGCCTGATTGCTGTTGATGCTAAAAAATGTGGTGAGAGCCACCCGGCTGAAATAATCATACCCCCCTACCATCCCGGGAGTCGGAATGGACGCTCCTACCATTACCATAAAAGAATAAGGAATAAGGAAAAAAAACGGCACAGACACCTTAAAAGCAAAAAAGAAGATCCAGTAGAAAAATGTGATCCCCAGCCACACCACAAAAGAAAACAACATGTACAGGAATAAATCCTTAATAGAATGAAAAAATTTCAATCCCTGAATAAAATCGTCCAAAACCTCTACGGCTTTTGAAGAGAATTT
>CAZSZS010000027.1:0-13158 GCA_964611275.1 uncultured Eubacteriales bacterium
CACAAGGAAATTCTTTTATAAGAAATACCTGACAGCGAATCTCCAAATCGGGATGGCATATTTCTTGCATACCCTATACTGTTGGATATCCTGTATTAAGGAGTAATGAATGATAGAAAAAGCACTCGTTGCCGCATCCACAAAACCCATTATCCTCTCCATTCTTATAAGAGGAGAAGACTACGGATATCAGATCATTCAGAAAGTCAAGGATATTTCCGGAGGCAGTCTCGAATGGTCGGACAAAATGCTCTATCCCGTCCTTCACCGTATGGAAAAGGAAGGATTTCTCGTCTCCCAGTGGAAGATGTCGGATGGGGGGAGGCTTCGCCGGTACTACAGGATCACTGAAAAAGGACACAGGGAACTCGATTTCGAGCGCCGTCAGTGGCAATCGGTCACCAAAGCGCTCAATACATTGTGGAAGCCCCTGCCCTCATTGGACTGAGCTCAACACCTCTTTATTAAGGAGAAATGAAAATGTTCGAACTGGAAAAAGCCATTCATGATTGGAAAAAAAGCCTCTTCAGGAGCCAGAATATGGAGGAGCCTGATATAGCAGAGCTCGAATCCCATATCAGGGATGAGATTGACAGGCTCTTAAAAGAGGGGCTTGATGAAGCCGCAGCCTTTCGAAAGGCTGTTAAAGATACGGAATCATCCGAATCCCTCAAAGCCGAGTATGGAAAAGTGCGGCGTCTGAGAGTGTATCGCTCTTCATGGAATCCGGCCCGGCTTCTGCCTGCGTTTGCCTGGAGCCACCTGAAGATCGCTGTGCGCAAGATGAGAAAACAGAAGGCCTATTCCTTCATCAACACCGTGGGCCTTGCCCTCGGAATGACTGTCTCGTTTCTTATTTTCTTCTGGGTACAGGATGAACTGGGCACCAACCGCTTTCATGAAAAAGCTGACCATCTGTTCAGGGTCAACAAAAAGTATCAAATCGGAAACGAAACGCAATACAACTCGGCAACTCCCTATGCGCTGGCCCGTTCAGCAAGGGAAAACTTTGCCGAGGTCATTGATGCGACCGGGTTCCAGCGCATAAGAGCTCTCATCAGTTTCAGCGACAAAGAAGACAGTGTTTTTTTTGAGAACCGTGTATGTCTGGTGGATTCCTCTTTTTTCAATGTCTTTACCTTTCCCCCGCTTAAAGGTGATCCTGAAAAAGCCATGACCGAACCGGATGCCATCGTCCTGACTGAACGCACGGCTACTAAATATTTTGGCACGGAAGATCCTCTGGGAAAAATTTTGACCCTTGACCATGAAAAGGATTTTATTGTCAAGGGTGTGATAGAGGATATCCCGCCCGATTCTGACATCCGCTTCGACGTTTTCGTTCCGATCTCCAGCATGATCGATCCGGAATCACTTTCCTCCTGGGGAGACCACTATCCCTCTACATTTGTTCTTCTTCAGGACGGTTCAGTGCCTGAGGAGATAGAGAAAAAACTATCCAAGCTTATACAGGAACATCTCTCTGCAGAACAAATTTCATTAGTGCTGCAGCCTCTCGGGGACATCCATTTGTATTCCGCAGACGGGAGCGAAGAAGGCATGAAATTTATCCGCATTTTTTCTATAGTCGCCGTCTTCATTCTTGTCATCGCCTGTATCAACTACATCAACCTCTCTACAGCCCGGTCAGAGCGAAGGGCTAAAGAGGTTGGCTTGAGAAAAGCGGTGGGCGCCCGGAGAATGCAGATCGCCTGGCAGTTCTTTTTGGAATCAGTTCTCTTTACCTTAATAGCGCTCTGCATATCTCTCCTGCTCATCCAGATACTGGAAGGCGTTTTCCATGACCTCACGGGTAAAACACTTGCCTTTTCTGACCTAAGGCCGGGCTTTATATTGGGACTTCTCCTTATAACCGTATTTACAGGATTAGCTGCAGGTGTTTTCCCGGCTCTTGTGATGTCCTCTTTCAAACCGGTGCGAGCTTTGCGCAACGGCTTCGACCGTGTCGGGAAGAAAGCGTCCTTTCGGAAGACACTGGTGGTTATCCAGGTTTCCCTCTCCATCATTCTTCTTATCGGCATGGGCGGCATTGAGAAGCAGCTCCGGTACATACGAAAAAGAGACCTGGGTTTTGACAAGCACGGCGTTCTCTACATGAGGATGAACGGAGAAATCCAGAAGAATTACGAAGTTTTCAGGAACGAACTTCTCCAGAATCCTGATGTAGCTGCCGTAGCCAGGACTTTCCAGCCCCCGGGAGAAATGTCTGCCATCATAAGAGGGATTCGATGGCAAGGCATGGAAGCCGGCGATAGTGTTGCCTTTGGCTATATTCCTGTCGATTACGATACGCTGGACCTTCTGGGCCTGAAAATCGTTCAAGGGCGAAATTTTTCCAAAGAATTTCCCGCGGACGAATCCAGTTTTATTCTCAACGAAAACGCTGTCAAAGCAATGGGTCTGGAAGATCCCATCGGAAAACCATTTTCTATCAGCGAAGATTCTAAGGGCACGATCATCGGAGTGGTCAAAGACTTCCACTCGATGCCCTTGAACTTCGGCATCGAACCGGTTATGATTCTGCTCGATCCGGATTTCTACAGCTTGGTCCTGGTCAAGATAAGACCCGAAGACCGCAGGGAAGCCATAAGCGGCATTGAAGCGGCCTGGAAGAAGTATTCAACGGGATTCCCTTTTGAATACCATTTTCTCGACGAGCTCTTTGCGCTTGATTACGGCCCGGAGATCCTGGCCGGGAAATTATTCCGCACTTTATCCCTGATCGCCGTTTTCATCTCCTGTCTTGGCCTGCTGGGGCTGTCAGCGTTCATATCTGAGCAGAAAACCAAGGAAATAGGAATCCGAAAAACGCTCGGTGCCTCAGCTTTGCGGGTTGTCCTGCTTTTGACAAAACAGTTCTTTTTATGGATTCTTTTGGCTAATGTCATCGCCTGGCCCATCGCCTACTTTGCAATGCGGAGCTGGCTCAACAATTACCCCTTTCGGACGACTCTCGGACTGCCTCTTTTTCTCCTGGCGGCAGCAGCCGCTCTTGCGGTCACCATGTTCACGGTCAGCTTTCAAGCGGTGAAGGCAGCCCTGGCCAATCCGGCCGACAGCCTAAGATATGAATAAAATGATTTTATGAATGATCCAGGAGGAAGTCTTGTCGGTATTTGGGCACAACCACAGGCCATTCCTTTTTCTCAATAGCCTGCTGAAGGCTCAAAGAAGCCTCCTCTTCCCCGTGGGTCAAAAAAATCTTTTTCGGAGGCGCATCCAGGTTTCCGATCCATTTCAGAAGCGCTTTTCTGTCTGCATGCGCTGACAGGCTGTCCATATATTCAATACGGGCTCTGACTTCTCTGTATCTCCCATGTATCCTTACCTGTTTTTCTCCATTGACGATATGCCGCCCTAAAGTTCCCGATGCTTGATAGCCCACGAAAAGAACCGTGTTTTCAGGCCTTGAGATGTTATGTACAAGATGGTGTTTGATCCTCCCGCCTGTGCACATTCCCGAACCAGCCATAATAACACAGGGGCCTTTGATATCATTGATGGCTTTGGACTGTTCTCTGGTCCTTACGAGCTTGAGGCCGGGAAATTTAAAAGGAGGCTCATTGTCCTGTATGAGTTTTAATGTCTGTTTGTCGTAACATTCCTTGTGTTTCCGGAATACATCTGTCACATTAACAGCCATGGGGCTGTCTAAAAATATCTTAAGAAAAGGGATTTCATTTTTCCTCACGAGCTTTGATAAATAAAAAAGCAAATCCTGAGCCCTCTCCACAGCAAATGTCGGTATGATCACCTTTCCTCCGGCCGAATACGTATCATTGATTATCTTTGATATCAAAGTCTCCGGAGGGCCCGAATCCTTGTGTTCTCTATCTCCGTAGGTTGATTCCATGACCACATAATCAGCCTGCTGAAAAACAGACGGATTCTTCACAATAGGTTTGTTCCACTGGCCTATATCCCCTGAAAATATGATCTTCTCTCTGCCCCTGTTTTCTTTAACGGTGACCTCCACCATTGAAGAACCCACGATATGACCCGCATCATGAAAAGTGACAGTCACGTGGCTGTTCAGGGAAAAAGACGACGCATAGTCAATACTCGAGCACACTTTGAATGAATTCCGGGCATCTTTGGCTTTATAGAGAGGCACTTCGGGATAAGGCCCTTTTCTTCCTTCTCTCTCGTGTCTTTTTCTCTTGTATTCAGCATCTTCTTCCTGGATCTTAGCTGAGTCAAGCAGCATTATTTCCAGAAGGTCCCGTGTTGCGGAAGTCATGAAAATCTTTCCTGAAAAACCTTCTTTGACGAACTTCGGGATAAGTCCTGAATGGTCCAGGTGGCAGTGGGTCAGTAAAACATAATCCACGGATCCGGGAAAAACAGCGAAAGGATTCCAATTTCTATCAAGAAATTTTCTTTCCTGGTACATCCCGCAGTCCACTAAAATATTCAGCCCTCCGGTTTCCAGAAGATAGCAGGATCCCGTAACCTGGCGGGCAGCTCCTAAGAATTTGATTTTCAATCCAACTCTCCTGTCTCAATCAGAGGCTTCCACCTGGCATATCTTGGAAAATACAAAAGCATAAGAACACCTGAAAGGATGACAAGGTAATAAAAATCCTTTTTGATCCCTTTCATCAGAAAGTAAACCAGTCCTAACAGTCCCGGGATCTCACACAACAGAGAAGTTATGATGTTCAGAGTCATCATTCTCTTTACGGTTCTGTCTGTTCTCCCCGGGATTGCTCTTAACTTGAACAGGCTGCTGAGCCTTCTTATAGCAAAGATGACCACTATGGTGATCCCGTAAAAGATATACCTCAGGGAAGACAGATATGCGTAACGGTCCCCGTAAGGTCTGAGGTTGGCTCCGAACAGTTCAACGACAGCGATGTATATCAAGAGACTTCCCATAACAGCCAGGTGAAAATAAAGAGTAACCTGGTGTGTTCCTTTGACTTTTACAGTTAAATCATTCATTTGAATTCCTTTTTTGCTATACTATTTTTTTGTGCTTTCGAGTAATTCCTTTCTTCTTTTTTCCGGAAATCTTTCAATGGCATATCTTAAGGTGGTCCTGGGAATGTTCTTTCCGTGTTTTAAGAGAAATCTCTCAAGACGTTCCCTGTCAGTCTTTCCTGACTCTCTGAGAAGCCATCCGTTTGCCTTTTGAATCAAATCATCTTCATCAGGGAAAAGCTTTTCTGCGATCCTATGGACGACATCAATGAATTTGCCGCGCCTCGCCGGTTTTACAAACGTGACCGCCGCACTGCGCCTCAACCATCTGTTTTCAGAGTCAGCCCAGGTAATGACTTCTTCTATGAGCTCAGGATAGGCCTCTATCAGAGGGCTTACAATACTGGGGCATAAGAGGTCTATGGTCGCCCAGTTGGTGCAGTGATTTTTATTGATCCATTTCTTGATTAAATACAAATGCTCTTTGTTCAAAAAGCGGACATATCGCTCAAGGATGAGAATGCAAACAGCTTTGGCTTCCAAGTATTTATTGGGGAGCATCTGTTCACAGAGTTCGACAACCTGGTCCTGGTCCCACTGGGGTTTGATGAGAGCATAGAGTTCTCTGGCTTTTTCTCTTATCTGAGCGGCCCTGATCCCCAGCATATAAACCTCTTCTTCGGGCTTGAAATATCTTTTCCCTCCCAGGGCTCTCTCCGGGTCTGCGCTGCTGTTAAGAGATACCATAGCCCGTTCATATAACTCCTCGGGCTTTAAAACCGACGGCATCGTATTCAACCTTACTTATTCATAAAAAAAAGGACGGTGATCATTTTTTGAGCTTCACAGTCTCTTTTGCCAGATTCACAGGTTCCGTGAGTTTATACACAGGACAGACTAGAGTCCCTCTGCCCCACTGGGGAACGATATAACGGTCAAAGAAATTCCACACAAGAAGACCGTCATCGCTCTCAGGCTCTAACAAATAAGAAGCTACATTGGCCAGCGGTTGAGCCAGAGGTATGAACAGGCTATCGATAGGAAATTCCACCGTCTCTGTTACATATTTTCCCTTTACCGAATTCAAATGATGCCCCTGATAGGCCCTCTCCATTGACTTGAGCTCTTCAATCACAAATGTTTCGACTTCGAGCTGGACCGGTTTCGTCAGTTTTTCCACTGTGATCCCGTGAATCAGGAGATTTTTTTCGACTTCCGGCACAGGAAGGGGAATGAGATAACCATAAGGAAGTCTCACGCTGCTTTGAGCGCCGTAATTCGCATAGAGAGGCATGGTATATGTTTTTGTAACCTCTGTCTTTCTGACTCTGGGCCACCCTCTATCTGACTTAAGGACCTCCATCTCATATCCATGTATGGTCACTTCCTGGCCCGTTGGCTTTGATTCATATTTAGTGATAAACACATCCTCTTCTCCCGGATCAAGGCCTCTTTTTATCGTATTTTGGTCGACCTCTCTTATGAGATGCGCTATCTCTTCCTTATGATCGCAACAGAACTCCAGTATGGAATGAAAAAGCTTATGACATGAAAAAACCCTCGTTTTGAAATCCGCATAAGGATAATTTTCATTCAGTATCCCCAGGCGGTTCCTGAGTCCTATGTAATTACTGATATATCTGGGCTCGGGACCGATGGATCTCCATCCTTTTTCAGGCTCTTCTATGCTCATGAAATCACCGTGAGGGATGCACAGGGTATTATATTTTTCTTTGAGAATGTTATTGACTTCAGGCATGAACGTCCCGCTCATAAAATCTATCAGCGAAGAGTCTCCATTGGGATTAACCGACCAGATATAAGTGACGACTTCTTCATGATAGGAGCCGTTGTGTGTATGGCTGTCAAGAAGGACCGCAGGGTCCCACCGCATCATCACATTTTGAACCAACCCTCTGACTTCAGGACTTTCAAGCTTCAGTCCGTCTCTGTTGAGGTCAAGGTTCTGCCCGTTATGGCGGACTCCCACTCCCTTCTCCGGTCCGACCTGGTTCATCCGGTTGTTCACATCTATTTTCTCGTTCCCGTCCGGGTTGAATATGGGGGCCAACAGCAGCACGATCTTATCCAGATAAGGATGGTCATCATTCAGGAGAATATCTCTGGCTAACATCAGGGCGGCTTCCTTCCCCTCCACTTCTCCGGCATGAATATTGGCCTGAAAATAGACCACTAGTCTATCATCATAGTTCAAATCAAGAGGAGACGCTGGGACAGGGTCGCCTATTATAAGAAGCGGTATATCTCTTCCCTCTGTACTGGTCCCTAAGATCTCCACTCTCACCAGAGAGCTTTTTTCCTGCAGCTCTCCTACGAAACCCATGACATCTTCGTATAGGGAGGTTTCCTTGAACTCTGTTTTTTCAGGCACTGTCAGGGGCTTATCTTCGGCCTTACTTAAAGTAAAGCCTCCGGCAGCCAGAAACACAGCTAATGCAAAAAAACTTATGAATCTTCTGTTCATCATTTCATCCTTTTTAAAAAATAGAATTATTTATATATGGTTTTACCAGTCTAAAATCCTCTTCTGTCCTTTTAAAGAACGTATTCCGGATACCTCCTGGCTTACTTCAACGACGCCTTTGTAATCACCTTTTTCATCATAAACAGGGAAATAACGGATATGAATAAACAGATCTCCCTGCTGGACCCAGAATTCTGCCTTATCTTTTGTCTTTTCCTTGAAGCTCTTAACGATCTTTTCAACGATGTGCACGCTTTTCGGAGGGTGGCAGTTCTGTACTGATCTCCCTATAACCGCCGGGCTTCTCGGGAAAATACGATGCTTTCCGGCGCTGTAAAAACAGACCTTATCCTTCTCATCCACAAAAGTAAT
Organism: uncultured Eubacteriales bacterium; assembly: GCA_964611275.1. Taxonomy (GTDB): domain Bacteria; phylum Acidobacteriota; class Aminicenantia; order Aminicenantales; family Aminicenantaceae; genus WJMT01. The sequence goes on from CAZSZS010000027.1 coordinate 7,802, forward strand.
ATCAAACGGAAGGCTCTTCAGCAAAAGCCTGATCTGCTCCTCTGTCAATCTTCCTTCATCCAGTTTGACTTCATTAGCCCCTGACACCTGTTCGTTTTTTGGTTTCATTTTTTCTATGGTCTCCTTTCTTTTGTTATTATAATTAACTGAAAATTCGATTACAATAAATTAATACATCAGAACCGTTTGCGAGGCAGGGTCAACATCCTGATTTTTTCGTAAAGTAAAAATAATCTTGCGGTACAGCCTTTCTGGTGATATATTTTACAATACTATCAAAGAGGAATAACCCCATGAAAAAAATAAACTTATGCATTTTAATCACTCTTTTGTTGGCTTTGTTTTACGGCTTGCTCCAGGCACAGGAGCCTGAGATAAACCAATATCCATCAACAGCAGAAGACATTACCGCACCTGTGACTATCGATCCCATTGACCTGGAAAATTTTGTAGACGGAATCATGGCTGTAAACATTCCGTACAAACATATTGCCGGCGCCACTTTTGCTGCCGTCAAGGACGGGAAAATCCTTTTTAAAAAAGGATACGGATTAGCAGACATTGAAAAAAACAAACCTGTCACATCTGATAAAACCCTTTTCCGTCCGGGCTCTATATCAAAGCTGTTCACGTGGACCGCTGTGATGCAGCTCTATGAGCAGGGAAAAATTGAACTGGACAAAGACATCAACCAGTACATAAAGGGTTTCAGCATTCCTGAGACTTACGCTGAACCCATCACAATGGTTCATCTCTTATCACACACTCCTGGTTTTGAAGAAAAATCAATCGGAATGGCAGCGCGCAAACCAAAAGACATTATGGCTCTCAAAGATTTTCTTAAAAAATACATGCCTCAGAGAATCCGGCCTCCCGGACAGATCACCTCTTATTCGAATTACGGAACATCACTTGCCGGATATATCGTTGAATGCATCTCAGGAATTCCTTTTGAAGAATACATAGAAGAGAATATATTTGAACCCCTGGGTATGGAAAACAGCTCATTCCGTCAGCCTCTTCCCGATAGGCTTTTAGAAAATATGTCCGTGGGCTATAAATATGAGAACGGAGTGTTTGAGCCGGATGAATTCGAGCTTATCAACGGTATGGCTCCTGCAGGGGGGCTGAGCATAACCAGTGAGGATATCGCGAAATTCATGATCGCCCATCTCCAAAACGGGCACACCAATGAAGGGGAGATCCTTAAGGAAGAAACAGCCCGGCTTATGCACACAACCCTTTTCACTCATGACAGGAGACTGAGCGGAAACGCCTATGGTTTCTGGGAATGGACCTATAACGGACTCAATACCATAGGCCACGGAGGCGATACTTTTCTTTTCCATTCCTACCTCATTCTCGTTCCGGAACAAAACCTTGGATTTTTTGTTTCTTATAACAGTGTGGGCGGTGGCGGTGCTTCTAGAGTCCAACTTATCGAATCCATCCTTGACCGCTATTTTCCCTACTCCTTAGAAATGGATACTGAAACAAATGAAAAACAAAAGAAACAAAACCTCAATAAATTTTCAGGAACATACAGAAGCACAAGGGTCAATCATTCCAGCATTGAAAAACTGGGCCAGCTTGTCTCGACCATTAAAATAAACGCCATCAAAGGACACAGTCTTCTGATTTCTTCAGGTCCAAATAAAAGCCAATGGATCCAAAAAGAGCCGCTTGTTTTTCAAAAAATCAGGTCACAGGATAAACTGCTTTTTAGGGAGGATAAAAAAGGTCGCATCACACATCTTTTTTTCGGAGACTCCCCTACCGCTGCCTTTGTGAAACTTAAACGGAATGAAACCCCGGTATTCCACTTTTTCATACTCGGTCTTACGCTCTCTGTCTTTCTTACCACTCTTTCCTGGCCTCTCGGTGCCTTAAGACGACGTGTCTGCAGCCCTCTTTCAGAAAAACCTGACGCGCCTCGATTATTCCGTCTGACTGCGGGAATCATGAGCGGCCTGTGTATCCTCTTTTCAATCTTTTTGTTATCCATATTGAGAAATCCGGAACAACTGATCTACGGTGTCCCTTTTACATTAAAAATCTTACTCACCTTTCCTTTTGTTGCCATAGTTCTGGCAGTGGGAGTGCTTTTCTTCTCAGTTGCAGCATGGATAAAAAAATACTGGAATAGATGCGGTCGTTTGTACTATTTTTTCATTTTTATCACATTTATCGTGTTTCTATGGTTTTTAAATTACTGGAATCTTCTTGGTTTTAAATTCTGATATGTTTTTTTTTATAGGAGGAGTGCAGCCTAAGACCATAAAACTGGATAAAAATCCGCGCACCTGTCCGGAATGCGGCCACCCGGAGCTCTACATCAAAAGGACGGACAGTTATCTCAGCCTCTTCTTTATTCCGCTCTTCCCTGTGAAAAAAGGAATCCCCTTTATGGTCTGTGAAAACTGCGGCACTGTGTTCTCTCAAGATGGATCTTTAATGGAAACGTCTTCCGGCCACCACATCCAGCACTGTCCTCACTGCGGGAGGTCATTGGGTCCTGACTTTGTCTACTGTCCTTACTGTGGAAACCGCATCTAACCTCTTTGGGTTAACTATGGGTCAATACGGCTTTTTCTCTTATTCGTATTTTTTCGGACTGAATCCTATTCTGTCAAAGGGATTCACCACACTTGTCGTGATATTCCTTAAATGAGAGTTAATGCGTTTCAGCTGCCTGGAATAAAGAGCAAGGGCAACCGAATCGCCCGGTCTTATATTCTTGTCTTCTTCACGGACGAGGGCATACAAACAGTCATCACAAGCTTGATTGACCCAACTGTATTTATCCAGGAGTTTTAAAGCGGCATCCTTTTCCCCGGCTTCAAAGCATTTTCTGGTTTGAATGAAATTATCTGCCACAGCTTCTTCAATACTTGTTATCTTTTCTTCAAACATTCCTCCGTGGAGTTTTCCGGGGTGTTCCTGAGCCAGTTCAACCATATTTTTTGCATAATCTCCGATGCGTTCAATGTCAATGATAATGCTGATAAGAGCGAGTCCGGAAGGCAGCATCTCAGATCCGCTGACAACCAGATGATTGAATACATTTCTGCGGACCTCTCTTTCATAACTGTTGACCTCCAAGTCCCTGTCGCGGACATTTATGTCAATTTCAGTGTCTTCTCTGTTCCTTAATGACTCCCTGGATTTGAAAAACATTTCTCTGGTCAAATCCAGCATCACGAATGACCTTCTGTAAGCTCTATCCATGAGATTGTCTTTTCTAAAGATGGAAAGCCACTTTTTAAACATTTCTATCTCTCCTTCTACATGAATTATTCCAAAAAAAGCGTGTCTTTATGAATAATTCACGTTCGTTATCATATATCACCTGAATAAATATATAAACAATATGGGAATGACAAAAAAGACAATTATGATATAAATGACAGGTATATATTTTCTTTTTATTGAAAAACTTGCGAATTTTTTAGCCATATTAATGGGAATGAATTTAAGAGGCCACCACACAGCGATTCCCGTAATATTGAACAGCAGGTGAGAAAACGCAACAATGATGGCAGCAAGATTTCCGGTCACCAAAGCCGCTAAAATTGCTGTAACCGTTGTTCCTACATTCGAACCCAAAGTATAGGGGAATATCTGAGTTATGGTCAAAAGGCCGGCTCCTGCCATGGGAACAGCTAGCGAAGTAATGATGGAGCTGCTCTGCACGATCGAAGTGAGCACCATACCCAATAAAAAAGCACGCAGAGCTGTCTTGAAAATGTATCTGTCAAACCACACTTCTGCTTTTTGGACAACCAGTATTTTTAAGGATTTGACCATCCTGGCAAGGGCCAGCAAAAGGAATCCCAGAGACATTATGAATAAGATCCACGGATATTCCCCGAGAAATTTTATGAGCATGTCTACGATAGGCCGGGTCAATGCCTTTATCGGACTTAAGAATTTAAGCCCCCCGATGTTTTGAAAGTTCTCCCCCATAAAAGCGGCAATATATCCCAAGAAATTCGTGAAGTACTGAAGGGGAAATATCACGGCAACAGCCAGAATATTAAAAAAATCATGGACAATAGCCGCAGAAAGGGCCCTCTCGAATTCTATATTGCGTTTGAGCTGTGTCAGAGATACCACCAGATTCGTAACCGAAGTCCCGATGTTAGCTCCCATTATTATGGGGATGGCATTGGCGATGTTCAACGCCCCTCCGGCCACCATACCTACCACAATAGAAGTGGTTGAAGAAGAAGACTGGATAATGGATGTGGCTAATATGCCGATGAACAAACCCACCAGGGGATTGGTCGTGGTCTCTATCAAATTTTTTGCCAACCCCTTGCCGAACAGTTTCAGGGATGCCCCCATAAGTTCCAGACTGAATAAAAACAAATAGATAAAAAGAAGCAAAAACAGAATATTGAAAAGGGTTATATGTCTTTTATAGAATCCTCTCACTCTTTCAGGTATCATATCTTTTTTTTATGCCGCAACCACAGAGTTAAGAAACCTTATAGCACAGCAAAAACGCACTGTCAAAACTTTCTAAAAATCAATCCACGAGCTCAAACTGGATTTCAAATGAATCCTAATAAACAAGTTCTTATTTTGAGGCACTGGACGTGGTCTTTTCTTTAGATTTATATGCGCTTTTCCTTGAAATCTCATACATTCTATGCAAAGCCATAAGCCAGGACAGCAAGGATTCGGCCCCTTCATTTTTATTAAGCCCAAATGACTGCAGACCATCTCTGCATCCCCCGCTTTTAAAATCATACAGAGTGGCTCCCAGGTCATTATTTCCTAAAAACCAGCTGTATATCCAATCGATTTTTTTGATAAAATAACTGTCCTCGGTCGCTAGATAAGCTTCGTATAAAGCGTCGATCAGAGCGGCTGCTTCCACAGGCTGTTGATCAAACTTTGACTTTTTCTTATTCCGTCTATACCACCCATCGTTTCCTATGATAGTGAGGTAGCTGTCTTTAGGTGCTGTTTGAATTTTCAAAAGCCATTTTAAAGATTTTAATCCCATGTACTGAGCTTCTTTATTTTCATAATATCTTCCAAATGCGATCAAAGCTTGAGAAAGCCTGGCATTTTCATAGCTTACTATATCTTCACACCACACCCAGTCATTTGATATGTTGTTCTCAAAAAGAGCTAACAGTTTCTTGCCCAATTTATGACATGTCAACTTGACATTTCTGTCTCCGACAAACTGCTTCAAATAAGAGACTCCTCCCAGAATTGAAAATGCCCAGGCTCTGGGTGAAGTAAAATTATTGACAAGGTTAAATGACTGATGAAATATCTCTGTTCCTAAGTTGGCAAGAGAATCATTAGGTGCTTCTGACACTAACAGCCCTGCAGCCCAA
>CAZSZS010000028.1:0-2693 GCA_964611275.1 uncultured Eubacteriales bacterium
CTCTAATTGGGAAACCACCACTTTGTCCGGATTGTCAACCAATGACTTAGCAATCAGTTCAACTAGTTCTTGCACTGTAACCTCCTTTAAGCTTGTTTGTCTGATTGTTTCTCTGATATAGAAATTTTATTTAAAAGAGACCGTACTGTATTAGAAGCTTGAGCTCCTTTACTTATCCAATATCTTGCTCTTTCTAAATCAATGTTAATCTCAGGAGGGTCTTGTAAGGGATTGTAATATCCTATTGTCTCCCTTGCTTTACTTTCCCGCGGTTTTCTAGAATCTATGACAACGATCCGATAAAAGGGCCGCTTCTTCGCTCCGTGTCTTCTTAATCTGATTGCAACCATCTAATATACTCTTCTCCATATAATAATTTGTGTTGAGATGATAGCTAAATTTTGACCATAAGTCAACTCATTTTACCTGAATGATGAACAAGTCAAGGTTTTAAACCTTATGAAATTCAGATGTGGACGTGGCGACACTGAAGATTCAGCCTTCTGATGCAGGAATGTGATCCTGGTTATTCACGGACGGGGGGAGTTACGCAAGCGCCGAGAAAAACGAAGAAGAATGGGATTGAAGATCTGAAGGGAGCACAGGCCATATCTTAATTTCACATCGGCTTGCCTCAATGTTAAAAAAATGGCGATTAAAATAAAAGTAAAAACAAACAAAAATTTTTCAGCTGTTATCTTTGTAAAAAGCATGTAAATCCTTGAAAGCAAACCAAAAGATTGAACATCGCCATCTTTTTTATGAATAGGTCAGGTTTAATGAGATGAAGGAAAAGAAGACATCATTTTTTTAAAAGCAGACTTCTTCATCATCTTCTTCATATCAAAAAATTGTTTGATCAGCTGGTTGACTTCAGCAACAGGTCTTCCGCTCCCCCTAGCAATACGGGACCGTCTGCTTCCGTTTATTATTTTCGGATTGTTTCTTTCCACCGGAGTCATAGAATTGATGATCGCCTCGAAATAATGGATCTTCTTATCATCGATATTCATTTTATTGATATTTTTAAACATTCCTCCGGAAGGGAGCGATTGTAAAATCTGAGACAAGGAACCCATTTTCTTGATCTGCTCAAGCTGCTTCTTGAAATCCTCAAGCGTGAACTCCTCCCTTCGCATCCTTTTTGCTATTTCCTCTGCTTGTTTCATATCTGTCTCTTTTTCTGCTTTCTCTATAAAACTCAGCATATCCCCCATTCCGATGATCCGCGACGCCATTCTGTCAGGATGGAACACTTCAAGTTTGTCTAATTTTTCGCCCACTCCAACAAACTTAATGGGTTTGCCTGTGACAGCAGCTATAGACAAGGCCGCTCCTCCCCTGGCATCTCCATCAAGTTTTGTCAGAATAATGGATGTCAAACCGATTCTTACTTCAAAAACAGAAGCGCTCTTAACCGCATCCTGTCCCGTCATAGAATCCCCGATGTAAATAACTTCATCAGGATTCAGTTTGTCTCTAACGAGCTTCAGTTCATCCATAAGCTCATCATCTATATGCAACCTTCCGGCTGTATCCACAATAAGGGTCGTATGGTTGTTCTCTTCAGCATACGCGACCACCTCTTCTAATGCCTTGTGGGGAGAATTCATCTGTTTTTTTGAGAACTCATAAAAAGATGAATGGATAGCCCTGGCTATTGTTTTTAACTGCTCCTGTGCTGCCGGCCTCTTTAGATCAAAAGAAACCATCAGCGGTTTATGATCGAGCTCCATCTCCCTCCGGGCCAGCTTGCCGCATGTTGTGGTCTTTCCTGTACCCTGAAGCCCTACCAGCATAAAAATGGAAGGAGGCGCATCCGCATAATTCATATTCTGCTCTTTCTGCCCCAGCATTACGGTCAGTTCATCCCTGACGATCTTAATGACCTGCTGCGCCGGAGAAAGGCTTGACAGCACTTTCTGATCCAGCGCTTTCTCTTTGACCTTGACCTCAAAATCTTTAACTACCTTGTAATTGACATCCGCTTCAAGAAAAGCCATTCTCATCATCTTCAGGGCTTCCTGCATATTCTTCTCAGTGACCTTTCCCTCTCTGCGAAGGAATTTCATGACATTTTGAAGACGTTCGGATATTTGTTCTAACATCGATCCTCTCTTTACAGCCTGGACTCTTCTTTAAATAAGCCGGTTTTTACATTATAACATAACATTTAAATGGCCAAAAAAGCGAAACGGGAAAGGCCACTTCTCCTTGACATTTGCATCCATAGCGATTAATTTAATACTAATTTTCTTCAAAGCAAGATTGATTTCGACTTTTTTGGGAGATACGCAATGAAATCAAAAATCGATTATAAGGAAATATCAAAACTTATAGATATGCTCGAAAAAAGAAACCTCCTTGATTTCGAACTCGAGATGGAAGGCTTTAAAATAAGAATAAGCAGAGAACACAAACAGCCGGATGTCAGGGAAGTGACCGTCATACCCGAGCCCCTCAAGACCGACCGGAGTATAGAGAAAAAAGAAAAAACAGGTGAAATAAAAGACAAATCAACGGATAACAATCTCCACATTATCGCTTCTCCGATGGTAGGCACATTTTACAGATCACCCAATCCTTCATCGCCCCCGTTCGTGGAAATCGGAGAAGATGTCAAGAAAAACCAAACCCTGTGCATCATAGAAGCCATGAAGCTGATGAACGAAATCGAATCCGATATTGACGGA
>CAZSZS010000029.1:0-6340 GCA_964611275.1 uncultured Eubacteriales bacterium
TCAAATACATGAGATTATGAACCTATCCCCCTTCTCTCAAGGATTCCAACCGAAAAATCAGATCTCTTGTGGCGGCCCTAACGAATTCCTCCAGCGCATCTGTCTCAACGGTTTGATAGGAAATCCCCTCATAAGAATAGGATTCTTTTTGCAAATAAGCACTGTTCAAAGAAACCTCGACCGCACAGCCATCCGGACAGGGCGCATAGTGAAAAGTAAAATGACCGGCTAATTCATTATTTTGTATCAGAATGAATCTGAATGTGACTTTCGCTCCAAAAGCGCTTACTGAGCCATTATCAGGAAAAAGCCTTTGCTCTCCTTCGTAAGTGTAAAACTTATTGGTTTTATAAGAAACATCCGTATCCAACTTAACCAATTCTAAAATCATGTCCGTATTGGTTCTCCGGCTCATTTCCACATAACTGATTTTATCATCCGACCTGCTCATGATCTCCTCAAAAAGAGCTCTGTCACTCACTTGGAATCCTGCTTTTATCAATTCTTCCTCAATCGCTGCATACAGAAGGTCATTGTTTCCCGATTCAGTGGCCACCATCTCCGGATTCGGAACCCTGAGCACTATTTTCGGGGATATGTGATTTACCATAAATTCTTTTAAACTGGGTGTATGGACCAACTCCGGCTCAGGAGGCAAAAACTGAACATAGCCTTGATAGCATCCGGCAAAGAGAGAAGCTAAGACTACTAAAAATATACCCATTCTTGTTTTCATTGTACCCTCTCATCCCTAAGCATTGCTCTTTTATTCTGTCCTACAAAAAATTTTTTCTTTCTTTTTATATTATAGTGCTTCCAAGCATGCAAATAAAGTATCATTTTATGCCCTGTTTTTCAGTTGAAATACCTCTTCATAAATCTTAAGATGAAACCATAATCACATTATCATAAAGGAGTCGATATGAAAGAACCCAAATGCGCCAAATGCCCTCAAAAATACTGCTATCAGGGAATAACCGATGAAAAGGAACTTCCTGACTTCTGCCCTATGGTCCATTATAAGGCCCTGATCAAATCCACGTCAGAACGATATAGGGACAAGAAAATCAAGGATTTCTTTTATAAGTCAGCGATCACGGAAAAAGAGGCTTATGATGAACACGCAGCCCGCAGTCTGGGGAAAAGCATACCGGTACGGCCCAGGATCAGAGAGATATCTGAGTTTGCCAAAAAAATAGGCGCACAAAAACTGGGGATGGCATTCTGTATAGGTCTTGCAGAAGAAGCGAAGAGGGCTTCCGCCATACTTGAAAGCCATGGACTTAATGTCTGCTCCGCGGTCTGCAGCTGCGGAGCGGTGGATAAAACAGAATTGGGAGTGCCTGCTGAAAAGAAAATAAGAGATCCCGAACAATTCGAAGCATCCTGCAATCCCTTACTCCAGGCTGAGATTTTTAACGCCCTCAACACTGACTTTAACATCATTGTAGGTCTCTGCATCGGGCATGATATGCTGTTTACCAAACATTCCCGGGCGCCTGTGACCACTCTCATTGTTAAAGACAGATTTACAGGCCATAATCCTGTGATCACTCTTTATTCAAGATATCACAGAGACTTGGTCTGAAGAGATGAAAAACAATTGAATTCAAAAGCCCCTCCTATTAAAATAAGAAAAGACCTTTTTCCCAATAAATAATAGGAGGGTTTTATGAAAAAAAGAGTTCTTTTTTTCACTCTTGTCGTGTTTGCCTTTGCCTCATTAAGCATTTCCTCCCCGCCCGCATCATCTTCTGCGGTGGAGGTCACCGTATTGAACGTCACCCCCTTTGCTTTCTGCAGCCTGACGCACAAAGGGCCTTATTCTGATATGGAAGCTGTGATCACGGAGCTGATAAACAACATGCAGAACCAGAACATAAATCCTCAGGGTCCTCCCATTTCCATATACCACAGCATACCTGAAGACACACCGGAGGCCGAGCTGGTTTGGGAAGTGGGCTTTCCCATCACACCCCATTCCGAACCTCAGGCACCGCTCCAAAAAAAAGTATGGGATTACCCGCTTGTGGCTCAAGCTTTGCATATCGGAGCTTATGAAAAATCAGGAGACACCATACTGGAAATGCTGGAATGGATGGAGGCGAACCGGTATGTGCAGGACGGACCGATCCTGGGCAAATACCTGAATATGCCCTCACCTGATACGCCGCCTGACAAATTGAGGACAGAAATCTGGATACCCTGTAAAGAAGACTGAACGCATTTCGTTTTCCTGATTTGACTCGAAATCGATATTGATATTATCATTACACTTACTTGAGAACAAAAGGAGTGAATGAATGGAAAGAACACTGGCCATAATCAAACCCGATGCCGTGAAAAAAAAATTAACGGGCAGCATCATCCAGCGTATGGAAGAGGAAGGCTTTGAAATAATCGAGTTGAAAATGACACGGCTCAGCAAAGAAGAAGCCGAAGGCTTTTACGCTGTGCATAAAGACAAGCCTTTTTTTCACAGCTTGACTGAATTTATGTCTTCGGGAAAAATCGTTCTTATGGTGCTGGAGAGGGAAAATGCCATCGAAAAGTGGCGTCAGGTCATGGGAGTGACTGACCCTGCGCTGGCTGAACCGGGAACCCTCCGTCATAAGTACGGATTCTCCATAGAACGAAACGCCACCCACGGCTCTGACGCCCCAGAAACAGCCGAATGGGAGATCAAGTACTTTTTTCCACAATGAAATAGCCGGAAGGGACTTTAAAAGCCGTGACCGTCATCTTTATCGGATATCTGGCTCTGACCCTGGGCCTCGGCCTCTGGCAGTCTCTTAAAACGAAAACCCAGTCTGATTTTGTTCTGGGAAGCTCCAGGCTTCCGGGCTGGATGCTGGCGCTTTCGGAAAGGGCTACAGGAGAGTCTGCCTGGCTTCTCTTGGGTCTGACAGGATTCGTCTACTCCACAGGGCTCTCCGGGATCTGGACGTGTGTGGGATGCCTTCTGGGAATCAGCACTGCCTGGATCGTTCTGGCCCGAAAATTCCGCCGCGAAGCCGAGCAGTACAATGCCATGACCATGCCCGAGTATTTCTCTGCAAAATTCAAACACAAAGCCAACACCATACGCATCCTTTCAACGATCATCATCGTGTTCTTTTTTATCTTTTATGTGGGCGCCCAATTCGCAGGCGCCGGTAAAACCATATTCAAAACATTCGGCCTTGACCCTTTTTGGGGGATGGTTATCGCCGCAGCCGTCATACTCATCTACGCCACAGCAGGCGGATTCATCAGCGTGGTGGCCGTGGACACGCTCCAGTCCCTCCTCATGATAACCACCCTCGTCATCACCCCTGTTATTATGCTGGTCCTTGTGTTCCAGGAGCCTGTAAGCATTGGAGAGGCGCTCAGAGAGGCAGGGGGCGGAAGGCTCTCTCTCACCGGAGGGCTCACAGGATTCGGAGCCGGCCTTCTGATCTTTAACAACATAGCCTGGTTCTTCGGATATCTCGGAGGCCAGCCCCAGCTCAACGCCCGGTTTATGGGGATGAGGGACGACCGCCAGGTCAAAATCGGCCGAAATATCGCTGTGGGGTGGACAGCGCTCGCTTATACAGGAGTGGTTGTCATCGGCGCGAGCGCAGTGGTGCTTTTTGGCCCCAACGCTGTCACAGACCCTGAAATGATCCTGCCCCATATCCTCACACATCTTTTCCCGGGCTGGCTGGCAGCTATCCTTCTGGCAGGGGCGGTTGCAGCCATGATCTCAACAGCCCAGAGCATGCTTCTCGTGGCCTCCTCATCCATAAGCCAGGATGTCTACAACGGGATCATTAAAAAAGGAAAGGCAGAAGACAGGAGACTTCTCTTCCTTTCCCGGACGGCCACCCTCGGAATAGGGCTTCTGGGATTGATCCTGGCTCTCACCACTTCCGAGCTTATCTACTATATTGTCAGCTATGCATGGGCGGGAATCGGATGCTCCTTTGCACCGGCAGTGCTTCTTTCTTTTTACTGGGACCGGTTCAGTTCCAAAGGCGTTGTCACAGCGCTCAGTACAGGGCTCATCACCACCATCGTCTGGATCCTCACCGGATTGGACAGTGAGGTCACCGCCCGGGCCGTCACCTTTATCGCAGCCATAGGGCTTGCTGTTCTGGTGACGCTTTTATCAAAAGACAAGAAAACAGACCCCTTAAACCTTAAGGATTAACCTTTCCCAGGGGGGGTGAAAAAAGCCACTGGAGCGAAAAAAATCCGGGATTTTATAAAAAATTTATCAATTTTTTCCTTTTAGAACCGACTCAATATATAGAATGAATGGGTCGGATGTATACCATATAGGGCGCTTTTTATAGCTTAAGTTACTGTTTATAAAGGAGTTAAGCTAATAATTAACTTGACAAAAAATAAAAAAAAGTCTAGGTTAAAAAAGGTGCCTTGGAGAAATAATGACGGGAATAGTTATATTTTCAAGGAGAAAAGGTTAGTCCTTCCTCTATTTCTATCATCTCTTTTCAAGGCTCCTAAATTATAGGAGGCACATTATGTCTAAAAAAACTCTTTTCAAAGCTGTTAGTTTACTGGTGGTGTTTTCAGTTTTGGCTCTATCTGTACCCAATACTGCAAATGCTAGAGAAAACAATTCCAAATTCACTTTTTCCCAGCTTATCCAGCACCCTGTGGACTTCCTCACATCCCTGTTCCCCTTCCTCCAGAAAAACCAGCAGCCCACAAACACCCATGACACATATACCCAGGATACCGAAAACACCGTGCAGAAGACCGGCGATCTTGTGGAGCCAAGACCAAGCAGAGACGGATAAACCCTCACTCCTTCAAAGCCGTAAAGAATAGAAGCTTTTATTAAATAAAGCGAAAACTTTACATATTCCATACATCAAGGCACATTTTCTTCTGCCTCACCTTTAGGGGTGAGGTAGTGAGGCTATTTTCCCCCCTGTCAATCCTCTTTAAAGGGGATTGACCCCAGGAGAGCATCTTCTATATAATGGCAGGGCCTGATTATAGAGAAGCTCAGATCTAAAATGTGCGTCCTTAAAAAGTTATTTGCCCTAAACATTACCTGTTTCCTTCTTTTTTCTTACACCTTCCCCGCAACCAAAAGCGCCCCTAAACCAGGCCCTGAAATTCTCTATTCCGAATGCTTCTCTTCAGGAGAAAGAGCCCAGCTCAAGGGCGACTTTGAGAAATCTCTTGAGCTCTTTGAACAATCTCTGACTCTGGCCAGGAACATAAAAAGCTCTGAAAAGGAGCTCGACTCTCTGGGAAAAATCGCTCTCATGCTCTGGAACAAAGGAGAATATGAAAAATCCACCCAACAATACCATGAGGCCCTCTCTCTGGCAAAAAAGAACAAGGACCCGGTCAGACAAAACCAATTAGAGACCATCATCACCATTCATGACCTCTATTCAAAAGGGACATTACAAAGGGATTCGGAATCCTATCAAACATCAATCGAGACATTGAAAAAAGCTGTTGCTTTGTGCAGAGAAAACGGATTGGAAGAGCATGAGCTCAAATGCCTCAGGTATTTAAGCTATTCATACTACGAAATAGGAAGTATTTTAGATTTTAAAAATATGAATGAACTGGCCCTGACAATCGCCAAAAAATTAAACCATAAAAAAGAAATAGGCAAATGCTCCAACAACATCGGCATATATCATAGAAAATATAAAAATTATTCCCAGGCGCTTTTTTACTACGAAGAGTCACTGGATATCGCAAAGGAATTCAACAATAAACTCGAGATCGCTAACTGCTCCAACAACATCGGTATCATCTACAAGAATATCGGAAACTATGACAAAGCCCTTGATTATTTTAACAAAGCGCTATCTATCGACAGGGAATTTGGGGATGCGCTTTACATAGCCATTGACCTAAACGGAATCGGCACTGTCTACAGAAATTTGGGTCTGTCAACCGAAAAAAAGGAATACTTTGAAAAAGCAATCGATAATTATAATGAATGCCTCGGTTTGTTCAGAAAAATGAAAGACTTGAAAAAAGAGGTCTATGTTCTCAACAACCTCGGCTCTGTGTATTCAGACCTGCATGAATACTTCGGAGATGAAAATCATTTCCATTTAGCGCATAGGACCTTTAAAGAAGCCTTAAAAAAAGCAGAAACCCTCAAAGACAATGAATCCATGGGCATGATCCTCAACAACATCGGCATCATCCACTCAAACAAGGGAAATTTCGATGAATCCACAAAATATTTCCAAGAAGCCATTGACCTGGCTTTAAAAATAGAGGGCGGGAAGATCCTCTGGGAGGCTTATCTGGAATTAGCCCAGGTCTACAGAAAACAAAACCGGATCAAAGAAGCCAGGGAATACTTCAACCG
>CAZSZS010000030.1:0-7908 GCA_964611275.1 uncultured Eubacteriales bacterium
AAAAATTTCTTAAAGCCTATATGGTTGACCTTTAGGAAAATACTAAGCTGCCTTATCTGAATTTAAAAGCTGATAATATTTGAATTAAGTGAGGCAAACAAGTAAAATTCCCTGCAATTACGGTAATGAACGATGGTCGAAAATGACAAAAGCCTTATCCGGGCCCGGATTATAGCCGAGTATAAAGAGTCCTACGTTCTAAAAAGCGAAATATCCGAATTTTCTGCAAAAATAACCGGCAAGATGATGTTTACGGCTTCAACCAGAGAAGATTATCCGGCAGTCGGCGATTGGGTGCTCATAACGCCTCTTGATAAGGAGCAGGCCGTTATCCATAAGATACTTCCGAGAAAGACAGTGCTGAAAAGAAAATCAGCAGGGAAAACGGAGGTGCAGATCATTGCCTCAAATATCGATGTGGCATTTGTTGTCCAGTCTCCTGATAGGGATTACAGTTTAAACAGGTTTGAAAGATATTTCTCATTGGCTGAATCTGGTGGGATAAAACCGGCAGTCGTGCTCAATAAAATTGATCTGATAGATGATTTAGATCTGGATTGGAGAATATCCGAAATAAAAGAGAGATTCAAAGGCATGGAGATTTATACAACAAGCACTGTTACAGGTAAGGGAATGGCTGATTTAATGAAGGATATTAAGAAAGGCCTTACCTATTGTTTCCTGGGTTCCTCTGGAGTAGGGAAGTCTTCTCTCATAAATAGTCTTATAGGAAAAAACCTCATTAAAACCGGGGAGATAAGCTCCCATACGAATAGAGGCAGACACATTACCACACACAGACACCTTTTTATACTGGAAAACGGAGGTTTCCTGATAGATAATCCCGGGATGCGAGAGATCGGGCTGCTCGATTCAAAGACTGGCATAAAAAGTGTTTTTTCTGAGATTCAGGATCTATCCAGAAAGTGCAGATTCTCGAACTGCACACACACGCATGAACCCGGCTGTGCCGTATTAAAAGCTGTAAAGTCCGGTGATCTGGATAAAAGCAAGTATGCAAATTATTTAAAACTGGTAAAAGAAAATGAGTTTAACACTATGACTCGACTTGAGAAGAGAGAGAAGGACCGTAAGTTCGGAAAATTCATTCAAAAAGCAAAGAAGCAGATAAAGAAGTACAAGTCCTGATTTGTCATATTTTTTTGTATTAAAGATCTTCAAAAAAATTTCTTTTGACATTCGAAAGAAATTCGGATTAACTTAATTTATGATAACTTTTTAAATTCGAAAGAAATTTGGAGAAAAACAGGATGAAGTTATTAACAAGGCATGAAGAACATGTCCTTTTGACCATCCTTCATTTGGTGGATAACGCCTATCTGGTCACGATCAAGGATTACCTGGAAGATCAAACTTCCAAGGAACTCTCTTACGGCACGCTTTATGTTTCGTTGAAGCGTCTGGAAAAAATGGGATACGTCCGGCACCAGGTGGGAGTAGCAACATCAAAGAGGGGAGGTAAAGCTATAAAGTATTATTCCGTCACAAAAGCAGGAGTGCGGGCACTTGAAAAAACAAGGGAAGTCCAGGAGTCCTTGTGGGACGGATTCTCAAGCCTGGCCATTAAAGCAGGAAGCACTCATGAATCCTAGTCAGTCTAGTCTTCCCCGATGGGGACAATGGTTTTTAAAACGCCTATTGTCCATAGAGGATTACGAATTTTTCTCAGGAGATTTAGAGGAAGGCCTAAGTGAAGATTTAGAGCACAAGAACTGCTTAAGAGCCCGGTTGAGGGTTCAAATCCGGCTGTTGGCTGTCATCATCCCGATCTTAATGTCTAAACTCCGATGGATCGCGGTTCTGGTAGCTAATGATATAAAGATCACTACGAGAAATATCAAAAAGCACAGGATTTATAGCCTTATCAACATAAGCGGACTTGCCGTCAGCCTGGCTTTCTGTATTCTGCTGATTTCTTATATTAGGGACGAGTGGAGTTACGACCGATTCCATGCCAAAGCACCCTGCATTTATATGGCCACTGTTGAGGTGATGAATAATCCCCCGGCGGCTGTCTCAGCCCCTATCCTGGCCGAGCCCCTTCAAGCTGAATTCCCTGAAATCGTGAGCGTTGTGCGCTATTGGCGAACAAGCCAAGCTGTCAAGTCCGGCGTAATCATCCAAAATCAAAATCTGGCTCTAGCGGATCCGGGCTTCTTCTCCCTTTTCGATTTTCCCTTCCGCTCAGGCCGGTCCGATAGGGCTATAGATGCACCCAATCAAGTCGTCCTAACCGAGGAATCCGCATCCCGCTTCTTTGGTCGCATCGATCCGGTCGGCAGAGTTCTCTCCATCAATATGGGTAACCAGCCTCATGATTTTATAGTGACAGGAGTGTTGAAAAGAATTCCAGGCAACTCATCCATTCAGTTCGATCTTCTTATCTCATTTAAACACTTCTCTGATATATTCGGAGAGGAGTTCACCGGAGGATTGATCGATACTCCTTTTTTTCATGCCATGTTCCTTGAACTCCATCCGGAAAGCAGTCCTCATGATCTTGAGACTAAGCTTCCGGGTTTCGTTGAAAAATATTACGGTGAAGATTTCCGGAAGTTCGGAATGGATCCTGCAAGCTTGAGCCTAGGCCTCTACCGATTACAGGACTTTCATCTTGGTGCCGTTGGATCTTCCTCACTTGGGGGACACAGCCGCCCGCTTTATTCCTGGATCTTATTCGGAATCACCCTGGTTGTATTGTTGTTGGCTTGCTCTAACTATACGAATTTATCCTTAGGTCTTTCTTCCTTGCGGCTTAAAGAAATAGCCGCCAGAAAAGTTATCGGGGCTGGAAAACTCCATTTGATCAGACAGTTTATCAATGAGTCTCTGCTCTTGAGTCTCATTTCGGTTGCTTTGGGGACCGTCCTATCAATGCTGGCATTCCCATGGTTCAATCGCTATACGGGGAAGGTCTTGTCTCTCGATTTTCTCTTGAATTTTCCTTCTATTGCTGTGCTTTCGGGCCTACTGCTTCTGACCGGATTGATTTCCGGAGGCTATCCAGCCGTCATTCTCTCAAGTCTGAAAATCACCGATATTTTCTCGGGAAAACTCCGAATGGGAGGGAGAAATATTCTTACACGCGCTCTACTGATTTTTCAATTCACACTCACCTTATTCCTGGTTGTCGGATCACTGGTTATGATCAAGCAGATTGATTACCTAACCCGGGAGGATATGGGATTCGATTATCAAAACCTGGTTGCAGTGCCAACCTATTCTTTTTGGAACTATGACGAATCAGGCGACCGGGCGCTGGAAGTTTTTCAGCGGGAGCTGGGAAAGCATCCGGAGATCCTGGCCGTGGCGGGGACCAGCGGCTATGGCACTCCCATGGGTTATTCCAACGTCACGGATTATAAATTTCAGGATTCACTGGTCACTGTAGCTCATAAAAGGATAGATTACGATTTTATCGAGGCCGTAAAGATCCCGCTTCTTCAAGGGAGAAATTTCTCACCTGAATATCCCTCGGATATCGAAGATGCCGTGATCGTCAACCAAGCCCTGGTGCGCCGCTTCGGATTAAAAAATCCGGTAGGAAAAAATTTTTCCGAATTTGCCAAAGACACCAGGCCCGCAGGATATAAATATACACCGACGGTTATCGGAGTGATTCAGGATTTTCATTTCGCTTCCCTTCATCAGGAGATCGGGCCGATGATGTTGAACATGAGGCCGGAAGGACCCTTGATGTACATCCTGGTTCGTCTCCAGCCGGGAAATCCGGCCCCTGCCCTGGTCGCCATGCGGGAGATTTGGAGGGAGACAAATCCTGATAAGCCATTCAGTCCGGTTTTTTTGGATGAGGCTCTAAGCTCTCAGTATGAACGTGAGCGGAAATGGAGTGGGATTATTCGGTTTTCCACGGCTTTCGCCATGTTAATCGCAGGAATGGGACTGTTCGGGCTTACTGCCTTGAGCGTGTCCAGCAGAACCAAGGAAATCGGAATCCGGAAGGTGCTGGGAGCGAGTATACCGGCCGTCATGACCATCATCTCCCGGGAATTTGTTATCTTGATATTATGTGCTAATGCAGCGGCCTGGCCTTTGGCCTATTTGGTTGCTTCCGAGTGGCTGCAGAGCTTTGCCTATCGGACCACAATATCCCTCTGGATATTTCCACTGGCGGGAGCGATCGTTCTCTGCTTTGGATTGATGGTCATTTGTTCTCAGGCTGTGCGGGCCTGCCTTAAGGATCCCGTTAATGCGCTCCGTTATGAATAACAGAATCAATTTTACAAAAGAAAAACAAATAACATGCTTTGTCAAGGATTTTTTGTTTTATTTTTTATGTAAAAACATATGCGAGGTAAAGAATGTAACTTTTATCAAGGCCTGAGGAGTTTTTCCTTCTGGCTATTTGGAAGCTCCAGGACAACGCTTATGCTGTGACCATTCGCGACCAGGTGAACAAAAGCACAGGCAAGACATGGTCCTTCGGCACCACTTTTGTGACCCAGGAACGTCTTGTTCAAAAACGGTATCTGACTTCCTATCTGTCAGAGCCTACACAAAAAAGGGGAGGCCGCAGAAAACGGATGTACGAGCTTACCCGCGTGGGTATCAAAGCTCTGCTTGATATAAAAAAACTTCAGGACAGCATTTGGGATGGTATTCCCCGTCTCACCCTATCTGCGGCAAAAAAATGAACAGGAAACATTTACCCGGCTCCCAGCGCTTTACAGAGCGTCTTCTCAAACGGTTTTTTCCTGACGACGGTATTTTCACCACTATCGGCGATTTGGAAGAAGTTCTAGGCATATCAGACCCTCTTGGACTTTGTGAAACCATTCCATAATTTGTAGGTGTTATTAAACGCCCCATAATTTGTTTTTACTCATTTTCTCTCCTTAGTTTCTTGGAATAGGAATTTGTTTTTTCTGTTGGTGACGATTTTTACTCCATTCCCTAAAATTTCCACCCTCTAAGCGACTTCATCATTAATAATACACACAAAAAATACGTCCGGTTAACAAGAAACCCCCAAAAAAGAGAAGACATAAGAAAATCAGTGGAATAGAGACTCAAAAAGAACAAAGATCCCCCTTCTTCCCCTTGAACTAAAGGATTAGAGTTTCATATGTATTCTGATAGTTCCTCAGCCGCCATAGAGAGCAGAGAGAAAAGGCTTCCGTTTCAGATTACCTCTCTGCAAATCCCATCCCCTTCCCGGAATATCACGGGACCGGCTTTTCTGTCGGTGATTATGGCCTGGATGACGCCCAGCCTGCAGGCTCAACCTCAGTCCCAGGGACAGCAAGGCGCAGGAGGAGCGGACAGAATTCCGCCGGGAATAACAGCCCCTCCCGACATCATTCCCGATGAGGTGGATCCTCTTTCTCCGGGGATGGGAAGCTCCAACACCCTTGCCGCCGGCCAGCCGGAGCCGACAGATCTGCAACCCTTCACGGAGGCTCCTCCCTACGGTAGCGTGGGATTGAACACCACCGTACCTCCAACCGCAGGTGGAGGATCAGGTGCTGCGATGCCGGTGGCCATTTCCACCATCGGATTCGGCCTGCAGAATGATCCTCAGGCGCAGCAGGCCCTGACGGATGTCGCCAACGCGGGAGGAGGGCAGTCCTATGACGCCCAGAATCTCAATCAGCTGACGACGGCTTTTTCTCAAGCGATCGCTCAGGCCCCT
This sequence comes from uncultured Eubacteriales bacterium, assembly GCA_964611275.1. GTDB lineage: Bacteria > Acidobacteriota > Aminicenantia > Aminicenantales > Aminicenantaceae > WJMT01. The sequence goes on from CAZSZS010000030.1 coordinate 5,675, forward strand.
ATGACAGGAGGCGGAGGGGGAATTGCCTATTCAAGTGGAAGGATTCCGGATTGGGCCTGGGTCCTCGTTATCTTCTCGGCCGTATTCCTGATGATTCTGGCCATCATTGTTGTTGTGTCTCGAAGGAAAAAAGTCCCGACCGCTCAAACAGGAGCCATCCTTGCCAATCTGGACATCTATTACAAGGACGGAACATCCCTTCGTGTCCCGATAACGAGCACTCGAATCACCATCGGACGCGGAGCGACAAACAATGTCGTCCTTGCTGATCCGTCATCATCCGGAACGCATGCGGAGATTACCATTTCAGAAAAGGGATATCTGCTTCGGGTCCTCGGCAGTTCCTATGGGACATTTGTCAACAGCAAGCAGGTCACGGAAGCCTATCTCAACAGCGGCGACACGATCACCCTGGGATCCACACAGCTGGTCCTGCGGTAGAAACCAAATTTGGGCTGTCATAGACTCATTGAGGAAGTTTAATCCTGTATTTTGCAAGTTTTAGTTCGCCTTGATCATTTTCGAGAATGACAGTGAGATATCCGTTCCCGAGGACAAGATTGGAAGGACTGCCGAATTTGAGATTGTCGCCGAATTTTATTTCTCCGCGGTACAGATACTCGCCTTTCTCAGAGAAGATGTCGATCTGCTGGGAGGTCGTTTTGTTTCCTATGCCTGTGACGGAGAAGACATAGATATAACCGTCCATGGCATCGATATGACTGAAAAAGGTCATCTCGTCAGGAAGTTGGGTAACGATTTTTTCAAGCGTTTCCTTGGGAATGCTCGAGCCGGAGAAATGATTCCGCTTGTCTTCCGCGGAGGCTTTCATTTTTTTTCTGTCCAAGCTGAAAAATGACAGGATTTTTCCGGTCGGATCCGCTGTAAAAATCTTGTACTGGTCGTTGCGGCCGAACATGATTTTTTCGCCGTCAGAAACAAGGTCCACCTGAGGGATCAAACCAAAAATCATGACCATCAGGCCCTGGATAAAATTCTCGTCGGGATTTTCCGGGTCTGAAAAATCTAGAAGTAGTTTTTCTTCACCGGAAAGGAGATTGAACGATTTCAGTTTTCTCTCATGGACCGGCGACTGAGGAAGGTTCGGCGCGTAGATGAATTCGTTCTCATTCAGAAAGGTAAGCGGGAAGCGGATGAACAGGTTGTTGTCCGCGGCATGGTCAAAAGCACCGTCCTGAGTAAAATAATGGAGCTTTTCCGGGGCAGCCAATACGATTTTTTCCCCTGCCTGAAAACGATTGAGATAGTGGGATAGTTGACCCGGTTCGTTTCCCTTAGGCGCGAATTTTTTTACAAAGCGTCCTCCGTCATCAAAAATGTAACTGACATTGTTTTTAAAATCCCGGACAAAGATGTTTTTTTGCTCTGAAACCAGAAGTTCCGCAATCCGTCCAAAATCCTCATCTCCCGCTTTGTCCACTTCCCAGATTTTCTCAAGATCAAAATTCCAGTTTCCTTTGGAGGGATGGTCTTTCAGAGGCGATTGCCCGGCTAACAAAAGAACAGGAATAAACAGGCATCCGTAAAACGGCAGCTTTCTCATTGTAACTCCTTTCATGTCATGTTTGGTGTTCCATTTCCGCATTGTCCCTTCATGAATACGAAAGGAGCCGAAGAAAATCGACAACATTCGTAAATAAGACTTCAACATAAAGGAAGCCCATGATTATCATGCGCTTACTGGAAGTATCGATTGATAAATCGCTACTTGGAAGTTGAGGAGAAACCGTCTTCCCGGAAGTGTTTGTTTCGATATTGTGAAGGAGTCAAACCCGTAATTGCCTTGAACGCTTTGTTGAATGATGCTTTGGTGCTGAATCCCGATTCAAAAGCCGAATGAAGAATGGTGGTTTCATTTCGGCCGGTCCCGGCCAGTTTTGTTTTTACTTCTTCGACGCGGTAGTGATTGATCAGCGAGGGAAAAGACTTGTTCAACCTGTTGTTGATAACCCACGAGAGCTGATGGGGGGTGATCCCCAGTATCTCAGACAATGAAAGGAGTGTCAGTTTGTCATCACGGTAGATTTTCTTGACCTCGAGAAGATAAACAAGTTTTTTTTCTATTTCTTCCGCCTGTTCCCTGCCGAGGAGGTCCTTTCTCTGATTTTGATTTCGTTTCGCTTTCGATTTTTTTATCAGGACAATTCCGACCGTTCCGGCAATCAGAACAAAAAGCGCGATCAAGATCAGATAAAAACGTTCATATAAAAACA
>CAZSZS010000031.1:0-2640 GCA_964611275.1 uncultured Eubacteriales bacterium
AATATTTTTCAAAAACTCTCCGAATTGGGATATTTTCTGCTTGTCGATGTACATATATCCTTTAAGCTTCCGAAAAGTCTCCATAAGCATTTGAATCTGCAAATCCCGATCTGAAAAAACAGTGTGCTCAAGCTTCTTGTATTCTTTAATCATATTCCGGTAGGCTGAACTGCCCAACAGCGCATCTTTTCTCACTTTTCCCTTCAACTCTTTGGCTATCTCTGCCATCGGCATTCTTTCAAAAGCCTGCTCATTGAAGCGGTAGTTTTTTCTTGGAGTTGTGATGATCAGAGAATCTCCGGGCAGAATAACTTCATTAAAGAAATAATCGATCAGCTCCCCCACGCGCGGCAGGTATTCCACAAGCTCAAACATCAGGATAAAAGTCCTTTCTTGTATGGAGGTGATGGGCTTGACGGGCGGGGTTTCCAGTTTGGTGTCGATAAGCTGGCGTTCTATGTTCTTCTCCTTTATCAAATAAACCGCTTCTATTTTCTGGAGCTCGCCGTCTTCATAGAGTTCGAAATCATGGATATCAAGGTCATTAATAAACTCATTCCCTTTAAAGACCCTTACATCCACTTCAATGAGTATGGCCTTGGCTTCCTCCTGTATTTCCTGGCCAAAAGTCAAAAGAATCAAAAAAAGAACAGCTGTTAATAAAATGATTTTTTTCATCTCTTACCCCTTCTCTACAAATTCTAATTTAAAGAGAAAAGCATGTCAAACAAGCGAAAATGAAAACCTGGTCTTTATTCTTTCTCCACCTGATACTTGACCACATCTATGGTCCCATCCTCATTGTATGCTCTAAAGAATAAGAATTCCTCCTGTGTTCCGATAAGGACTCCTCTCACATTCAACCGGAAGCTGTCCAGATAAGTGCCTTTTTTATCGAACAGGTCAAAAAGCATACCTCTTTTTTTATCATAAGTGGATGTCCACACCAGGATGTTTCCCTGATATGTGTAAATATAGTTAATATCGGGCAGATATTTCCTCTCAGGAATTTTGGGTCCGGGCTGCTCTGTTTTTCTCTTGGGGGCTTTGACCCGGGAGTATTGGCGGGTGAATTTACTGACAATTTCCCCTGTCTCAATATCCAAAACCGTAACCATATATTCCTCTGGATCAGTCCAGATGCAGAAGCGGCCGTCATGGCTCATGATGGTGAAAGAACGCCCCCGACTCACCATGATATTTTCACCTCGATAAGCTCTCTGAAGAGCTGCGGGGAATTCCTTTATCACTTCTTCTTTTTTTGAAAGCACCACAATGGATACAGGCATGTCAATAATATTCCCTGTGCTCTTCTCAGCATCCTCAAAACTCATTTTGGTCAAAACAAAATAATCTCCCAAAAGCCCAAGCAAAAGGATGTATCGTTCTGTCAAAGGGAATTCTTCCAGAAATTTCCCGTCCAGATCCATATGCAGGATTTTAGAGTTTCCTGAATCATAGACAAAGATGTCCTCCCCCTGAAGCACATAACTTGCGAACTGCTGGATCTCTCCCGGTCCCTGGCCCTTTTTTAATAGGTTTTTCACAAATTGGCCCTCGGGTGTGAATTTAAGGAACTGATTGGAGTCATGAAGGAAAAGAAAGCCATCCTCAGAAACCTTTGGAAACTGGGGCTGCTTGAAAAAGAAAACCCCTCCCTGATCTTTAATCCGAAGAACTTCCCTAAGCTCAAGGATCCGGCCTGGATTGGGATTCAGGGGTTTTTTAGGATTTTCGATGATCTCCTGGGAAAAAATGAACGAAAAGAGAAGCAAAAAGAAAAACAGAATGAAAATATATTTTTTCATTTTCCTCCTCCTTTTTATAAATTAAAATGGTTCATAATTCTCTCAATCAGCCACATAGCCTGCCCGGTGGGTTATCCGGTAGCCGCCGCCTCTGATCCGGACCTCTATTTTGTGGAACTTGTTGTCTGCCTTATAGTCACTGGGAGTGTAATAGACAAGGTAATAATTTTCAGAAGCCTCCACTGACTTTTTAAACGCCACCGCCACATTGGCGGAGCTTTCGGTCAAGCCCCCTGTTGCTTTGGCCAGGTCATTAAACGCACCGAATATCTCACCCGAAGAATCCTCCATTTTTATCTCCTGGTCCGCGTAATTTGTCATCCGGGTTAAATCCAGTTCATCGGACGGCTTTTTTGTTATGAACACAAAATGACCGGATATGGAGGCATCTGAAAAAGCTGTTTTAATTTCATCCACATGCTGGGGCATACTGGCTTGTAATTCCAATCTATCTAAGGGAATAATAAATTCAGGAATGGGAAGGCTCTGTTTTTGAAAAAACAAAAAAACATGTTTTTGTCCTTCGGTTTGTTTGAGATCCTCTGCCAGTTGAGTGAGCTTGGATACATCCACCTGCTGCAGCTCTTTCATCTTCCTTAAAACAGTCATACAAGCGAGGGCTCTTGGTCTAAAATCCTCTGTATAGACAATTTTCCTTATCTGCTCATAAAGGTTTCTGTATTCAGAGGCTCCCATGACAATATCCTTTCTCAGTTTGGCTTTCAGCTGATCCGCGATCTTCTGTTTGGGGAGGACATTAAAAGCATCTTCCTTTATGTTATAGGCCCGAACCGGAGTGTAGATTTTAAGCGAATCTCCGGGAAGCATCACC
>CAZSZS010000032.1:0-28196 GCA_964611275.1 uncultured Eubacteriales bacterium
CATAAAGGAACAAAAACCCTGTTAAAGGCCTTTACTAGGGTATCAGAAAAGCAGGTCACTCTGCTGGTTGCCGGGAGAGGGGAGCTGGAGCGAGATATCATCAGGTCCGCACAAAAAGACAAACGGATCAAATATTTGGGATTTATTACTGAGGAGAGGAAAAAAGAGGTTTTGCTGGCTTCTGACATACTTATTTTCCCTTCTGAGTGCTTTGAGGTCTCTCCGGTAACCCTTGTGGAGGCGTACAGTTATGGGCTTCCTGTTATCGCCACGGATCTGGGAAGCATAAAAGAACATATTGACCCGGGGAGAACCGGATTTCTCTTTCCATACAGGGATGACAGAGAACTGACCCGGTGCATTGAGAAATTCATTCAGAAAAGAGTCGGGATTGAAGAGATGAGGGATTCTTGTTTTCATAAGGCCGCTTCGCTGAATAAAGAAAAAAGTCTGACCGAATACATAAAAATCATGGAGCTTACAGCAAGGTGATACAAAAAAAATTCCTTCCAAATCTCTTTGTTCTGGGAGCGGCCAGATGCGGAACGACTTTTCTTTATCACTATTTAAGGTCTTCGGCAGATGTGTGTATGTCCGATCCAAAGGAACCCTTTTTTTTTGAGTACGAATATGACAAAGGTCTGGATTTCTACAGAAAGACATATTTTCCCCATTGGAGAGGCGAAAAAGTCATAGGAGAAGCCCAGCACAGGAATCTTTATCTCCCTTTTGTTCCAGAAAGCATCTTCAAGACAAATCCCTCCGCCAAACTGATCGTTATCGCCAGAAATCCTGTTGAACGGGCTTATTCGCACTGGTGGTGTTTTTATTCCAGCAGACGGATCGAATTAAGATTTGGGGAGGCCATTGAAAAGAACTATCAAAGGATAAGAAGAGGGATCAAATGCCGGACAAGAGAGGAATACAAAAAGCATTTCAATCCAAATTTTCCGTATTATATGAATGTGGATACGTATATCGATTCCGGTTATTACTATGAACAGATCCAAAGATACAGGCGCTACTTTTCTGATAAACAGATCAAAGTTTTGCTTTTCGATGACCTTGTAAAGAATTCGGAAAAATTTTTTAGAGAGCTGGACGCATTCTTAGACATAGGGACATCCTCCTTTAACGGGGGAGCCTCAGAAAAAAATGCCGCCAACAGGCTGATGGGAATAAAGACAGTGGAGGTATTGGTACAGTATTCCTGGTTGCGTGGATTAAAGGATCTTATCCCGGCGCAGATGAGGTTGAATATCAAAAAAGCTTACAATCAGATCTTTTTCAAAGGGAACGAAACCTCAGAAAAAACCCGTGATTGGCTTATCAAGCACTATTATGAGCACAACAGGAACCTGGAGAAATACATAAAAAGAGACCTGTCACACTGGGATCAAAAATCCGAACAGCCTGAGTGATCCCTTGTTATTTTTCAGCTTCTTCTGTTTCCGCCTTGGTCGCTTCGGTTACTCTTTTCATGAGTTCTTCTGGGATATCGGCCGTTACCTTTATCCCTTCTGCTCCGGAAGTCACCTGAATTTTATTTATGAGTTCGCCAATTTCTGGTTTTTCGGTTGCGGACATGGAGGCAAAGCTTTTGATTCCATTGAGAGCATTGGCTAACTGTACGTTTTTCTCAGGGTCGCTGCTTTTGAGATTCACATCAATGAGAAGGGATTGATTTTTATAATCGAAATTCAGTATGACAGCACTGACTGATTTTAAATTCTGGAGCATGGGATTTTGTGAAGACGCCTCTTCAACCGCTTCTTGAGGGACTAAAAAGGCTCCCCAGAAAAGGGTATCTTTATTGGTCTCTTTCAAAAGGATCGAGAGTTCTTCATTCTTGAATATATTGTCTCCCTGGTTGTTCACGACGTCCAGAACGGACTGTATGCCGCCCAGGTTACCGGCAATGATATTTGAGCTGTCCAGAAAAGCAAATCCTGTTTGTTCCCCATCTTCTTCCATGGTGTATATGGTGGTTCCGTTGTGGTCAGCTTCAATGACCTCCTGCCCATCTTCTTCTGCTTTGGCTTTTATATAATCCAGTAAAGAGGCTTCGTCATATTTGAGATTGACCACAGCCGCAATCTTTTGGATTGATTCCGGATCTTCTGCTGTTATGGCAGCGGCGACAAAGAAAATGTCTTCCTTTGGGTCGACTCCTGTTTTTTCAATAAAATCAAAATATGCTTGTGCCTTTTTCTGGTCTTCCAGGGATTTGCTTATGGTTTCTATGGACATCATTGTGTGAACGTCAGCAAAAAACACTCCCTGAGAATCAACAGGAAGAAGATTGAGCATATCCGTGGGTTTTGCTGTTCCTGCTTTGGGAGCGGTTGCCTGTTTCCCGCACGATAAAAAAGAGAACAAAAGCAAGGCAAGGGATAGTCCTAAGGCTATGTTTTTCTTCATATTTTTTTCCTCCATATGTTTTAATGAAAAACCATTTGATTAATTTACCATAGAATATATCAAAAATATTCTAAAAAAGAAATGGATTTATCATTTTTATCCAAGCTAACTTGGTTTACCTGGATGATGAACAAGTCGAGGTTACTCCAGATATCTCATGAGTTTGAGTTGGCTTGAGTAAAGCCAGCAGCGTGTCCAGATCAAGGAAAAAATAAAAACTTGCTGGATAAGGAAGGCGCCTGCTATGCCCCATAATGATATCTGGGGAATAAGGTGTTGAAAAATGATGTATATCACAGATAAAATTATATTTACAGAAAAAATCAGATAATAGAGACCTAATGTTGTCCCCGGATTTTTAAATACAAAACTTATGGATGATGTTATTGTTTCCATAATGTTTTTTTTGCCTTCAGATACTGTTTTGATGCGTGCATAATCAAGTATCATATGGAAGAACAAGAGAAGAGCCCATGTCAGGAGACTGAAGCCAAGACCTAGAAGGAAAGGAGGTATTTCCGAGACGGAATTTTCAGCGCATGCAGAGACGATTGAATGAAACCATCTTACAAGGGAAACCATAACCAGTAAGAACATGCCTACTGAAACCACCATGATCCCGAAGAAATAGGGAAAAAATTTCCCAGCTCCCTTGAAGAACTTTTTTAAGGAAAATTCAAGGGGCTCCTTAAAAAATGTAGAGACAATACCTCCGGATAAAAAAGCATGAAGAAGCATATAGAGAAGACCGAAGAGTATCAATGAAGAGGGATAGGTTAGAAAATTCATCTGGATCAGACTTTCCAGGTTTTCAAGCAGAGCTCCTTTTCCCATTATGGAAGGAGTGAAGGTCCTCTCCAAGCCTTGGCTTTGATCACGGTATTCTTCCCACCATAAATAATCAAATCCATTTTCCAGGTTATCCCCCACATCGCTGTTTCCGATGTGGTTTTTTAAGGAATGATACAGAGGCACAGCAAGCAACATGGAGAACAGGAGATTGATAATATAAAGCAAGAGGACCATTTTTATTGTTCTGCGCGTCATATTAAATCCTTTGATGAGGTTGATAAGGGATTTCATTGTGTCCTCCTCTTCACTCTTTTCAGCTTCCCAGTTTTGCAAACATTTCCATGGTATGCTGAAGCCATACCATCCAGTTCATGGCCCATTTGTAAGCGGCTTTTTTATTGGGTTCTAAGGAAAAGCTGTTGTTGGTTCTGTTTGTATCAAGCACATAAACAAATCGGGGGTCCACAATCGCTCTTGTTATTTTGACAGGGGTTTTGTAGGCAAATTTTTTCCATCTGTGCTGCCCGTCCCAGTTTTCTATGATTTTTTTTCCGCCTCTAAATTCAATAAGGACCTCTACCGGGACTTGAACTCCTCCCAGACGGCGTACAAGCACTTCACTTAGAAACAGGTTTTCCTCTTTTTCAGATTTCTGTCCTGATACATATTGATTATCGAAGAATCCTTGCTCATATCTCACTCTGTGGTTTTCTATTCCTTTGATGGAATAATCCAGTTTGTCAGAACCATATACGACCTGATTGAAAAACCAGGACATATCTTCTCCTGCAAATTCAGAGACGACAGAGAAAAAATCTTCGGGTTTTGGGTGTTTCCACCAGTATCTCGTTGAATATTCTTTGATCATTTCTGAAAACAATTCTTCACCCATCATTCTTTGAAGTGTCAACATCATGAGCTGCCCTTTCCCATACGAGTTAGCTCCGTAACTGTCCTGATCCATGAACATCCAGGAATATCTCTGAAGAGGGTCCTTATTCCAGGTCTTTCTGTGTTCGGAAATTCCCTCGGATTCAATGGGTATGGTCACTTTCTTGAAGGCAATGGGAATCCCGAGGAAAGAGTCAGAATAAAAAGGTTCTCCGTAAGCCTTATGATAGATAATGGTGTCTAAATAGGAATTCATTCCTTCATCCATCCAGGAATTCTCAAACTCATTGGTCCCGATCAATCCGTAGAAATAATTATGACCGAATTCGTGTATGGTAACTCCCTCTGGACTGGGGACTCCTTTTGGAGATAGGAAATAAGCGCCGCCTGTAAAAAAAGTAGGGTATTCCATACCGCCTGACCGGCTGTTGTAAGCGGGATCGACACAGGTTATCTTCGAGTAAGGGTAGTCACCAAACCACATACTGGCATATCTGACAGCGTTTTTCACAGCCTCCATGTATCGCTGCTTTAAATTTCTGTGATAGGGTTGGAGCAGAAGTGTGATTTTGACTGATTTACCTGGAGTGAACTCATAATCTTCCGTAAACTTTAAGAAGTGGAGACTTGCGGTCCAGGCAAAATCATGCACACTGTGTTGGTAAAACTGATGGGTGGATGTCCCGTCTCCGTTGTTTGTTTTATTCTTATATTCTCCTGTGGCGCCTAGTTTATAGGAAGAAGGGAGAGTTATTCTGATATCATAAGTCCCATAGTCAGCAAAATACTCACTTGATGCGTGATACTGATGACAGTTCCATGTTCCTTCCTGAAAAACTCCTATTTTAGGGAACCATTGGGCAATGAAATAATAGTCTTTGTATCTTCCGGTCCTGGAGAAGGGAGCCGGGACCTTTGATGAAAAAATTATTTCCAGGGAAATGGTTTCCCCGGGTTCTACAGGGCGGGGGAGCTTCACAGAGAATACGGTTTGGTCTCTGTCATTCATGTCGTCAGGTTGTTGGTATTCCAGAGTCGGTCCCAGGTCTTCATCGGGAATGTCCTGGCTACCTAGGAGTTTGATCGAATGAATAAGGCAGTATCCCCAGTCGTCTTCGTCAATGATCGAAAAGTCATATCCTATCCGGGAGCACTCTTGCAAAAAAGTGCTTTGATTATTTTGAAAAGCATTCCAGTAGAGATGAAACCAGATTTCAGATGTGGGCTCTTCAGTGTCGTTTTTCCATGTAAGGATCTCATGAGCATCAAGTGTGTTGTTTTCAGTATCAAGGTTTACTTCTATTTTGTAACTGGCGATCTGTGGACAAAAGAAAGGTTCAGATGCATAGACGGAAGAATAGATAAGACAGCATATCATGATGTTTCTGAACAGAGTCTTTTTAAACACGAATTCCTCCTTCTTAACCTAATTTATCCATATTATTTAACCTGCACTATTCATAAAAAAAAATAGCGATGAGTTTTTTTTGTTTTGCTTTCAAGGATATACATGTTTTATGCAAAAAAGACAACTGAAAAATTAACAATAGAGCAGCAACCTCGATTCATTCATCATCCAGGTCAAATATCTCGAAAGAGTAGATACTTAAAAAGAAAAACGAAAGGGAAATCCAGGCACGGCTTGTCTTCAGGTTCTCTTATCACGTACAATGGGATGATTCTTTTTTGGAGTGAGAGATATGACAGAAAAACAAAGTGAAGACCAGTTCACCCCGTTTATGCGGATTGTAGCCCAAAGAAAAAGCATCCGAAGGTTCAATAAGAAAGATGTGGGGAGGGAGGATGTTTTGAAATGCCTTGAAGCAGCCCGGCTTGCCCCTTCAGCACAAAATGCTCAGCCCTGGAGATACCTGGTCATAGATGATCCTGAAGTAAAGAAAAAATATGAGAAAGAGGCTTTTTCCGGAATCTACTCTGTATCAAAGTTTGCCAGGGAAGCACCGGTGTTCATCTTGGTCATGGCAAGGTTGAATGTGATCACTCACAGGATAGGGAAACAGATACAGAGCATCCAGTTCCACCTTATTGATATAGGTATTTCAGGCGAGCATTTGGTTCTTCAAGCGGAAGAACTGGGAATCGGGACCTGCTGGATGGGATGGTTCAATGTCCGGAAGACGAGAAGGTTTTTTAATATTCCTAAAAAATATAAAATTGCGGCTTTGATAGCTATGGGTCGGTATGATAACAGACATTCCAGAGAGAAAAAAAGAAAAAAAATGGAAGAAATAGTCTGGTTTAACAAGGTCGGTTGATGTTCAGATTTCAACCCCAAACAATCCTTTAAGGGAAAATCCGAAGATTATGGAAAGAATGAAGAAAGATATGATCCAGTGGATGTTAATGCCAAAAAGACGGAGACCTGATGTGGGATAAGAGATTTCTATGGATTTTATGGGCGAATTTTTGTCTAAGGGTTTTTCAACCGGATACAAAAGCTGGTTCATTATGCTTTTTCTTTTTTTGAGTGGAGATATTTTGCTTAAGGGTTTGTGACCGATGGATATTGATTTTGTCATTGACTTTCCACCGGCCTGTATATCAATCTCATGATCACCTTGTTTTAAAGCTGAAAAACGCCAGGATATTTCATTCTCCTCATCAATTCGAACAGGCGGGGTCTCTATATTTATGACATCATTGCCGTTGATCTTAATATCAAATTCCGATGGCGTGTATTCCTCGGATAGCTTGATTTTCAGGAGAGCCTGTTCATTCATATCTAAGGCATCATAGGCGAACCAGAAGTTCGAGTGGATGATGATCAGTAATATGGGGATGATCATGACCAGTAACGGTTTAACCGAATGTTTCATGTATTTAAAGTTTGAGATAAGGATATTTCCCTGGGCTTTAAAAGAAGTGATGAGGTCGTTTTTGTAAAGCCGCATTTCAAGCAGGTGGGCTTTGATTTTGTTTTTTGTCTTTTTTATGCCTTCCTGGTCAGAAGTGAGTTTAAATACATAAAGCATGAGAATGCCGGTTAATAAGGAAACAACGATCATCCCATACCAGGGATTTATATTTTGAAACGGGATGAATATGATTTCGAATATTTTATTGAGAACCACATTAAGAATGTTTATCATTTTTTTTCTTTAAGCGTCCGTTTTCTCTTTCGTTTATGAGATGTAGCCCAATCCTTTTAGTTTTTTCTTGACTTCTTCTTCTGAGTCAGATTCCTCCAGCTGGGAGATCTCTTTTTCCAGACAGTGCGTTATAAATTCTTCAGGAGAGGAATAGCCTGACAGAGAGGCGAATTTTTTGACCTTTTTTAAAAGTTCTTTCTCCAGTTTGACTTTTGCTTTTCCCATTAGAGCTCCTCTCTTTAAAAAATGGGTGTTCCTACCATGTCTTCGGGGATAGGTATCCCGTATATTTTTAACATGGTAGGGGATAGGTCGTAAAGAGCAGGCGAGGCTTTTTTGATTTTTCTGTTGGTTAGCAGTATGCCCGGGATCAGTTGGGGTGCCATGCAGTGATCCCCGCTCCATTTGTCCCTATTATCCTCAACTATTTTTTTCGGAAGCCTCCCTAAGGGAGAGGCCCAGGAAATACGGTATCCTTTGTTAAAACCCAAAATTATATCAGGGGAATGAGACATATGTGCTCCGGAGTACACTTCGTCGGAAATAAAAGCTTTAAGGATCGCCTTCTCGCCTGTTTCAGGGTCTTTATAATCTTCAAGTTTTCGGGCTATTTCATGAATGAGGTTATCCCTTTCAGGACCAGGAGAGACAATGCCTCTGGATTCTCTGTTTTTCTGGTTGATGTAGAGACCATTGAGGCCTATGGCATAGGCTTTTGTTTTTTCCCAGTCTGTGTTCATAAACAGGCTGTTTTCTCCCTGTTTCCTTTCGTTAATGAGTTTATGGTAACCGTTTTCCTTTAACCATGTATTTATATGGAATTGGCGGCGAAACGGACAAAATCCATGATCGGAAATGGCCATGATAATGGTATCCTTATCCGCTTTTTTCATGGTTTTATCAAGCACATAGTCAGCTGTTTGATAAATCTTAAAAATGGTGTCTCTATATTGAGAAGCCAGTTTTTCGTCATAGATGGGGCTTAATTTGTCAAGGTGTCTCCAGAACATATGCTGTCTCTGATCCGTACTGGAGAGATAGTAGAATAGCACTCCTGAGTCAAAGCGTTTGAGCTCATAGTCGAATATATCGAGGCGTTCCTTTAAAACGAGGTCATCCTGTTCGATAAATTCTCCATCATCCAAAAATCCGTAGGTTAGGGCACTGGTATCTGCAGGAAGGCCTTTTGTAAAGAAAGGCCCGAACTCCTTTTCCAGTTCTTTTGAATAGGATTCAGGGGTTGATATGGGAAGCACCGGATCTGCCGGGTCGATATTGACCGGAGACACATAAAGTTTGAATTCAGGACGGACTTGTTTTAGGAAAAAGTTACAGATTCCTTTGACTGATTGAGTGGGTATCATATTGAACCGGATTCTCTTCCAGTCGCTCCATTCGCCCTGTTTGAGTATGAATTCATGGTCCTGTATTTTGATTTTAGCCACAGGATTTACAGGATCTATATATACTGAAAAGTCAACGTATGATTCAGGATGTTCTTTTTTAAAGGGATTATCCGGACCAGGAAGTTTTGCATGTACCTGATTTCCAATGACATAGACTTCATGGACTCTGGCACCTCCTATGTCCGGGTCTATCTCTGAGGATTCGGTCGTATAGAAATTGCAGATGCCGTATGTTCCGAGTATATCCGGAGTTCCCATGCCTGATAAGGTCCTCTGTTTTGTATCTGCAGGGGGATAGTTTGACGGGATCTTAAAGACAGTACAGGGAATATCATAGTCTTCCAGTATCTGCCAGAAAGCCCTGCCTCTTCTTAGAAGCTGCACATCTCCGCCGGAAAGGGGGAACTCATATCCGTTAATGGATATTTTTTTTCTGGATTCTGATGTTTTTGATGCTGAAAATATGGGAATATAGGTATCAGGGTCCCTGTGTATGAAGTCATAGATACCGTGTCCTCCGGGATTCATTCCGGTTATGAAGTTGGACCAGGCAACAGGACTTTGAGGTGGGATGCTTGTCCGCAAGGATTTAAAATCTCCTGATTCCCATAAACGGCGGAAAGCCGGAAGTCTTCCCTGTTCCATCCAGACTTTCAGAAGTTTGGGATCGATTCCGTCAAAACCCAGTATGATTATTTTTTTTTGGGTTGCTTTTTTCCCAATAGTCTTTGTCAGGACATTAGCGGGGGAGAGGGTTAATAATGAGCTTGCGGCAATCCCCAGTTTAAGAAATTCTCTTCTATTTATATTTTTCATTCTTGTTCTCTTTCTCTCTATTCTAGCATGAAATGGATTGTGTTTAAATGTTTCAGAGGAGGGGAGTCCCGTCCATATGAACAGGAGGCTTGATTCCAAATAATTTAAGGACAGTTGGGGCGATATCTACAATACTTGCGTTTTGTTTGTTTATTTTACGGTCACAGAAGAGGATTCCAGGTACTATCTCAGGATCAATACAATGATCTCCACTCCATGCTTTTGTGTTGTCTTGGAATGTATGGGAGTCGACTTTTCCCGTCACAGAATCCCAGGAGACTCTATATCCATTATGATATCCGACTATGAGGTCGGGACAATTATCTTTATAAGGACCTGGAGGGATGGCGTCTTTGTCATATATTGTTCTTATGGCATTTTTATTTTCTTTGTCATCCTTCAGGTCTTCCAATTTTGTTTTGAGTTCTGATTTGAGAGCTGTGTATTCTTTTCCGGGATGGACAAAGCCTTTCTCTTCTCTGTCTTTGACATTGATATAAATTCCACCCAGACCCAGTCCATAAGCTTTTGTCTTTTCCCAGTCCACGTCTTTGAACCATTCTCCGCTGGTGTTTTTGCCTTTTTTTAGACTTAAAAAGCCGTTTTTGTAAAGCCATGAATTGATATTCACACCGCGTTTGAACTGTTTGAATCCGTGATCGGACATGACGATCAAACATGAGTTTTTATTCAATTTTTCACTGACCCTTCCCACCAGGTCATCCATTTCTGTGTAGAGGTTCTCTATGACTTTTTCGCTTTTTTCCGAACGGGAATGTTTCAGGGAGGGGTGTTTTTTATCCAGATAGCGGAAAAACATGTGCTGGATACTGTCAGTAACTTGAAACCAGCAGGCAATGACACCGCGTTTCGTGTTCTTCATGGCATTGAACAGCATGTCTTCAGACTCTTTATGGTTGTCGTAGCAGAGCTTTAGAAAAGTATCCTCATCTATAACTTCTTCGTTCAGCGCCCATGTATCATCAGCCTCACCCAAAGTATTGTAAGGCCCCAGTAGTTTTGCCAGATAAACCGAATAAATGAACGGATGGGATATCGGTAAAGACGGTTTTTCCGGGTCTATGTTTAGAGGAGTCACATACATCTTGAATTCAGGTGATGTTTCGGAGACATAGAATCTGCATATGGCTCTTATTTTCATGCCCAATCCCGGTTTAAATGTGATTTTTATCCAGTCAGACAATTCGTTTGTTCTTAACTGAACTGTTTTGCCCGAGATAGTGATAGAGACAGAGTCCCCGGGCTCATGGATCTGGACTTTCATAGGAAGGCGGATTTCTTCTTCATCTTTATGAAGTGAATTTTGAGGGCCTGATATATAGGTTTCTATGCGGCCGTTTGTGACATCAACAGGGATCGCAACGCCTCCTTCCCCTATACTTGTCTTCTCCGAACTGTAAAAAGAAAACGTCCCCTGGCTTCCTTTAAGGTCCGGGGCACACATGCCTGAAATCAGATGTCCGTAGAATTTTTCCGGAGGGAAGGTTATTGGGATTCGAAGAATAGTGCTGAAAATGCTGTTTTGCCCCAGAATCTTCCAAAAAGGAATGCTTTTTCTCAGGCCTTTTATGACCGGTTTTGATAGAGGTATTTTATATTTTCCCAGGGATAGAAACTTTTTTGGGCTGCTGATTTGGGCTGAAGAGAGATCCGGCAGATAGGTGCTGGGATTTCGGCTCAAAAAGTCAAATATATTGTGCTTTGCCGGATGACATCCGGTCATAAACGATGACCACGCAACTGGTGAGATGGCCGGGATCGTGGTGCCGAGCTTTGTGTATGTTCCGGATTGTCTGAGTTTTGACAGATTGGGCAGTTTGCCCTCATCCATATATTTTTCAACAAGAGTGGGCTCCATCCCGTCAAGTCCCACAATGACGACCTGGTTAACCAGACTGTTTTTATAGCTTTTCTTTCCTCTTAACAGTCTGAAGAGGAACCGGAAAGGCCAGGAAAGAAGAGAAAATATGGCAAGAAGGAAAGTAAGGAAAAAAACCAGGAAAGATGATAGAAAAGCAAATCCTGCTCCGGGACCGATATAGGCTGTTAAGGAGACGGGAATGATGAGCAAACATAAGGGAAGCAAAAGAAAGAGGATATGTTTTTTCTTCATGGTTCTTTAATCCATGGACTCTAATATTATCTTGCTGAGGTCTGAAATACAGAGATCAGGACCTTTTTCTTCCTCAGCCCAGAAAAAAGCTTCATCCCAGTTGTGCATTCCCTGGAGGTTTGAACGACCGAAAACCTCTTCTTTCTTTACAGAACCTTTCATATCAAATCCGTGTTTGGACAGAACAATGAGATCAGGCCCGTTTCTTGTCTCTCGGCCTGAGTATATTTCTTCCGCATCATAGACCTTTTCAACAGCCGGTTCTCCTTTGAAATGTAAGCGTTCCAGTTTTTCCTTTAGTTCTTTTTTAAGGGATTGTTTTTCTGCTTCTTTCACATGCCCTTTAGGGAATCTGTTTTTGAGATTTATGTAGATACGATTCGGGTCCATGGCAAAAGCTCTGGATTCCGGAGCGATTTCATTAAGTTTTTGGGGTGATTCTGTCCCAAAGTCCAAGTACCCGTTCTTTTTAAGCCATGAATTCAAATAAACCTCTTGCTTTATACCGGTGAACCCATGGTCAGAAAGAAGATACAGGCCTTTGTATCCTCCGGTTGCCTTATGAAAAGCTGAGGTTATTTTTCCAACGAGCTGGTCTACTTTTCTATAATATTCAAGGAAGTGGTCATGAAGGGGATGTGTCTCATCCTTATAGGCGTTCCACAAGAAATGCATCAGTCTGTCGGTTCCTGTTATGATAAATTCAAAATAATCCCAGTCCTGCTTCCAGAATGTTTCAAAAGCTTTTTCTCGGCTGATAAGAGTTTTATCCAGCTCATTCCATAGAAAATCATGGTCCTCTCTGGCCCTGAAAGTGTCTATGTCTATTTGGTAACCGATTTTTTCCAACAGCGGTTTGATGCTCAATGGATAAACCGCTTTTGATAATTCAATGGCCACAAACCCTGAGATCAATTTGCCGTTGATTTTTCGGGCGGGATATGTGGAAGGCTGGTTGATAACAATGGATTTTTTGCCTTTTTTTGCCAGCTTATCCCAGATGGTTTCTGTCTTGACATCGAGGAAATTCGGGAACCTGAGTTCATAAGAATTGTTTTTTAAATCGGTAAAACCGAATATTCCATGCGTGCCTGAATCTGTTCCTGTCATGAAATCTGTCCAGCTGACGGCAGAGATCTCAGGAAGACTGGCTTTCATTTTGTGGAGATGGCCTGTCTTTATCAGGCTTGAAAAGGCAGGCATGATATTTTTTTCCGCAAGGTCATGGATCATAGGAAAGGGAACTCCGTCCAATCCAATGACACATATGCGCTTTTTTCTTTTTTTCTTAAAAAGGGCCATTCGTTTTTCCTAAAATTTAAAGTAATCTATTATATATGAAGTGCTGCGAAAGTCAAAATATAGATTGTTTTATTCGGCTTCAGAAACGAAATAGTCCGCAGTCCGTATATCATACTCATCTTCATCCAGTGTTTTTACTATGCTTCTTTTATAGTTATCGTTTTCATCTTTCTCGGTTAAGTCCACAATGTCGCCGTCTCTTTTGTTTCCGTTTTCGTCTGAAATGAGTTTGACGCTAGGCCTCATGATAAATTGGGAGTCCTTGTGTTTTTCGAATACAATTCCCACTTCGCCGGTGCTGAGCAAGACCAAAGATCCTATAGGATATATTCCGATCATGTCTATAAAGATCTTAAGAATTATCGGGTCGAATTCCTTTCCGCCCCTTTCTAATATGTAGGAGAGGGCTTCTTCTTTAGAAAAATTCCTCTTCCTGTAAGGCCTGCTTGTTGTCATGGCATCGAAGACGTCTATGATTTTCACGATCTTGCTGAAAAGATCTATAGCTCTTTTTTTTACTAATATGGGGTATCCGACCTTTCCTTCTGATTCATGGTGTTCCAATGCGACACTTAAAGCCTCTATGGGAAGAGATGTCCCTTGCTTGAAGTCCATTAAGCGCACAGCGCCGAAAAAGGTGTGTTTTTCTATGGTTTCTCTTTCTTTTTCATCCAGCTTGCCTGGTTTCACCAGAATGTCTTTTGGAATGTCAAGTTTTCCAAAGTCATGAAAAAATGCGGCTAAGCCGAGGTCAACAAGCTCATTTCTGTCAAGCCCCAGTTTTTTGCCCAGTGATATAGAAAGGATACAGACATTTACGGAGTGGTTGAGCGTGTATTCATCAAAATTTTTAATATTTGTCAGCCCGTGTATGAAGGATTCGTTATCAGTGATATGATTGAATATGGACTGCATGAGCCTTTTAGTGGTGAGAAGTGTCCCCCGGTCTTGTGGTGTATCAGTCTTATGGAACACTTCTTTTAAATGAGTCATGCCCAAGAAGAAAATATTTTTTGTATCCCTGTTTTTTTTCTTGGATTTCTCGTAGAAGGGGATTTTTTCCACGATAATATTCTCGATATTTTTTTTCTTTATCTCAGAAATAAAATCTTTGAAGGGGTCTTTAGGATCATATCCTTTTTTAGCAAGAAGAATGATAAATTCGTTTAATTCCTCCTTTTCTAATCCAGGGAGAAAGCTCAGTTCTCCGATTTCCTTTTTTTTGAGCTCTTCCTGCATAAATTTGAATATATGATAATCGGAGAAACCGAATTTCAGTTTTCGGTTGTTAAACTCAATGGAATTCTGTTTGAGTGTGAGAAATACTTTGCCATATGATTTTATGGCTGATCTGATTTGATAGTGCAATAGATTTACCTGCCGTAAATAAATGGCATTATTTGGTTCATAAATAAGAGAGGTGCGATAGGCTCTGTTGAGTCTGAAGATAATCCTGACTCCTTCTTTGATCAGCTTCGGGCTGTTATTTTTTTCAGGGGGGTTCGAATCCCTGAAATCAGATCCAAAATCATTCATGAGAAACATCCTCTTTTATTCTTTGAGAAAGCCTTTCTGCTGCGCGGGCGCACTTTTTTCTTATTTTTCTGTTAGGCGAATTTTTCATGTTTTCTATTATTGTGTAGCCGGAAAGGGTCTCAGCCTTTTCAAGAGCCTCGACAGCACATAATGCGCATTCGACCTTTGCCGTGCCTGAAAAAAATCCTGCTTTTTTAATAAATTTTTCTAAAAGATCCAGTGCATCTTTGCTCTTTGATCTTGCCAGAGCCGAAAGCAGCGCTTCCTTTTGTTTTCTGCTTTTTTTCATGAATTTTTTATGCTTGACGATTTGGAGGACTTTATCAAACACAGGGTCTTCTTTGACCATATGAATATTTGCCGCTGCCTGGGCTCTTATTTCCGGGTCTTCATGGGAAAGAAGAGAGAAAATAATTTTGTTTGCTTGAGGATCTTTAAAACACCCTATGGCGTTTATAGCGGCATGAAGCACTATTTCATTCCTGAAGCTGAGGAAACTCGCGAGGTGATTTACAGCTCTTTTTTCTTTTGAGTCACCGAGAATCGTAATGATTTTTAAAGTGATCTCCGGTCTTTCATCACGGGCGATTTTGACGAGTTCGGATAGATTTTTTTCCCCGACTTGTTTGAGTGTGGTTATGATTTTATCTTTTTGTTCGGGCTTTTCCAGTCTGTCATAGAGGTAGCTTAAAACGGGAATGGATTTAGCTCCTGTGAAGGATATGTATTCAAGAAAAGCGTCAAACTCTTTGAAAGACTCTTTGTCTAATATATCCTTGACCTGGGAAAGCTTGATTTCGATTTCAGGAGAGTTAAAAAATTTCTGGATCAGTGTTTTTTTGTCATTGTCATTTTTTGTGAGATACTTTTTGAGCTCAAGGACTTCCTGATATATGGATAACGCTATTTCGAAATTTCCTTTATTTATTTGTTGGTTGATGTAGTGGACAAATTGTTTTATCAAAGATGTGACTTTCTCAGGCCGATTTTCCAGATATAAGATATCGATCATCAGAGTTTTAAACTGTTTCTCTTCGGATTCTTTTCTGTGATTTTGAACCATATCCAGAAGGATTTCTTCTTCGGATTTTGAAAGCCTTTTTTCTTCAGTTCCCAGGTTTTTTCCAAATGATTTTTTTAATGACTTCTCAGTATCCGAGTCATCTTTATTATGTAAAAAAGATTTATCTTCCGGTTTAAGCGTGATCTTCCCTGAAAAGAGTTTTTTTTTATCGATTTTATATTCCGGGACTTTCATCCCGACACCTATTTTGTTTTCCAAATAGTCATCCGGTGCGAAGTACTGGATATTGGTGAAATCTTTTTCCCACAAAGATATGACAATATCGCTTTCTTCCGGAGGTAAAGATGAATCTTGTTTTATGATCTCCAAAAACTGCTTGAGTTCATCTCTGAGCAATCCTTTGTAAAAAAACAGCATTTTAAGTCCGTCTTTGTAAAAAAGATAGGGCAGGCTTTTAGATATCTGTCTTTCAATATAAAAGGGGATGTCTTTGAAAGTGAATGAAAATTCTTCGATCCCTATTTCCAGCTTCCAATTTTTTTGAAGGTAATGTGACATTTTTTCAAAGAGAAGATCGATGAAGGTTTCAACGTTTTCATGGTCAGATGAAAAAATTTTCATCTGAGAAAAGGCTTTTTCGAGCTGATTGACGATATCTTTGACTTCATTGAGCTGTTTTTTGTCAACTTCCTGGGTCGCTTTTGGGGAGCTGGCACTAAGGGAATCATCAAATTTTTCACTCACGTCATTGCCCTTTTACACATTAATTAAGTAATTTTTTGAAGAAAATGTCAAGCTGGTGTCCTGGGCTTTTTTCCCAACAAACAAAAACATTTCAGTTTTCATTTTTTTTAAGGGCATGTATATCCTTGAAATCAAAGTAAAAAAATGATCATCGCCATTTTTTTCTGAATACATCAGGTTAAGAGGATGAATTGAAATAAATGGAAATCATAATTAAAATAAAAAAAAATGTTTGTATTATTTATCTATGCCGGAGGAATTTTATCATGAGTTTTTATGACATCATTGTTTCAAGAAGAACGGTCAGGCAGTTTGAACAAAAGCCGATCGATAAGAAAATTTTAAAGGAAATGGTGAATGCAGGCAGGCTGGCGCCTTCTGCAGCGAACCGTCAGCCATTGGAATTTATCGTGGTCAAGAAGAAAGACATGTGCCAAAAAATCTTTCCCTGTTTGAAGTGGGCCGCTTACATTGCACCTAAAGGAGATCCTCAATCAGGAAAAGAACCTGTTTCTTATATTGTAACACTGGTAAATAAAGAGATCAAAGACAGCCAATATGAATGGGATGTAGGAGCTGCTGTAGAGAACATGATTCTTGCTGGATGGGAAAAAGGGATTGCAAGTTGCTGGCTTTTATCCGTAGAGAGAACAGAAGTGAGACGTCTGCTCAAGATTCCCGAGTCGTATGGGATCGATTCGGTCTTAGCCCTTGGGTATCCTGCTGAAAAACCTGTTTCGGAAGATATGAAAGATTCAATCAAGTACTGGAAAGATAACAAAGGCCGTCTCCATGTGCCTAAGAGAACGCTCGAAGATATCCTGCATTTTGATGAGTTTTGACAGGGATTAGATCTCTCCGCTCACAGCAAACATCCGGATCTCTCTAATGGTTTTTCCTTTGAGCCCTAGTTTTTCTACCGTACGTCCTTTTTCCCAGAAATCAATCCCCCTCATTATTGAAGCGCAGTGGATTATGAGGTCTATGGAGGGGGTTTCGACTTTAAGCATTTTCCCTAAAGAAGAAAGCGTTACCAGGCTCATGGGAACGTCCTCGTCGATATATCTATGATGAAGCCTGTCCGGAGCTTTGATCCCGAGATAGCCGGGATTGTCATGGATAGCTTCATAGAGGTTTTTTCCTGTCGCGCTGTAAGCTGTGTAAAGCCAGTTCTTTGCGCTCATGGCTTTGATTCCGAGGGCAGCAGCGACACTTAGTCTTTCATTGTCAATAGCCTCTAATACTTTGGCTACGGATTCACTGGCACCTTGTATGTAGTATTCAAAATCTCCGTGAGTTTCCTCGATCCATGCGGCATTGAGAACGGTTAACGCTGGATGGAACACGGCACCGATGTTGTTGAAGCTTGTTTTAAAGATATTGTCTCCCGGAACAAACTGGGGGTAAGCGGTGTTAAGGGCTTTCACAACTCCAGGGATCCAGTAAGCGGGCAGGGTCGCGACCGGGACTGAATTTTTGATGCCGAATATTTTTGCGTGAGCCGGCCCCATGGCTCTTGAAGCGTAGATGAAAGTCTGTGCTTCGGCTATGAAAGGGACTGTTTGAAGCCCTTTCTCCCTTAGTACCTGGAAGAATTCCAGGGAACCGAGGGCGCGGCCGGGATTGAGCACAACTATCTGATTTTCTTTTAAATGAGGAGCACAGGTTTCGGCCATAAAACGATGTCCTATGGCAGGTACGGCGACCATTATGATATCCACGCCTTCTATGCATTCTTTAATCTTATTAGAAGCGATGTTTATTTCGCCGACGCCGTCTACTTCACCTTCGATTTTTATGCTCCCGCGTTCTTTAACAGGAAGGATTTTACTTTTCCCCCTGTTGTAAAGGTTGACCTTAAATCCCATTATGGCTAAGTGTCCGGCCATGGCCAGTCCCCCGTGACCAGCAGCGAGCACGCAAAATTTTATATCCTTTGGATTTTTATTGATAAGGTTTTTTAGATATTTTTTCCTTCTTGCATCTGCTTCCGCACTTCTTTTTACCATTTTTTTACTCCCCGTAAATTGTCATTTGAGAAGAGGATATCCCGTTATTTAAGAATCCACGTCTTTTTTCTGGTTGAATTGTGTGCTAATTTATCTTTATTCTATAGAAAAAAAAGAGGCATGGCAATATTTTTTTGAGAAGCACACAGATGTTTAATTTTTTCTCTTATCATAGGGGGGTGAGTAAATGATCAGAAGGCTTATGATTCCGAGCGCGTACTCAAACAGATTGCTTATCAAATGAATCCCTATTCCTGAAATGATGGCTAGACTGCTTTCAAAGTCTATGAGCCTGCTTGTCAGTACCCAAGCTGATTCCCAGGTTCCAAATCCTCCGATTCCTTTGACAGGAAGAGCCGAGCTCATCTCAGCTCCTGTTATTCCTAAAACCGTTTTAAAAAAATTTGCGACACTAAACAATATGCCGTGGCTGTGGAGCAGGGAAAACAGCAGCAGATAAAGTGAAGTGTATTTAGCCAGGCGGATGAACAAAGATAATAAAAACACCGGCCAGTAAATCTTTCTCTGGTGTATTTGTTGCAGGCTGTCTCTACTTGATTTTATTTTTTCTATGGAAAGATCAGCCCATTTTTTTTCCCGCAGTCCTGTAGTCTTCAGCAGGAAGGCATAGATTTTCAAAAACAAATTGGATAAAGGAATGACTTTCCATAATACGAGAAAAATGATGAAAAAAAAGATGACGGATATGAGGGCAATGATAGGGACAGACAGGGCAGTGGTGCCGATGCCAACGAAAAATATGGCCATGATCAGGAGGGGGCTTAACGTGAGGAAGTCAAATAAAAATGCAATGACAAACGTAGAGCTTGAGGCTTCGAAGGAGTATTTTAGTCTTTTGTTTAATATGTAGATATAGGAAAGGGAGCCTATTCTGGCCGGAAATAAGTCCACAAAGAGATTCCGGATAAATGTCACCATGAGTATGTCTTTCCATTTTATGGGATGAGGCTGAAGAAGCCATTTGTATCTCAAGGCTCTTAAACCGCTCCCTAAAACTGAAAAGAACATAAATCCTATGAGAGCAGGGACATAAATGTTTTGAAAAGTCCGTATAAAATCGCTGAGTTCGATTTTTGTGAGCAAAAAAAGAAGAAGGCCGATAGAAACGACTACAGATAAAAGAAATGTAACGGCTTTCTTTTTATCCATGCTTGTATGTTATAAGAAATTTGAGGAAAAGTTAACCTGTTAATTTAAAGTAGCCATCTTGACTCGTTCATCATCCAGGTATATCATAAAATTCGAAAAAAATGAGGTTTGTGCTTTACACATGGATATTGAAAAATTAGATAAAATCATAGAGGCTGCTTTAAAAGAAGATATGCCTGCAGGTGATATAACGTCAGAGTCTCTCATCGACCCTGATTCCCACTCAGAGGCTCATATCATTGCTCGTGAAGAGGGGGTTTTGGCCGGGATAGATATTGCGGAGAGAGTGTTTACAAAGATTGACCGTACCTTAGAGTTCAGTAAGTTAATAAAAGACGGCCAGGAATTCGATAAGAACAGCAAGCTGGCCCGGATAAAAGGCGTATCCATATCGCTTCTCAAAGGAGAAAGGCTGGCATTGAATTTTCTCCAGAGGCTTTCAGGCATAGCCACTTTAACCAGGAGATACGTGGATGCATTAAAGGGAACAAAGACCAAGCTTCTGGATACGCGTAAGACCACACCCTGTTTAAGAATGCTTGAAAAATATGCTGTGAGCATGGGAGGAGGGGTTAACCACCGCTTCGATTTATCTGAGATGGTTCTGATCAAAGATAACCACCTGAGGTTGGTGGGAAGCATTAAAGAATCGATCCAGAGAGCTCGAAAGGCTGTAGGAAAAGGTATCAAGATAGAAGTGGAGGCCGCTTGTCTGGAGGAAGTGAGAGAAGCTGTTCAATACAAAGCTGATATCATTATGCTTGACAATATGACCGCTTCAGAGATAAGCAGGGCTGTGAAACTGGTGGGAGGAAAAGTCCCTCTGGAGGTCTCTGGAAACATCACTCTTGATAATTTGAGTAAAGTGGCTGGCCTGGGCGTTGATTTTGTCTCGGTAGGGAGCCTGACCCATTCTTTCAGGTCTTTAGATATCAGTATGGAATTTTTATAAAAAAGGGACCATGGGAAATCAGAACAAGGATCACATCATAGAGACGGATGTGCTTATCATCGGATGCGGGATCGCCGGTGCCAGTGCTGCCCTGGAGGCAGCAAAAAGCGGAGTAAGAGTCATTATCGTATCAAAAAACAAAAAACTCGAAGAATCCAATACTTATTATGCTCAAGGCGGAATTGTATCTTTGGGAAAAGATGATAATCCGGAGCTTTTAATGAAGGATATCATGGAAACCGGCGATGGAATAAACAACAAGCAGGCGGTAAAGATATTAACGAATGAGGGCAAAAAGCTGGTTGATGAAATATTGATAAAGGAATTAGAAATTCCTTTTAACAGAATATACCCGGATGAACTGGATTATGCGCAGGAGGCTGCCCACTCCAGAAGGCGGATACTTTATGTCAAAGACACCACAGGGATGACCATAGAGGAGACGTTTATAAATAAATTGAAGTCCTTTTCCAATGTGACCTTTCTGCCAGACCATACAGCGGTTGACCTGTTGGCCATTCCCCATCATGCCAAGAATCCGAGTTTTTATTATTTGGAGCCGCAGTGCATCGGTGCCTATATCCTGGATAATAAGAATAAAAAAGTAAAAACAGTGCTGGCTCCTTACACCATCCTTGCGACAGGTGGCTGCGGCGCTGTGTATCTCTACAGTTCAAACCCTCAATCAGCCATTGGAGATGGATATGCTATGGCTTACAGAGCCGGAGCGCGGATCATCAATATGGAGTATATCCAGTTTCACCCGACCTCTTTGTTTCACAGGGATGCCGATGCTTTTTTGATCTCAGAGACGGTAAGAGGAGAAGGTGCTAAATTAAAAACAAAAGAGGGCCAGCTCTTTATGCAGAACTATAATGGAAAAAGGGAACTCGCTCCCAGAGATGAAGTGACAAGAGCGATCTATGAAGAGATGACAAACAGCAATTCGAATTATGTGATATTGGACCTTGCCTCCTATACAAAAATAAATATAAAGAAAAGATTTCCCAACATTTACAAGACATGTTTGAAATACGGGATCGACATCACAAAAGAGCCTATTCCTGTTGTTCCTGCCGCGCACTACTGCTGTGGAGGGGTTCTTGTGAATGCCCATGGACAAAGCACATTAAAGTCTCTTTATGCGGTGGGTGAGGCTGCATGCACAGGAGTCCACGGAGCAAACAGGCTGGCTTCCACTTCTTTGTTGGAGGGTCTGGTATGGGGGACGAGGGCTTCCAAGCACATTGTCGCTCATTTTAGTCCGGAAAAAGTGTATGGTTTTAAGGATATTCATGAGTGGTACTATCCTGAAGACGGAGAAGGAATCGACCCGGCGTTGGTCAATCAGGATTGGTTGAACATCCGCAATACAATGTGGAATTATGCCGGGATCATAAGAACAAACAAGAGATTGGAAAGAGCCCGGGCGGATCTTGACTATCTTAATCACCGGATAAACAAATTTTATAAAGAATCCCATATGGATGAAAAAGTCGTTGGGCTGAAGCACGGCATCCAGGTTGCCCTGCTGATCACAAGGGCTGCACTCAATAACCCGATAAGCAGAGGGGCTCATTTTATAAAAAAATAAACAAAGAACATCTCTTTTTCCTTTCTGTTGTGTTTTCTTCAACTCTTTGATCGAAGCTCAATGAGCCGATATAATTGACATTTTATAGAATGGAATGAGAATAACTTGTTTCATAGGTATTGAACAAATTGTCATTAAACTTTATACTCTATTGATAAACTTGGGATATTCAAGACCGATTTTTTATGAAAAGGTCAGGTATCTTGGAGCTGCATATGGCAGATAAAAAATTTATTAAAGAGACATTAAACCTCCCCAATACGTCTTTTTCTATGAAGGCAAAGCTTGCTCAGAAAGAGCCCGAGATCTTAGAAAAATGGAAAAACATGAAGCTGTATCAGAGAATACTTGAAGAGAGAAGAAACTGTCCTGCTTTTGTTCTTCATGACGGCCCTCCCTATGCCAATGGAAACATTCACCTGGGTACAGCTATGAATAAGATATTGAAGGATTTCATAGTCAAAACAAAAAACCTTCAGGGTTTTCAAGCCCCTTATATACCGGGATGGGACTGTCATGGTCTGCCTATTGAGATCAAGGTCGACCAGGAAATAGGAAACAATAAAAAAGACATGTCTATCATTGAATTCAGGGAAAAATGCAAAAAGTATGCGTTGAAGTACGTGGATATTCAAAGAAAACAGTTCAAGCGCCTAGGTGTTTTTGGAGACTGGGAAAATCCATACCTGACCATAGACAACCGTTATGAAAGTGAAGTACTGAATCATTTGGCTGCTTTTTTCCCATCCGGAAACATATATAAAGGGAAAAAACCCGTATTCTGGTGCATCCACTGCAAGACGGCACTGGCAGAGGCAGAAATCGAATATCATGACCACCTGTCTCCTTCGATTTATGTAAAGTTTCCCGTTTTGAGCGGTCTGTCTAAGAAGTTTCCCGAGCTTAAAGGAAAAAAAGTGTCCGTACTTATCTGGACGACCACTCCGTGGACCATACCTGCTAACCTTGCCATTGCTTTCCATCCAGAACATGAATATTCCGCTTTTCAGGTCAATGGAGAGGTATTGATCGCAGCGAAAAGGCTGATCCCCCTTATATCAGAAGACTTGGGATTTGAAGATCCAGATATTCTCGTTACATTCAAAGGCAGAGAAATGGAAGGCATGAAAGCCAAACATCCGTTTATTGATAGGGAATCCGTTTTTGTTCTTGCGGATTATGTAACCCTTGATCAGGGAACCGGATGTGTGCACACAGCTCCGGGACACGGTCAGGAAGACTATTTAACAGGGTTGAAGTACAAAATAGATATATACACTCCGGTTGACAAGCACGGGAATTTCACCAGTGATGTAAAAAAATACGCAGGAAAGAATGTGTTTGATGCGAACAAGGAGATTATTAAAGACATGGAAGAAGCCGGCAGCCTCATGAAAACAGACGATATCACTCACTCTTATCCTCACTGCTGGCGGTGTAAGAATCCTGTTATTTTCAGGGCTACGGATCAGTGGTTTATTTCCATGGATGCAGGAGGATTCAGAGAGAAAGCGCTGAAGGAAGTAAAAAATGTGAGATGGATTCCCAGCTGGGGCGAAGAGCGGATTGCAAAAATGATAGAAAACCGTCCGGACTGGTGCATTTCCAGGCAGCGTTCCTGGGGGGTTCCAATTCCGGCCTTTTATTGTAAAAAGTGTGGGGCTGTGATCGCCAATGAAGAGATAACGCGGCATATCGCGGGTATTTTTTCCAAAGAAGGAGCCAATTCCTGGTTTCAAAAATCCGCAGAAGAATTGCTGCCTGAAGACACGGTATGTTCTGAATGCGGTTCCACGGAATTCGATAAAGAGAACAATATTTTAGATGTCTGGTTTGAGTCAGGAGCCAGCCACAATATTCTTGGTAAAAAGAAAGGTCTTCCCTGGCCGGCTGATGTCTATATTGAAGGTCACGATCAGTACAGAGGCTGGTTCAACAGTTCGCTTCTCATAGGCGTGGCAGCTAAAGGAGGCTCTCCCTATAAAACCTGTATCACACATGGCTTTGTGCTTGACGAACGGGGGAGGGGAATGTCGAAATCCCTGGGGAATATCATCGAGCCGGAAGAAATCATCAATAAAAATGGGGCCGAGATCCTCAGGCTCTGGGTAGCCATGCTCAATTTTAAAGAAGATGCCAGATATGGAGAGCAGACCTTTCAGCGGCTGGTCGAAGCCTACCGAAAAATCAGGAATACATGGAGATTTATGCTGGGGAATATATATGATTATGAGCCTGACAAGGAGAGTATGGAATCGGATGATATGTTGCTTTTTGACAGGTGGATCCTGGATAAATGCGCGCGTATTGGAAATAAAGTGATAAAAGCCTACGAGAAATATGAATATCATATCGTGTTTCACACCTTATATAACTTCTTCACGGTAGAGCTGAGTTCCTATTATCTCGATGTCATAAAGGACAGGCTGTACTGTTCAAAAAAGGAATCAATGCTGCGCAGATCTGCCCAAACAGCCCTTTTCAGACTTCTCAAAACAACTTTGGTCCTGATGTCTCCCATACTCCCCTTTACGACCGAAGAAGCCTGGGAAGCGCTGCCTGACTACAAGGGAAAATCAGATTCAGTTCATCTCCAATCCTTCCCAGATTTTAAGGAACAATGGCTGGAAACCGGGGAGTTCAGAGAATGGGAAAGACTGGGAGATATAAGGGAAGAGGTGTTGAAGAAACTTGAAGAGGCAAGAGAAGCGAAGACTATTGGGAACTCTCTGGAAGCCCATGTGACCGTTCATGCCGATTCATCTTTATATCCATTGTTGGATAAGTATAAGGAAAACCTTCCCGAACTTTTTATTGTATCTGCTGTGAGTTTGAAGGATGATGCCAAACAAGGAGTGACAGCAGAAGTCTGTAGAGTGGAATGGGAAAAATGCGAGAGATGCTGGAATTATTCTCCTGAGGTTGGTTCAAGTCAAAAATATCCGGATTTTTGTAAAAGATGCGAACAAGTCGTGAGCTCAATAAAAGAATGAAACGAACGTTTTACTATTTGTTTTTCATGGCTGGTTTGTTGGTGTGTGACCAGGTCAGCAAAAGTATCGTAAGTCGATATGTCCCGTATCGAGACCATATAACTGTCATAAAAGGATTTTTTAACATAAGCCACGTCCATAACAGAGGGGCTGTTTTTGGAATTTTTAACCGGCCGGGAAACTCCTTCCTTTTCATTATACTCACGCTCGCCTCGCTCATTGCGTTTGCTGTGATCGTTTACCTATTCATAAAAATGCCGGCTTCGGAAAGATTCTTAAAATTTACCTTTTCTTTAATTATTGTCGGAGCCCTTGGTAATTTACTGGACCGGCTATTAAGAGGTTATGTGATTGATTTTCTTGATTTTTACATTAACAGATTACACTGGCCTTCCTTTAATGTGGCTGATTCTTGTCTTACGGTCGGGGCCGTGTTGATGGCTTATGTTTTGCTTTTTAAGAGAGGTGACAAATGTTTCCTGTGCTCATAAAAATAGGTCCTTTAACCATCCATACCTATGGATTCATGATGGCATTGGGAGTCGCTACCGGACTATGGTTCATTTATGCTCAGGCTAAAAAAAGAGAGCTTCCAGCTGTTAAAATCATTGATATGGCTTTTTATACCATCCTCATATCTCTGATCGGTGCCAAACTCGTGCTTTTTTTGGGAAATGCTTCCTATTATACAAGATATCCTTCCGAACTGTTGGCTTTGGCCAGGTCAGGAGGGGTCTTTCAGGGAGGACTTATAGCAGGATTGGTGTTTGCCCTCTGGTATTTACACAAGCACAGGATACCGACCTGGAAAGCAGCAGATGTTGTGGCGCCGGCCATAGCTCTGGGCCATGGTTTTGGCCGGATTGGATGTTTCAGTGCAGGATGTTGTTACGGCCGTGCGTGCTCCACTCCCTTAGGTGTTACCTTTACCAGTGAATATGCTCATAATCTTACAGGGATTCCTATCCACACACCCCTTCATCCTGTTCAGCTTTATGAGTCTGCATTGAATTTTCTCAATTTTGTTATCCTGTTTGTGATACTGAAAAGAAAGAAGATGGATGGGATCGTTTTTTCTTTCTATATCATAAATTATTCTCTTATCAGGTATTTTACAGAATTCTACAGGGGGGATCATTCTGATAAAATCATCCTGATAGATAAGACATCGCCTTATTTAAGCCTCACTATGCCCCAGCTTTTTTGTTTAGTGGGGATCATTGCGGGTATTGGATTGTTTTTTTTCTTGAAAAAGAAGAAAAAAAGTGCCGCATAAAGAGTTCAGGGTCATAGATGAGTCAGAAGCAGGAAAAAGACTGGATGTCTATCTGAATGAATCCCTCAATGAACTGAGCCGTGCTCAAGTCCAGAGACTGCTTAGAGAACAGGGGGCCTTGATCAACTCTGAGATGGTTCACAAACCAAGTTATCATCTCAAATGCGGGGACAGAATTGAAGTCACATACAGTTTTCCTGATTCTATTGAAATTTATCCGGAAAACATACCTCTGGATATTATTTATCAGGATAAATATTTAGCGGTAATAAACAAATCGTCTGGAATGGTTGTGCATCCCGGAGCCGGAACTCCCAGGCATACTCTGGTTCATGCCTTGCTGTGGCATTTCCCGGAGATTAAAGAAATCGGCCCTAAGGAAAGGCCGGGTATTGTTCACAGGCTTGATAAAGAGGCATCAGGATTGCTGGTCATTGCTAAAGATCTGCGTGCAAGTGACAGTCTTAAAGAGCAGTTTAAAAAGAGAACCGTTGATAAAAAATATTTGGCTTTGGTCTGGGGACATTATACGAAAAAGAGCGGGATCATATCGTGGCCCATTGGGCGGCACATGAAAAACGGAGCCCGTATGTCTATAAGAACCAGGAAGCCAAAACGGGCTGAGACCCATTTTAGAGTCATAAAAACCTTTAAGGACTTCTCCCTGCTTGAGATAAAGACCATAACAGGAAGAACACACCAAATAAGAGTCCATATGGCGGCAGCGGCTCATCCTATTGTGGGGGATAAGTATTATGGGAGGAAGAGAGCAAAATCTTCCTTGACGCCGAGATTGTTCCTGCATGCCTATTATTTGTCTTTCACGCATCCAGAAAATCGCAAACGGCAGGAATTCACTGTTCCCCTGCCAAATGACCTGCAGGATATAATAGAGAGAATTTAATGTGTGGCTGAAGCGAGCGCAAACCATACAATGAGATTTATCTGTTGGAATGCAATTACATCTTGAGTCCAAACGACGATTTATTGTATGATAACCGTTGATTTTAATGATTTTTTAAGAATAAATCTGAATCTGAAAAGAGTTATTTAAACCTGGATGATGAATAAGTCAGGTTAAATACACAGGAGGTTTCATAATGAAAAAGTATTCAGCTGATAAAATAAGAAACATCGCTATCGTAGGCCACGGCTCTTCTGGAAAGACTTCGCTTACTGCAGCATTCTTGTTTGATTCAAAAGTAACGAACAGGTTAACCAAGGTTGATAATGAGAATACCATAACCGATTATGACCCGGATGAAAAACAGAGAAAAATATCCATCAATTCTGCCCTTTGTCATTTTGAGTGGGAGAATCATAAAATCAATTTAATAGACTGCCCTGGTTATTCTAATTTTTTATGGGATGCCAGAGCCAGTCTAAGAGCTGTTGATGCCGGAGCTTTGGTCGTGTGTGCGGTTTCCGGTGTGGAAGTGGGAACGGAGAAATGCTGGGAAATGATGGAAGAGTTAGGCTTGCCCAGGATTTTTATTGTTAATAAACTAGACAGAGAAAACTCTGATTTCAGCCGTACGGTCGATTCCATACAGGATTTCTTCGGCCGCCAGGCTGTGCCTGTCCAGATTCCGATCGGCAGAGAGCAGGGTTTTAAAGGCGTTATCGATTTAATAGAAAAGAAAGCCTATCTGTTCGAGGAAGGAGAAACAGGCGGTTTTAAGCAGGAAGATATCCCTGATGATTTGAAAAAAGAGGTTGAAAAAAAAGCAGAAGAACTCACTGAGATGATTGCTGAAAATGATGAGCAGCTTATGGAAAAATATTTTGAAAACGGAGAACTTTCCACAAAGGAATTGATAGATGGATTTAAAAAAAGCGTTTTTGAACGGCAAATTTTTCCCGTATTCTTGTCTTCTGCGGAAAAAAATATTGGGACCCATCAGATCCTTAACAGCATCGTTGATCTGCTTCCTAACCCTCTGGAGAGAAAAGAGATCAAAGCAGGGAAAGGTTCCGTGAAATTATCAGGGGATAGTCCTTTTTCTTCTTTTGTTTTTAAGACCAT
>CAZSZS010000033.1:0-4615 GCA_964611275.1 uncultured Eubacteriales bacterium
TCAGAAATAAAGGATATAAAAGACATTCTTAAAATAAGCACAAAACTGTATTTCAATCCTGAAAACAAAAGTGCCTTTTATATTATTCCCGGGCTTGTAGCCGTGATAATGATCATGGTATCCGCCCTGTTAACTTCATTGAGCGTTGCCAGAGAGAAAGAAACAGGCTCTATTGAACTTCTCTTTATATCACCCTTAAAATCCCATGAGATCATACTCGGAAAGACAACTCCCTATGTGTTCATTGCTTTACTGGAAGGGGCTATGATTCTTGCCTTTGCCCGCTCCATATTTCATATACCTTTTAGGGGAAACCTGTTGATACTGCTGGTCTTTTCTCTTCTTTACATTGTGACCGGACTTTCCCTTGGCATTACTATTTCTACTATTGCATCGACCCAGAAGGTCGCGATGATCGCCGCGCTTCTTATAACCCTGCTTCCTTCCATTCTTCTCTCAGGATTTATTTTCCCTCTTGATTCGCTCTCATACATACTGAGGGCTTTTTCTTATATCGTTCCGGCAACTTATTTTCTGGAGGTAATAAGGGGTGTTATCCTTAAAGGGTCGGCCATAAAATATTTTATGTTCCAAGGCTTGATGCTTTTTGGCTTTAGTTTGTTGTTTTTGGTTATCGCCTCTGTCAAATTCAGCCAACAGAGAAAGGCACAGAAATGAGAGTCTTCTATCTTTTTAAAAAAGAACTGATAGAGATATTGAGACAAAGGGAAATGCTTGTTCTGATATTTATCGCTCCCATTCTTCAGACTATTGTCCTGGGATATGTGGTCACGACCGATGTGAAAAACATTCCTGTCCAGGTCGTCAATCTTTCAGAGAGCAGGACTGCCTACAGAATAGTGAACCGCATCAATCATTCATTGCTCTTTGATGTGAAGAAAGTCTCTCGTTCTCCGGAAGATGCGGTTTCCATTTTCAAGAAAGGCACGGCCAAAGCCATTATTGTGTTAAGGGACAGCTTTGAAGCAGGGAATAAAAACATCCGTTACCCGGAAATACAGATCCTTATGGACGGCATTGACGCCAATACGGCCGGGATCGCAGCCGGCTATTTTAACGGGATAGTCAGGCATTATATAATGACGGATATCAAGCAAAAAGGTTTCCAGCTTCCATTGGAAAGCCAGACAGTCATTCGGTTCAATCCTGATTTGGATAGCATCAACTATATGGGGCCGGGGATCGTGGCGCTTCTTCTCACCATGATTTCCATGTTTTTTACTTCCATATGTATTGTTAGGGAAAAGGAACAGCAGACCATGGACACGCTTTTGATCTCCAGGCTTACTCCTATGGAGATCTTTACCGGGAAAGCACTTCCTATGGCTTTGTTGGGGCTTATAGAAATGGGGATCGGGATTGTGGCGGTCGTTCTTGTTTTTAGCATACACATAAGGGGAAGCCTTTTGTATCTTTTCATTGCGGCCGTGATTTTTTTATGTGCCACTCTTTCCTATTCTCTTCTCATATCAACTCTGTGCACCAGCCAGCAGCAGGCGCTGTTTTTCTCATGGTTTTCAATGGTCACGTTTCTTCTGCTTTCCGGACTTTTTACTCCTATAGAGAATATACCGCGGGCTTTCCGTTGGCTTGCGGATATCAATCCGCTCAGATATTTGATCCGGATCATCAGGGAGCTGTTCTTAAAGGGAAATGATATCACTTATTTTACAAAAGACTTGTTGATCATGACGGGGATCACGATTGTTATTCTGTCGTTGTCTCTAGTTAATTTTAAGCGCATGGTCTCCAAATAACCAGGATCAAATGCATGCATCCGAAGGCTAAATCTTCAACGTCGCCACGTCCACACCTGATTTTCTAAGGTTTACAAAATCTCGACTCGTTAATAACAAGGATTAGAATTTACTTTTGCTTGAGTTTGGAGATGAATTGTTCCATGTTTATGATGCGCCTTGTATGAGAGCCCTGTCCGATGATTCCCTGGCTGTCATAGGCATTGACCTGAAAGAGAAGAGAGCGGCCTTTTTGATCCAGAAGCAGGGCTTCCGTATAGACTTCTTCCCCTGAAGGAGTCGCTCTGAGATGTTCTACATTCACCTTGGTGCCCACGGTCGTCCAGCCTTCAGGTAAATAGGACTGTACCGCTTCAAGTGCTGCGTTTTCCATCAATGCGATCATCATCGGGGTTGCCAGAACCTCCACACTGCCCGAACCTAAAAATTTGGCTGTGTGCTCTTTTTCGACCTTAAGCGATAGTCTTCCGGATATATTATCAGGGATTTGAAACTCCATATTCATGTCTCCTATCTTGATTTATGCATTAAAGGTTTATCCAATGGATATAACAAGCCACAGCAGAAAAATAATCACTCCTACAAGGACCCAGCTTCCGCCAAAACCCAAATAATCCGTTTTTGTGAATTTCAGTATCTCCCAGCTTGATCCCGGCCATATTTTCTGTTTTTCGAATTTTCGCGGATTTCTGTAAGACTCTTCCACTGCTTTCTCATCCAGTTCAGGTGTTTTTTGAACCGGAGTATGCAGTCTGGCGTAGAAGCGGTTCAGATGTTTTAACGGAACAGGTTTTGTCAGGAAAGAAAGAATAAAGAGAAGAACAAATGGAAAAGCTGCATCAAAAAAGAACCGAACAGCCACTAATTGGGCTTTGCGGAAATGGGAGAAATTAATCCCGCAGAGACTCATCACCCATATCTCTGCGTGAAATCTGCCCAGGCCTATTTTGGTGGAGTCAGGATCATTAGGGTTCGAGCGAACGATGTCTTCAAAGAAGATCCCGGTTGGTTCAATGAAATGGGATTTTGATATTTTTTGTCCGACCTTTTCTGCACGTCCTTTTTCCACATCCTCATTCAGAGCCGCGGTTTTTACTGTTATGACCTGAGCTTTGGTCTCTTTAAGAAAGGGCTCGTAGCGGCGGGCCCAGTCCATGGATTGAAAGAAATTTGGAAGAACCGCATATATGACGACACAGAGAAACACTTGGATGATGACCGCGGTTTTGGAAAGTCTTCTCCATATGAATCCGAGCCATATGGCTGCTCCGTATATGGCAGGGATGGATATCATATACTTAAAAAGAACCAGAAGGTTATCAACGAACAAAGCCACCCAGATGCTTCCCAGCAGAATAAAGGCAATGAAGAGCTTGCTGATGCCAAGATAGTGTTTCTCGGATTTATTAGGGGCCAGCGGCTGGTAAAGGTTCCGGATAAAAAGCGCTGCATAAGAGACAGAGCTGGCATCCAGAGTGGACATATTCGCAGCCAGGATCCCGATGAGCATCAATCCTACGGCTCCGGGAAAGAGAAGGTCCTTGGTCATAAAGCCCCATATAAGGTCCGGGTCATGGATCTTTCCTGCGTAAAGGCCGATGGCCAGGAGTCCGGCCAGAGCCCAGAATATCATGATGAATCTTTTGAAAAACATTCCCCCGATCATACCCATTCGTGCCGTATTTTCATCCTTGGCGGATCCGGCTGTGGCCATGCCCGGCGCAACGGCAATGATCGAGACCAGATTTGCCAGCACCATAGCAAGGATGGTATACCAGGCATATTCGCTCATTGTGACAGAGCCGAAAAGTTCAAACATATAATCCGGTATTGAGGCGTGAAGTCCTGAGAATCCCCCTATTTTGCTCAATCCGATAGGTATCAGAATAATGGAGAACGTCATGATCAGGACTCCCTGCAGGGCATCTGTGATGGCAGCAGCCCTGAAACCTCCGAGCATGGTATAGATTCCGACTATAAGGGCATAGGCAAAGTAAAAAATAATCGGATCAACATAGGATACGAACGAATGAAGTTCGCCCCGCTTGTTTTTTTCATTTAGTACTTCATATCTTGCTTGATTTTCCGGAGCGAGGCCTTCGTCTAATCCGGATCTCAATTCCTGGTACTCTTTGAACTCCTGTATGCTTATCTGTTCGGCATGGGTGCATTTTTCTATGGGCTTGGGTGTCATGGCCATCATTGTTTTGCCAGCCACCATATACCCGACTCCGCCTCCGAGAAAAGCCATCAAGAGAATAAAGACAGCATAGCTTCCTCCAAGAAATTTACTTTTAAACCGTTCAGTGAAAAAGTCTCCTATGGTAGTAAGCCTGATGCGGCGGAAAAAATAGGTACTGAACCAGTAAAAGGGAGTGAGAAAGAGAACCAGATACTGTATCCACATGCCGCCGATTCCCTGACGGTAGATTTCTCTTGATACGGCAACAGCCTGGTCAGCATTTGTTGAGTTTCCGAAATTCAGGAAAAACTGATAGAACTTGCCGAGCTTGCGTCCAGCAAGATAGAAATCCCCGGTGCTTTTTGTGGCTTCTCCGGCTTTTTTACCCAGCCAGAGAATGACCACTATATACAGGAGAATGAGTGAGATATCTATGATGTGGAGGCCGAGTACATGCATGTTAAAAGTCTTTTTTACCAAAAACAGATGATGTTGTCGAATCTTTCTTAAAAAAAGAATCGATATGAAAATCAGATGTGCTTTGTGCTCCCTTCAGATTTTTAACGCCATTCTCCTTTGTTTTTCTCGGCTCCTGCGTAACTCCCCCCGTCCGTGGGTCAGACATACTCGGAGCCCGGCTTTGCCGGGTACCCTC
>CAZSZS010000034.1:0-18601 GCA_964611275.1 uncultured Eubacteriales bacterium
TCGAAGCAAGAAGGATCAAGCCATCCTATATGGGATTCTCCATGAAGAACCGCAACCAGTGATAGAGCTGAGGGAAGATATTCCAGAAAATTTGGTAAAAATCATACAGAAATGTTTAAAAAAGAATCCTCAAAAAAGATACCAAAATGCGGGAGATATTCTTGACGAATTAAAATCGAGTCCCATGATTGATGAATCTCTGTTTCCTTCAAAAGTCCCATCAAAGAAAAAACCATCTATAGCAGTGCTTCCTTTTGTCAACATGAGTGCTGACCCGGAGAATGAATATTTCAGTGACGGATTAACCGAGGACCTCATCAATGCCTTAACAAAAATCACCAAGCTGCATGTGGTTGCCAGAACCTCATCCTTTGTTTTTAAAGGAGAAAAGATCGATATTCGCGAAATCGGTCGAAAGTTGAATGTCAATAATTTGCTCGAAGGGAGCGTGAGAAAAGCGGGCAATCAGGTGCGTATCACTGCACAGCTGGTCAATGTTGAGGACGGATACCATCTCTGGTCAGACCGGTATGACCGCAGCATGAAGGATATTTTTGCCATTCAGGATGAAATCACTCAAAAAATTACAGATAAATTGATAACTGCGCTCGATGTCTCGGTGAAACTGTCCGAAAAACACCGTCCTGTCAATTTGGAGGCCTATGATCTGTATCTCAAGGGACGGTACTTTTATAACAATCTTTCACCC
The DNA here is from genome assembly GCA_964611275.1 of uncultured Eubacteriales bacterium. Taxonomy (GTDB): domain Bacteria; phylum Acidobacteriota; class Aminicenantia; order Aminicenantales; family Aminicenantaceae; genus WJMT01. The sequence goes on from CAZSZS010000034.1 coordinate 710, forward strand.
GAGTGGATCAACAAAATCATAGATTTCTACAAACAAAGCATAGAAAAGGATCCCGATTACGCCCTTGCTTACGCATCCATTGCCGAGTTTTATGCTTTTCTCTCTGTTGGATTTGATGTTCTGCCTAGCAAGGATGCAATGCCAAAAGCAAAGGAAGCAGCCCTGAAAGCTCTGGAACTTGATCCGGCTTTGAGTGAGGCTCATGCATCTTTGGGACTCATCGCAACCTGCTTTGATTGGGATCCTAAGACTGCAAAAAAACACCTTGAAAAAGCCCTTGAACTCAATCCCAATTCGGCAGCTGCGCATCAATACAGGGAGTTATATTTTACATTTCTGGAAGGAAATTATAATGAAGCGATTGCGGAGCTCGAACGGGCTCAGGAACTGGACCCCCTCAATCTTATGATCAAATTACGCTTAGGATACATGCCCTTCTATATGTATGACTTTGACAGCGCCATCAGCCGTTTCAAGGGAATCATTGATATGGAGCCAAATTATTTCCCGGCCTATCTCGGGCTTATGGTTGCCTATGGTCAAAAACGCATGTATGACAAAGCTCTTGCTTCCGGAGAAAAAATTTTAGAATTCGGGATAGCTGCAGTGGGGCCTCTTGGAGAGTTGGGATTCTATTATGCACTGGCAGGGAAAAAAGACAAAGCACGCGGGATTCTCTCTGAACTCGAAGAACGTTTAAAAAAAGGCTATGTGTCTTCTTTTTGGATCGCTGCCATCTACCATGGTCTCGGAGAAAAAGATAAAGCATTCGACTGGTTCGAAAAAGCCTATGAAGAGAGGGATGGAAACTTGATATACATCACAAGTCCCCCTCCCTATGGCTCCTTAAGGTCTGAGCCACGATTCAAAAAGCTTATAAAAAAAATGGGACTGGAACATGTTTTAAAGCATCAAAAAAGCCTGTAAAAATGAACCAAAGAGTTGACTTTTCTCATATTCCCTGATATTTTTTGTTCAAACAAGGAATAGGGGGAAAATTGACCGTCACATGCCCGAAATGCCGGACAGATAATCCTGAGGACTCTCGATTCTGTAAAGACTGCGGGACGCCGCTTCCCCAGGCTCAAGACGCAGTCCCCACCAAAACCATGGAAACGGAAAAAGAAGAGCTGACCACAGGCTCCACCTTTGCCGGCCGCTACCGGATCATCGAAGATCTGGGCAAAGGCGGCATGGGGCGAGTCTATAAAGTTCTGGACATGGAGACCAGTGAAAAAATCGCCCTCAAGCTTATCAAACCCGAGATCGCCTCGGACAAGAAAACAGTCGAACGCTTCCGGAATGAACTGACCACAGCCCGCAAAATCAGACACAAAAATATCTGCGGCATGTTTGATCTGGGCAAAGACAAAGGCAGCTATTTTATCACTATGGAATACATCCCCGGTCAGGACCTTAAAAGCTTTATCCGTCAGTCAGGCCAGCTCACCGTAGGCAAAGCCATCTCTACCGGCAAGCAGATCTGCTCTGGACTGGCAGAAGCCCACAAACTGGGAGTGGTGCACAGAGACCTGAAGTCCAACAACATCATGATCGACAGGGATGGAAATGTCCGGATCATGGATTTCGGGATCGCCCGTTCCCTTGAATCCAAGGGCTTAACAGGTGACGGAGTCATAATCGGCACACCCGAATATATGAGCCCGGAACAGGTGGAAGCAAAAGAGGTGGACCGGCGTTCGGATATCTATTCGCTGGGCATTATCCTGTATGAGATGGTTACAGGCCAACTTCCTTTTGAAGCAGACACTCCTTTTGCCGTGGGGGTGAAACACAAAAGCGAGAAGCCTATAGCCCCAAAGGAACTCAACTCTCAGATCCCTGATGGCCTCGACCGGGTGATTTTGAAGTGTCTGGAAAAACAAAAACAAGACCGGTATCAGAGTGCGGAAGAAGTGCTGTCCGAGCTAAAAAGGATAGAAGAGGGCATTCCGACCACCGAGCGAACAGCTCCTCAAAAAAAGCCGCTCACCTCACGCGAGATCACCGTCAAATTCAGTCTCAAAAAGCTTTTCATCCCTGCTTTGGCAGCGGCGGCTCTCATCATTGGGGCTGTCATCCTATGGCAGACCCTCTCTCGCAAAGAAGCGGTCCCTCCTGCCGTTTCAGGCAGGCCATCTGTGGCTGTCATGTACTTTAAGAACAATACCGGTGATGAAAACTATAATGTCTGGAGAACCGCTCTTTCAGATTCCATTATCACCGATTTATCCCAATCAAAGTATGTCCATGTCCTGAGCGGAGACCGGCTCTACAGCCTTTTGAAAAAATTCGATCTCATCGAGGCTGAGATCTATGCATCAGAGGATCTAGAGAAGGTCGCCGCAGAAGGAGGAGTCAACCACATCCTGCTGGGAAGCTTATCCAAAGCCGGAGATATGTTCCGGATCGAATACACGCTCCAGGACATGACCACCGGCCAGATCATCGGTTCGGACCGAGTCGAGGGAAAAGGCGAACAGTCCGTGTTTTCCATGGTGGATGAGATCACAAGAGAGATCAAATCTGACCTTGAAATATCCGAACAAGAGATCGCTGCGGACATTGATAAGGAGATCGGAAAGATCACTACCAGCTCCCCTCAAGCGTATAAATATTATGTGGAGGGAAGAGAATTCCATAATAAGGGGGAATACCGGAAAAGCATCCAATCTATGGAAAAAGCCCTGGACATAGATCCTGAATTTTCCATGGCGTACCGAAGCATGGCCATGGCCTATAACAACCTGGCATTATTTTCTGAAGCAAAGGAGTATCTCGAGAAAGCTTTTGAGCTCAAAGACCGCTTGTCCGACAGAGAGCGTTATCTCATAGAAGCAGAATTCTACAGATACTCAGAAAGAACCTATGATAAAGCTATCGAGGCTTATAAAAAGCTTCTCGATCTTTATCCAACCGATACTATTGCCAACTCCAACCTGGGTGTTCTCTATATTGGTACAGAGCAGTGGGATAAAGCCATACAGTGTCTCAATGTCCAGATTAAAGATAAAGATGAATCCGTATTCCCTTATATCAATATCGCAGAGTCCTACAGAGCCCTGGGTCAGTATGAGACAGCCGGAAAAGTGCTCGAGGGCTATATTCATGATATTCATGACAGTGAAGTGATCCGGCTGGAATTAGCAATGAACTCTTTTCTCGAGGGGAATTATGACCTTGCTGTGGACGAAGCGAATAAAGGCCTTTCCCTTAACCCTGAAGATATGTGGATCCCTGTATACAAAGGGAGCTGCTACGCAGGCAAGGAAGAATTTGACAAGGCAGAGGCGCTGTATCTGGAAGTCCTTGAGAGCGAGGAATTGGGGTGTCATCTGTATACCAGAATTGTGCTTGGCGGTTCATACGTGCTGCGGGGAGAACTTGAAAAAGGAAGTGAGCACTATAAAAAGGGGTTGGAACTGGCTGAGAAGCTCGGCGATAACTGGTGGCAAACCTGTTTTTACATCTGGAGAGCTTACAGCTATCTTAAATCCGGACAGCCCGGAGACACGTTAAAGGACTGTGAGGGAGCGTGGAATACCGCTCAAGGCTCTGATGATGCGATGAAATGGCAGAGGCGCGCGCTGTATTATAAAGGCCGGGCCTATCTGTACATGGATTCGATCGAGGACGCCCGCAAAGCAGCGGCCGGCATCGAGGCATTGGTGGATAAAGGCGCCAATAAAAAAGACATCCGTTATGCCCGGCATCTCCTGGGACTTATCGAACTTAAGAAAAAAAATTATGCTGAAGCCATAGATTATTTTACTGAGGCCATATCTTTGCTCCCTTATGAGCATGGGATCACTCCCTTTACCAATGACCAGGCTGTTTTTGCCGAGCCTTTGGCTTTGGCTTATTATGAGTCCGGTGATAGGGAAAAAGCCCGCGAGGAATACGAAAAGATACTGACCTATTCCATGGGCAAACTCTATACAGGGGATATCTTTGCGCGGAGCCTCTACTGGCTGGGAAGAATATATGAGCAGGAGGGAGACTCAGACAAAGCCATAGAGCATTACGAAAAATTCCTCGAACTGTGGAAGGATGCGGACCCCGGTTTTACTGAAGTTTCGGATGCCGGAGAGAGGCTCGCTGCATTGAAAGGCCAATGATGCATTCATAAGGAGTATGAAGTGACATTTAAAAAAGAAATGGGATTCTTAGCCGGAGCTCTGATTTCTGCAGCAGCCTGTGTCTTCCAGGTCATAGGGCTCATACGGTATCTCGGCAGACTGGCAAATGATTGGGTTGGGATCGCTCTTTATTTTGTGACCATTGCGGCATTTGCCGTGGGGGCTGTGGGATTTTATATTCAGTACAGGACATACAAAGGGGAGAGCAAATGATTGAAATACCGGAATCACTGGTTTTGTCCGAGCAACTGAATAAGATATGCAAAGGGAGGGCTGTTTCAGAAGTCGCTCCCTGGCAGTCGCCCCATAAAATGGCATTTATTTACGGTAAGCCTGACTCATACGGAGCTTTGTTCAAGGCGAAAGTATTTGACAGGGCATCAGGATTCGGCTCCTGGGTGGAGCTGCTTTTCGATGATGTGATCTTTGCGGTGAGTGAAGGGACCGTTCTTTTTTACTCGAAAGATGAAAAAAGCCTGCCCAAAAAACACCAGATGCTCTTTAAATTCGACGACGGCTCGTATGTGTGCGCGGCTGTCAAAATGTACGGCGCGCTGGTGGGCGCTCAACAAGGCGAATTCAACAACAAGTACTATAAAGTAGCCCGGGAGAAACCGTCTGTTTTTTCAAAGGAATTCAATCCCGCCTATTTTTTAGCCATGACAGAGGATGAAGAGGTGCAAAACCTGAGCCTTAAGGCGTTTCTTGCAACGGAACAGAGGATCCCCGGGCTGGGAAACGGGGTTCTCCAGGATATCCTTTTCGAGGCCCGGCTTCATCCAAAGAAAAAGGTCAAAGAAACCGCTCCGGAACAAAGAAACACTCTGTATAAGACCGTTATTTCTGTGCTTAAAGAGATGAAGAATAAGGGAGGACGGGATACGGAAAAGGACCTTTTCGGCAGAGCCGGCGGGTACCAAACGAAGATGAGCCGGAACACGGTGGGCAAGCCCTGTCCTGTGTGCGGCACATTGATTGTCAAAGCCTCTTATATGGGCGGGAGCATCTACTTCTGCCCTGCCTGCCAGAGCCTTTCCTAGGATTGAAAGAGATTTACTTCTTTAAATCCATGTATCAGTAACTCAGTAATTCCAATGTTTAAACTCTCTGTATAACCGGTAAAGTATGCGAGGAAAAAACTGCTTCACTATTTCCCTTAAATCCCCTTTATAAGGATTTTTCCATTTTTGACACCACTTTTCAATTTCTTTGTTAAATTGTGATGTGTTTTGTGCTGTTTCTTTCTTTTTAAACCCGACTCCGACTACGATGTGAGGGAGATGTTGGTTTCCGCATGCTCTGACGACTGAACATTCAAAGGGACTAAGGAGACTTTTGAACGCACGAGGAGTAAAACGCCAGTAGTCATAGGGAAAGTTATGGATGGGGAAATCCATAGTGGATGTCATAATCAAGATCCCTTCCTGACAAAGGAGGCGGTGAGCTTCAGTGACTGCTTTTCTGGGGAATTCCACATGTTCAAGGGCATCCAGAATCAAAACAGTCCCTGCTGAGCATGGTTTAAGCCCTGTACGGCACATATCCATCACCACATTCACCCCGGGTCCTGGTTTTATGTCAAAACCGATAAATTTTTTCCCGGTGAATAGAGAACGCAGATCTGCCGACTTTTCCTGACCTGAAACAAGATACGAGCCAAACTCGTATACGGGTTCTTTGATAGGGAGATGCCTTCCGGCTGTTTCAATGAATTCTCTTATTGACTGACGCATGATTCATTCAGATTATTTAAGATTCATACACCCGACACCTTCATAAAATAATCCCCTCAAAACATGTAGGCGAATTTGAGGAACAGTGTGTGCCCTTGAACCCCTCTCTCGCCGAACTCGCCGGTTCCTTTCTGGTAAGCGATTTGAACAGATCCAAAAGGGGGTTGAAAACGGTATACAAACAGGACCTGGACATTGCTTTTGTCGATCACGGTGTTGATCTGGTAAAAAAGTTTTACGAACAAGTCATTGGTGAAATAATTTGTGGCCCTCAGAACATGAATCCAGGTGCTGTCGTTCTCTGGGTCAGGATCGAACAGAACGCGTTCTAATTCATAAGAGGCTGAAAAAGCTCGAGTCAGTTTAAAATTTACTTCTCCCTCGAGCATGTGAAAATCCCTGTCAAAGTTTTGTCCAAAGCTGTAGGTAAAAGCCGCATGCTGCCATTCTCTTGTATTGTATCCTAATCCAAGTTCGCTCTGGCGGTTTCTGAATTCTTTCTCATACAATTTGAACTCTTCATGGTGCTCCAGATTAAAGGAAAATTTGTTCTTTAAATCAAAATTCGCTTCCTGGTCGATCTTCCAGCTTCTCAGTGTCCCATCCAAGCCCCAATAGATGTTGTAGTTGGAGCTATACTCAATGCGCTCAAATCCCAATTTTTTAGGGAAAAATGTCTTGGATAAGGCTGAATCCAGCTCTCTCCGGTTGTCATCCCGGACAAATCCCACTGTGTTGGCGTTATCTGCGAAGTTTCCTCCTAATTGGGTGTATCGAAGATGAATGTGAAATGTGGAGGTGTCGTAGCTGGGACGGAGAAAAAAAGCGATGTTGTCTGTGTTGTCATCTCCGTAACTTGCAGCCAGCTGGCCTGTGAACTTGAATCTATCTGAAAAGTACAAGGCTGCATCCACCCCTGTTGTTCCCCAATTTTTCCCATTTATCAATTTATTGGCTGCTGTGAATCCGATATTTGACGATTTCATCACATCCTTTTTCAAACGAAAGACCGTAAAATTAGCAGTGCTTTCCCCTGTCTCCTGGTTTTCTTTGGTTTGAGCAGTCAATCCCTGGAATTCGAAGCCCTTGACTTTTCCATAGACTTTGGCCCCTCCATAAATATCTGAGACCCTTCGCGAATAAAACAAATTAATTCGCTGATCGTAAATCTCGCTTCCTTCCAAAAAAAAGTTCCTCTTCTCTGAGAGATAAGTTTCAAAACGTGTAAGGTTGATGACCTCCTGATCGGCTTCGACTGTGGCAAAATCAGGATTGACGGTGAGATTCCCGGAGACAGCTTGAGAAAAGGCATACCGGGCGTCCACCCCCGCCTGGGCCGTGGTCTTTTTCCCTTCTTCCGCTTTGGAAATAAAGTGAGGAATGACCTGTATCTTTTTAGCGGCTTTCTCAAGGTCCAGACCAGTCAGTTCTCCGAACTGCGAAACCTTATAAGCGGATTCTAGAGGTCCTGTCCAGAAGCTGAACTCCAGTTTTCGGGGAATCCCGCGGCCCAAACTCAATCCCCATGTTTTTCCTTCTCCGGGCTCATATTTGATGCTTCTCAGCTCCACAGCAAACTCAGCTGTCCAGCCAAAATCAGTTCTCTGCGCTGCGGATTTCCATATCCCGTCCCAGGTGGAATCAAAGGTCCGGCCGTTTTCTGTGATACGGCCGTCCCACTGTGTGCCTAAGGGATTGGTACACACAAAATAACAGCTTCTCCGGTCATGGAAAGTATCGATAAGAACATAAACAGAGTCGTCCGTGCGAAGGTCCATATCTCTCTTGGTCATCCGGCCCGCTATTTTTTTGGGTTCTGAGTCATAACACCAGAATCCAAAATAAATCGACCGGCCGTCGAACAGGACACTGACAGCGGTCTTCTCTGAAGCAGGGCTCCCTTTTCCAGGCTCAAGCTGGATAAAGTTCACTGCTTTTGAGGCTTCATTCCAGACAGCCTCGTCTAAGGAGCCGTCTATTTTTACGGGGCTGTCCGTCTTTTTCGCAGAGATCCGCTTGGTCTTCCATTGTGACTGAGCAGAAAGATGAGAGAACAGGAAGACAGTGAAGGAAAGGCAGAGCAGACATCTTAATAAATTTTTCATCGCCATTTTTTTATGAATAATCCAGGCTAGCTGCCTAGTATATCACAAGAATAATGGAAATTCCTTTCTATTTTCGCGCAGTGTGGATGGCAGCCACGCCTAAAAAAAGCAGGCGGTGGCGGGCAAAGGAAAAACCGGCCCTGCGGCAGAGAGCAGAAAATCCCTGGGCATCATAAAACCGGGGCATGGTGTAGGAGAGGTAATTATACCCGCCTCTGGACCCTGATATAAGGAAACCCAGCGGTTTGACCACCGAACGGATATAAAGATGATACAGCGTTTTGATGATGGGCAGAGGGGGCTGGCTGGTCTCCAGATTCAGGAACGTGCCGCCCGGTTTGAGGATGCGGAGGAATTCCTGCAGATAGGATAACATAGCTTGCGGACTGGGATTGAGATTCCGTGTGGAAAAAGAGATGGTGATGAGATCAAAAGTGCGGTCCGGAAACGGAAGTCTTCCGGCATTCGCAAGGGTGAATGCGACTGTGCGGAGATGTGTCTTGTTTTTGGCCCTGGAAATCATGGACGGGCTTCCGTCCGCCGCATAGATCGAGGCTTTAGGCGCTGTTTTTCTCTCCATGCGGACAGCCAGATTCCGGGCCATCTCCCCTGTTCCAGTGCACACATCCAGTATGCGGAAGGGAGGGGATGTGATGGCCGCATATTTCCCGCCTGATCTGATTTTTGCGGCTAGATGGGCCGTGCGCTTCCTCCACAGAATATCCATGCCAAAGGTAAGCACATGGTTAACAAGCTCATAGGTGGGAGCTACTTCCTGGTAGATCTTGCGGACGCCTTTTTTCAAAGGAAAACTATCTTCTTATTTATCATTGATATTGTCAAAATAAATCCTGTTGCAGAGGCTGTAGACCAGATGACCATTATTGGCTATGGCGATTCCGGTGCCCTGGTCTGTTTCTATGATCCTTTGTTCAAGCTTCTTCTCCCAGATGAGTCTTCCGTTCTGGTCAAAGACCTGCGGTCCCCACACAGAGTTGACAGCAAAATATTTCCCGTCCGGGGATACGGAGACACCGTCTCTGTATTCATTCGAAGGAGATTTAACGGCCCAGAGCTTCTCTCCTTCCCCGTTAAAGACAAAAACATCTTCTTCGGGAGGGTCATCAACATTTTTATCGGTCCTTATGATGAATTTTGTCCCGTCACCGGTGATGGCGATCCTCTGAAATCTCAAATTCGCTTCATCCCACATCTTTCTAAAAAGTTCGGTCCCGTTTTTGTCAACAGCAAAAAGATTGTAATCCTGTGTGAACAGCGAAATCCCTGTATTGGAGACAGCTGTAGGTCCCGGCTCATCAAATTCGGCTTTGTAGAATCCTTTCTCCCAAAGCACGGCTGCGTTTTCTCTGTCCAGGAGCATGAAATAAAAATTAAATCGATCATCCCTGACTCGCGCGCAGTACAGAACATAGCTGCCGTTTGGAGACATCCCGACCGGCCTCCATTCCCAATCTTTATGAAAATCCCCGGATGCGTTTTTGCAGTACTCATCATCCGGAAGGTCTTGTACCTTATCCCCTTCCATTTTTTTGGCATATCCGTTCCACCCGTATCCTGCTTTGACGTGGATCAGCGCTTCGTTGATGATGTTCACCTGGTTGACATCTGAAAAATCCCAGTGTATGGCCAGGCGTTCGCCTTTGAAATTCAGAAAGGTGACGGGCTCCCCGACTCCGATGTATTGTCCGTCTTCTGTGATGGAAAGATACTGGACGAAATTGTCTTTTCTGTCTGTAAAAAGATAGGTCGGGTATTTCCTTTTGGGGGCCCTGTAGGCTAATGTTCCTGCGTCTTTCCTCCGGAATCGAACTGTAAACTCTCTTTCTGTTCCATCGCATACGCCGTTTTTTGTTACGTAGAAGAACCGGCACAGGGAGTGCACATAGGTTATGATGTCTTCATATACCCGGCTTACGTCCTGAACCTCACTGACATAATAGGCTTCCCCTTTGGAGAGCTCCGCAATGGCGTCCAGTGTCTCTTTTTCAGCCCCTTCACCCAGGCCTATGCAGAACACAGGGACGTGAGAGAGGGACAGACGCTCTTTCAGGTCATCAAAAGCGGCCTGGCTTCCCGGGCCGTCTCCTTTGGCATTCTCATCCTTTCCGTCCGTTAATACCACTACAGCCCGCATCCCTTCCATATTTCTGACGTTGTCTATCCCTTTGAGTATGGAATCGTAAAGCGCGGTGCCGCCATTGGCCCGGACACTGGGGAGAGACTCTCTCAGCTCATCCTGATTGTCCGTAAAATTGTTTATGACCCTGACTGTGGAGTCAAAATCGATCAACTGAATGCGGTCATATTCATCCATCTGGCTGATAAGATTTTCCACGGCAGTGATAACAGTTGTCATGTCATTTTTCATGCTGCCGCTTGAGTCAATGATAATGCTCAATTTTGCGGGTACATGGTGGTCTTCGTCGTTTCCCCATACTTTTTCTTCCCGGCCGGCTTCAAAAACTTTGACATCATCGATAAAAGCCATGCCTGCGTATTCCCCGCTTGATGTATGTGATGTGTAGTAAAAATAGACAAGCGGAAAATCTTTGGCATCAGCCCTCTCGAGTTTAATGGTTGAAATTTCCTGAGAAGAGGCGGCCAAAGATATGAAGGCTATGGAAAAAATTGTGAGTGCAAAAACTGTAATTCTTTTCATATTCTGACTCCCATTCCTTTTTTAAAAATGATACCATTTTTTTGGGGATATGAAAAATTTTTTCTCATTTAATCAGGTTTTTTGCCCCTTAATTATACTAACTTGTTTATAATGAGTTATTTGCTGCGTTGCGATCCCAATAAAAGGCTAAAAAAAAGGGCAGCTTTTTGAAAAAAGCCGCCCTTTTTCAATTAAAGCAAATAAAGCAGAGTCTACACTATTCGAACCTATTCGAACCAGACTTTGATGAGCTCGCCGTCTTCGCAGATCTCGATGATGGCCATAGGGCCTGCTTTTTTGAGTTCTCTGAAGATCTCCCTTATGTCCACATCATATTCGTCTCTGTCTATCCTGAAGTGGTCATGGTCTGCTTCCAGAATCAGCTCAATGAGGGATACGGGCAGTGTGATCTTTATTTTGTCCTGTTTGGTCCTGGTGTCTGTGATAAGAACCTTGAACCACTTGACTTCCTGGTCCGGGGCGATATTCGGGTTCTTTTTTACGGCTTTCTTAATGGCCTGAAGGTCACTATCGTTGGCCATGAGCATGTTAGCCGGTGCCAGACTTAAGGCAAACGCCAGTAAAACGAAAATTGTTATTTTTTTCATCATATACCTCCTTGATGTTATTCAATCCAAATCTTTATTACGCTGTCTTCACCTCTTATCTCAAGGATATTTCCTTTGATTTTGGTGAGCTTTTTCAAGATTTCATCCAAATTATACCCCTCTTCTCTCATTTCCTTTCTATCTTCTTCCGGAATCGAGCTGAGGGCCAGGTCAGCCAGAGCCCAGGGGATGTTCAGAGAGAAACTGGCCTCTGTCTCTCCCAGGTCATAAATTCTTATGCAGAGCATCCTGGGTTGGCTCTCGTATTCACGGTCCTGGATGTTTCCCAGAGCATCCGGATCGATCCTCAGAACAGCCAGTTTGGCGCGTTCGCGCAGTTCGATGTCCTCCTCATGCTCGAGAATATCTTCAAGTACGGGAAGCCCTCTTCTGGCTGTCTTCTTGTCCGATATATAACTCAATTTAAAAGCCGCATAATACCTTATGGCTGTATCTCTGCTGCGGAGCGCCTGCTCTATTTCATCGAGGTATGAGGTCCTGCCCTGTTCGAAGAGATCGCAGGCGAGTTCAATGATCTTCATCTCCGATTCCTGTATCAAATTCTTATCCGCATCTTTACGGCCTTTGTACTGTTTATACACCTCTATGGCCTTTCTCTCTTCGCCTTTCTGTTCGGACAGGCATTTGCCCTTGTAAAAAAGCGCCTGTGAATAAAGAGAGCTTTCCGGGTAGCGTACAAGGAGGTCGTCCAGTTTCTGCTGCGCCTGTTCCCACTTTTTATCAAAAATCAGGACTTTTGCTTTCTGGAACAACTCCTTCTCCGATTGGGGCTGAGCATATGCCTGAAGAAAAGAAAACGCCATAACCAGTAGAGCTAGTGCTATTTTTGTTTTTCTCACTTTAGACCTCGCTTTGTTGTAATTCTTTTTTGATGAGATTTATCTTTAATATGATCTGCCTTTGTTCGATAAGCTCACGGATCCGGTCACGCTCGGCATCTGATAGTTCCCCGCTCATTGCAGTAAGCTCCAAAAGAAGAATTTCTATCTGGTCACAGAGGGCTTTGGCTTTGGCCATGTGGTATTTATCCAGCTGATCGTTCATGTATTTTTTCTTGGAGAGAAGCTCGCTTGTCTTTGCCTCCATAAAATCGCTTCCCCAGTGCTGGGCGGTTCCTTCAGGGGAGGACTGCACAAAATCAAGCAGCAAATACTGGCTCTGTTCCAGATAATCCAGGGTTTCGCGCCGCGCCATCTCCACGTCCATGGTTTCGATAAAATCGCTTGAGACCATAAATGGAGAAGGAGATGTTTCCTCAGGAGCTGCTCCCGGACGGAGGAAAATAAAAGTCAGGGCACCCCCTATGATGATCCCGGCTAGAAGCGCGGCATAGACCGGAGCCCATTTGGGTGTGAAAAGGAAGTTGAGAAAGTGTTTAAACGTTTTTTTCTCGTGAGCCTGGCGGTTGTGGTTGTGTTTCTTGGAAAAAGCACGTTCTGCGATCTGGGAAGGAAGCGCATCCCAATCCACAGATCCCACAGCTTTATCTATATCTTCTTTCAACGAATCCGCGTACAAAAGAACCTCTCTCAATTTCTCATACTCGCGCCGGCATTCGGTGCAGGATTCAAGGTGAGCTTTTATTTCCCGGTTCGTCTTCTCATCGGTTTCGTTATATATGTATGCCACCATATCGTTTTTTATTTTGTTGCAGTCTTTCATAACTGCCTCCCTAAATATGGGTTCATTAGATTTCTTAAATTATTGACCGCTTTAAAATGAAGCGATTTGGCTGTCCCCACAGCAACGCCAAGGGTTTCGGCGATCTCCGTGTATTTGAGCTCGTTGTAGTGTTTCATCACAAATATCATGCGCTGTCTTTCGGGAAGTTCTTTCAGACATTTGGAAATGATTCTCTTCATGTCTGTACCTGAGTTTGCCTCCGTGCCTGTCTCCTCCGTGAGCTGGATGCTGTCCATTTCAGTGCTGCCCAGGGCTTTATTGTCGTGTTTATTGTGGTTTTTTCTGTAGCGGTCTATGCAAAGATTTTTGGCGATCTGGAGGACCCAGCTTTTAAAGCTCTTGTCTTTTTCGTAATGCTGGATTTTCTTATAAAGCCTCAGAAAAGTATCCTGGACAATATCCAGAGCATCTTCTCTGTTCCGGAAAAAGGAGTAGGCAAGCTGAAAAACATTTTTCTGAAACAGGCTGGTTATCGTCATGAAAGCCTCCTGGTCTCCTTGTTTTGCCCTTTCAGCAAGAACAGTGATGTTATCTGCCTCTGCTGAAACCGCTTGACTCTGCATTTGCTTTTCGCTTAAAAAAAATAAACGATCCTTTTGATCCTTTAAATAGGAAGAGACCTATTCTATCCAGATCAGGATCATACTATCCTCGCTGTCTGCTTCCATAAGCATCCCCGGACCTATATCCCTTAGATTATCGATATCCTCAAATTTGAAATCGCAGTCTGTATCAATATCATAAGTATCGCAGTAATCCATACCCGCGTCAATAAGCCATAAAGGGGCCTCGACTCTTATAAGCTGCCGTTCTGACTTCTCATAAACCAAAACATTGATCGTGGAAACAGGCCCTCTTCTGTTAGGGTACTGTCGGTGGAGTCTGTTGATTTGGCGGTGAGCCTCATTGAAATACTTGTCCGGATTCCTCACGTTGTTTTTCACTTCAACACAAAAGCATCCGCTCAGCAAAAGGATAAGAGGAAGCATCCCGCTTATCGCTATCCATTTCTTTGGTGTTTTCATTTTCATCTCCATGTGTTTCATTCACCTGTTACTACGGAGCGGAAGGAAAAAAGGTTCACTCAGGAATTGAATATTTTTGGGGGCTTTTTTAACGTACAAAAAAAGAGCTTCAGGGGAAAAAGAGAAGTAGGCCTGTGGAAAAAATACTATAAGTCATTCAATTTAAAGAAATTATCCGGGCCCGTCCCCTAATTAATTAAGGAGGAGATTTTTGGTGTGGGTGCCTCCCTTGACACAGTCCAGTTCCACAGTGATTTCGCCTTTACCTTTGACAAGAAAGTGATATTCTGCTTCGGTTCTTCCTGAGATCCCGTTGAACAGCTTTATGTTTCCGGGATCTTTCTGATCGATCAGGGTGACATCCTGGCCTCCGGCGCCTCGTCCCCGGAAAAACATGAGAAATTGTCTGGGTATCCCTGCCGGGAGGCCTGTGCCCTGAGCCTGGCCAGCAGCCAGCACCTCTATATTTCCTTTAAGCGACAGCATGTCCGGCCTTTGTACCTGGTTCTGAACCGCTGCGGATGACAGAGTGGGCATGAGGCGCTCGTTGTAAAGAGTGACCGTGACCTTATAAAGGTCCGAGTTGATCTTTTCTGTGGATACATTTTTGATAACAGGAAGCGGCATCTCATAAGCATGAAGCAGACAGAAGGCCATATTTCGGTGGCAGAGCTCTTCAAGGAGCCAGGAAGGGGGGACGCGTCTGCTCAGCTTGGTTGTATCTCTGTCAATAATGACTCTGCCCAGATCCGGGTGATCGATCTCATGCATGCTGACTTCTGTGTTTCCCATATCAATGTATCTGGAAAAGAACTCCTCTTCCTCCATGGTGATCTCACCGTCACCGTCCAGATCCGCCCGGGATGTCCAGAGCTCATTGGAAAAGGAAAAAACTCCCAGCATGTCATAGGTGAAATCAATGAATCCGCCCCAAACGGGATACAGGTCTTTCCAAATGACGAAGTAGTCGTAATCTTCGATGATCTTCTCGCCTTTCTGCCCGATCTCATCGTATACGGCCTTATCGCTCATAGAGACTTCTCCGTGGAGCTGGGCTCCGGGAACGCGGAGCATCATTCCCCCTGAATTATGAAAGGCCTGAACACCGGCGATATTGGGATGGGCATAGAAGAAATCTCTGGTTAATTTGGATTCCTTCCAGTAAAAAGGATAGGCGCCCGCGCCTCTCTGGATGTAAGAAGGCTGCCAGTAGGAGCCCCAGTCTCTGTTGGGGTCATAACCTCCCCCTGAGTCCTCGTTGTAGCGTCCGTCTCCGTCATTGTCAATGCCTTCACTCCCGATGTATTTATAATCCCCTAATTCGTCCGGTTTTCCTTCAATGTTCTTTTCCACCCGAACCAGCCGGTCTCCTCTATCGCTCATCCGGTACCCGCCTTCTCCTGGTTTCACTTTGATGAACATGGATCCTACTTCTTTGTCTCCATCCAGGTCCTCGGGCCCATCCTCATCATAGAGCCCGTCGTTATCATCATCTATGGGAGCCTGTCCTGAGCGGGCCGAGCCACCGGTGTGTATAAACAGGTCTCTTCCATCCGGATTCACGGAAGGAAAGATATAGAACACCCGCTCATCCACCAGCTCACGGACATAGTCATTGTACAGGTAGTTTTCCATCAGATACCAGATAGTGTAAATCCCGACCTCACCGCCCTGGATCTCGTTTCCGTGGATATTGGCGTCGATGTACATGGCGCATTTATCCATCTCATCTCCGGTATCCGGATTGTTGATGGTCATATACCAGAGTTCGCGGCCTTGATAGGATGTGCCTATGGAGCAAAGGGTCAGGAACTTGGGATAGGCTTTTTCAAGTTTTTTCAATGCCTCTCCCACTTCGCTCCAGTCATAGTAGTGATTAAATGAGAGAGAGACTTTCCGGGTATCCCACTTCCGGGGAAGATATTCCTGGGCTAAGGCGATGGTCGAAGAAGCGGCAACGGCCAGAATAAGCAAAGCTCCCACCATTATTCTTTTGATTTGGATTGATTTATTTTTTCTGTTTCTCATGTTTATCCTCCGTTGTTATCTTAAGACAACTGACTCTTTGGTTTCACCGCCGCCGTTTCTAGCCCACAGGCGTATATCCACTTTTTTCCCTGAAGGCGAGAGTATGAGCCACGTGATCTCCTTTTCTCCTCCGGGGTCCATATTGGTGGTGTCCACCCTCCTGCTTCCGCCAAAGAAAGTCATGTTTTTGTCATCTTCCAGTGTGAGTTCCACGATAATGGAGTTGATGTTCTGGGTCCTCTGCCCCATGGCCGTGACATAAGGGAATGTGCCTTTGTTGTGCAGCGTTACTTTAAGCTCAAAGAGTCCTGAGGAGAGTTTCTTGATCCGGGGCTTGTCCATGACAATATGAGCAAACTGGGAAGCCAGATAAAGAGCGAAATCAGAATGTGACTTGATAAGCTCGGGGATCTTCTCTGCAGGAGGATTTACCCTTAGATAAGGCGCGAACCCTCCGATCTCGACCTCACCCAATTGTTCGTGTTCAAAGGAGGTCCATTCCACAAATCCCTCGCCGTTGTTGTTATTGTCTATCCAGTCCAGCCATTTTTTATAGGTGTCCGTATCAGCGGAGGGACCGGCTGCGCCGGGCTCGGAACCCCGGGCGCCGCCCATCATCTGCATGAACATGGCTCTTCTGTCCGAAGCAGCCGCCTGCTGGGTCTGAGCCTGAGGAGGAGCGGGCATGGCGCCGGGCCTTTTTGCCCCGGGCCCTTTTTCCTCTTCCCTCAGGGACCACAGGTTTGCTGAAAAGGAAGGAACTCCGAACTGGAAATAGACCCATTCCAGCATGGAGCCTGCCGGCTTTTCCGAATGAGCGCTTTTGATGCCCGTTATTTCCTTGTACTTCTCGCTTGCGTTTTTGAAGATATATTCATCGGCCGGAGAAGTCTTTTTTGGCTGGGGGTCTCTGGCCGGAGGAAGCTGTTCCTGGTCTTCTTCTCCTCTTCCCCTCCTGAAAAACATAAACATCTGTCCGGCTCCTGCGGACCTGACTTCCTGCGGAGGCTGAGGGAAAGTGGGAGTGCCGCATTCGATGCCCGGATCTGCTGCCAGATTATCATATTTGGAAAAGATAAGAGCCCCGCATATGTTTTTATGGGGCTGGGTCTTGAGCTCGGGAACATACCGGGTCATAAAGTCTATGAGATACTGGGTCTCGACTTCGGATGCGGGGTAAACGCCTACCCCTTTAAAATCATAGCCGAAATTATGGGGAAAATTCCGGTCGATATTGAAACCGCCGACTCCGTCCTCATTGTAGTTTTCATCGCCGTCATTGTCGATTCCTTCCGGATAGAGCTTATAGAGCTTATCCAGAGGAGTGCCGTCTTCCTTCTTTTTCATAAGCCTGGGGTCTTTCTCGTCTATGGTCCAGCCGCCCTCTTTATCCTTGACACGCATCATGGTGATGAGCCCGTCATTATTCAGATCCTCCGGCGGATCTTCATCCTTTATCCAGTCAAAGTCTTCATCGCGGGGCTTCAGGTTAGCGCTCTGCTCATGAAGCACCGGTTCGAAGAAAAGCTCGGCTCCGTCCGGATTAAGCCTCGGGACAATGTAGAAGGTGCGCTGATCAAGGACTTTTTTGACCTGGTCATCTTTGGCATAATTCTCTGCGAGGTGCCGGGCGATTCCCAGAGCCACTTCACTCCCTATAACATGGTCTGCTTCCAGATTGCCGCAGATCAAAAGAGCCTGCTTCTCAAGGGCTGACGGACCGTTCGTGCCTGAAATCCGGAGCATCCATATGTCTTTTCCCTTAAGAGATTTGCCCAGGGACCTAAGCTCCGTGATATCCGGGTACTGGGAAGCGATCTGCTTGAGAGCCGAAGTGAGCGCCTGATAGTCATGGTAGCCTTTGGAAGGA
>CAZSZS010000035.1:0-27900 GCA_964611275.1 uncultured Eubacteriales bacterium
TCATGGGCTTAGGGATGTTTACTGCCGTCAGACTGATCGGCATCCAGCATTATCTGTATATTTTTGTGGCTGTACTGGCGTTCTTATTGGGAATATGGAACATCAGAGAGGGAAGAGGCCGGATCAAAAAAATCCACACCGGGCTTCCTTCTTTTTTACAGAATCGAGTTAAAAGATCGATCTCAAGAATCACTTCAGTGAGCGGATCCTTTATCATAGGATTCCTGGTCAGCATTTTTTTGCTGCCCTGCACTTCAGGACCTTATGTGGTCATCATTGGAATGCTCAGCAGTACATCCACCCGATTACAGGCTCTGATCTATCTCCTCATCTATAATTTCATTTTTATCATTCCTTTTATTATCCTTATTTTGGCGGTTGGTTTGGGTTTGACCACTACGGCAAGAGTGGAAAAATGGAGAGGCAGAAATCTCTCCAGATTTCAGGTTATAACAGGTGTAGTTATGATCCTAATCGGCTTCATTTTAACCGCACTTTTAATATGGGATAAGATCTAGAAATAAAAGAGACAATAAAGGCATCAGTTTCAAACTAACTTATATATTATCAGTAAGTTGCCATGGTCCGACCCCAGAATAATTACAGCTCCCGGCGTCGCCCTCCTTCTTCTTGGAGAGGTTCGCTCGCCTCTTGCGGGCGTTCTTCGCCCGGTCAATGGCTTTCACAATCCAGATGGCCATCTCCCGCTCCATCCGGTAGAGGTAGTTTTTTGCTTCGTAGGTGGCCTGAAAGTCCTCCCCTGTGAGGAGGACGCCCCGGAACTTCATCAACTGCTTGTACATTCCGATGAGGAATCCGGGCTCATAGCGTTTGCCATCTATGCGGGCCGTCTGCCCCATGAACATGAGTTTGAGCTTGCTCGTCACCGTCTTGTAGTTGCCCGCATCGGCGATGGCGATCTGCTCGTCGTAGCCGTCGGGATGCTCCGTGTTGGTCGAGTACATGCTCTTCATCGCCCAGGTCGCCAGAGCGTCGTTCTTGGTGTTGATGATCAGGTCGATGTCCGAGCGGGCCGAGAAATGGCCTTTGACTATGCTGCCTGTGAGAATGAAGGAGTACGGAGCCCCTGCAGCCCTGGCATCGATCTCGGACGTGAATCGGGTGAAGGCCGAGTCGATGATCCGAAGCCGGGCGGCGATGTCGGCGTTGGAGGCGTGCCACTTCAGGTCGCGGGCGACCTTGGCCTTCCACCGCTCCGTGCGGACATGCTCGAGGACGGCTTCGTCCGACGGGGTCGGGTTCTCGTCCAGCAGGGCCCTGATTCGTTTGAGCTTCGCTCCCTGGATGAGGGCGTAAGCGAGGTTGTCCCGGGCGAGGCTGTGGCTCGCCAAGTCGACGCCCTTAGCTTCGAGGAGGCGGCGGGCGACGATGAAGGCGGCCTTATCGGGGATGTTATCGGCAGCGCAGACGGGAACGGCCAGGACGGCTGCCAGGCCGAGCGCCAGGAGCATCGTGTGTTTGACCTTCATCGTTCGTACTCCTTCGGCAAGGACGAAAGCGTATCCCGAATCCCGGAGCTTCCTTGTTTAAGGATAGGAATTTGGATTTTTTTTTGTCGCTGTTGATTTTCGATTAATTTCATCAAATTTCCGCCCTCTAAGTGACTTCATAATCCATCATACATATAAAATAATTGACCGGTCAACAAGAAACCCAATCAGGATCGGGGACATCCCATAAGGTACCACTCTAGTCTAGAACCCAGCCCTTACGTACAGGATTTACTACAGAATGCAAGCTTCCCTTGTCCGACTTCATCGGAACCCACTCATCTACGGACTTACGGCCGCAGAATGGCGGTGGTGTATTAAATGGAAATATTCTAAAGGGAGACAATTGAGAATAAATTTAATAACCAACGGGTTAAGTAATATAGGGCGGTACCTTATGGAGCGTTCCCTTCTGTTTTAAGTCGTTAATCAGAAATTTAATATTTTGTTTATTTCATAATTTTCATTTTCATTATTTCATAGTAAAATGAGTTTTAAGTTGATGAGTCAATGTATGGGAGGAACCAATAAGAAAATCTATTAAGAAGTTAATTCAAATAATTTAATCGGTCTTTTTTCATGCATTTTTTTATCGTCAATTGTATGATAGCGATGAAGTCGCATGAATAGGGGAGAGAGGATAAGATCAGGGATCCTTAATATTTTGGAAATGAAAAAATTTATGACTAGTTTTTTAATTCTTTTCTTGTGTTTAAACTGCAGCCAAAAACAGGAGAAAGCAAAAAGAATTACAGAAGAGGGAATGGAAGTGGTTGTTAATTATACGGAGCCTCATAAAATCACAGGACAACCAACAACCATCGAACTAAGAAAAGAATTTTCAATCGATACAAAAAAAGATACCACAACCGAGTTAGGACTGGTGGATATTGGAAATTACTTTGATGTTGATCCACAAGGACATGTCTATCTGGTGAGTCCTATGGGCAAAGGAGACACTATATTCAAATTTGATAAACAAGGAAATTTCATTACCTCTTTCGGACACAGAGGGCAGGGTCCTGGAGAACTGATCTCTCGTCGCTTTCCTCCCTTATTTCTCACTATCTGTAACGAGGACCAGATCGTAGTAACAAATTATTACAGGCGTAAACTAGTCTACTTCAATCTGGAAGGTGATTTTATTAGAGAGGAAAAGCTGGATTCAAAGCTCATGCTGTTGGCTGTGATTCCTCTGCCCAACGGGAGTTATCTTGCCTATGAAAACCGCGGTGGGCCCTCCTATGAAATGCCTCTCAGCCTATTCAGCCATGATTTCAAAAAGATAAAAGAACTAGGTTTCAGGAAAATACCGAGCATATGGGAGGAGAAGATAAATGGAATTTATTACATGTTTTCCTGGGCTCTTTCTGGAGATAAAATTTTTACTGGTAAACAAGAACTAGGTTATGTCATCAATGTCTATGATCTCGAAGGCCAATTAATAAGAAAGATTAAAAAGGAGTATAAACCTGTCCCTCTCACTAATGAATATAAAGAAAGGTATTTAGAGATTTACAAAAACATGGAAGATTATAAAGATAAAATTTATTTTCCCAAATATTTCCCTCCTTTTCATTCCTTTTTCACTGACCCCAAAGCAAGGCTTTTTGTCATGACTTATGAGAAAGGAGAAAACCCAGGTGAGTATGTGTATGACATTTTCAATGAGGATGGCCTCTTTATCGGGAAAAAGAGCCTAAAGATCCATCACAACAGTGACAGTCTTTTTGCCCGGATGAAAAATAACCGCCTCTACTGCATTTATGAGGAAGAGAGCGGCTATAAAAAGTTCACTTCCTACACAGTTACTTGGAAGTAATAAATCCATTTTCTAAAAGGAATGGTATATTATACTGAGAAAGGGGGAACTAACATGAAATTATTAAAAAGGCTCACTTACCTAACACTGTCTTTAATATTTCTCACAAATCTCACTAACTCTCAATTTCTAAAAAACCACGATGATGTTTCTAAAAAAGATCTGATAGATGCCCTTAGTTTAGCAGGGATTGATATCATCCATTTGGATTTAGAAAAAGTTGATCGAAATTATACTTTAAAAGTCATCGTTGATGAATATGCTGGTAAAGGAAATCTCATCAACTCTTATACAGAAGTAAAACGTCTTATTGACTATCAGCAACAAACTAAAGAGGGAAATATTGAAAAGAAATACATCAATCACCTAAGAGTTATCTCAAAAGTGACCAACAACTCATTTGATCAAATATTTTTGATGTTTTCGACAGAAAAGTTTGGTAAATATTCTGTTTTGAATATAGATGAAGAATTTCAAAGAAAACATTATTGGGTTCCGTTTGCGAAATCAGATTTTAAAATAGGCAAAAAAATCCCATTACTTTTCTATGGCTCTGAATGGGATGAAATTATCGATGGGAAAAAAGTGCCTCGGTTCTGCAGTCTTCCTGAAATGTCCCCAGATCTTGATGATGATACTGTAAAATTTATCCCTCACTTTTTTATTATGAGTTATGTGTTTGAAGAAACAAAACAACAGGAGGGGCAGTGAAAGTTCTTTGTTGAAGGGGGGTAATTGTGAATAGAAAAAAAATCCAATGCAAATTTTTTATTATTTTGGTGATATTGTGCGGATATGCCCTTGCTGAAGGGCCGCTTATTCCGTCCTTACCTGATACTCAAATTTTAGAAAAGCCCCTCAGAGCTGAACTTGTCTTCAAACTAGGCTCCAATAAGCCGAATGAAGATTTCTATAAGCTTCGCTCATTTACAGTAGATAAAAATGGCCGAATTTACATTCTGGATGCCGGGAACAGCAGGATTCAGTGCTTTTCCAAAGAAGGAAAATTTCTCTTTAGCTTCGGAAGGCGAGGACAGGGCCCGGGCGAACTTTCGAATGAAACCTCAAAAATTAAAATCCTTTCTGACGGAAATATTTATGTGATCGATAACAGACAACGGAGAATAAATGTCTATAACCTTGAGGGGAAATTTTTATTTGCAGGAAAAATAAAATTTTTATTTTTAGGAAAATCGTCAGGTTATTTTAGTGACATTGTTTTACTCAATAACATCTATTATCTTTCAAGCCTTTATCTTGAAGAAAACCATAAGCCCATTCATATTTCCCGTACATTGGGAAAAGTCGACAGTTCTTTCGGAATTTTTGTTGAGCCGGCAATGAATCAATTAAAACGAATTAGCAAGCTTCCTCATCCTGACTGGTGGCGTATATGGTATACCTACGATGGTAATAAATTAGTTGCGACAAACCAAAACGAAATAATATATTCGCAACCTTATCCGTATCGTCTCATCAAGTATGATGCCAAAGGAAAGGTATTGAAAGACATTATGGGCGATGTCGAATTTGATACGCATCATCATGTTGAATATGTCTCTGGAAAAATAGGGACTTCCATGCGTACTTACCCAAGTCACTCGACGGGGATAGTATTGGATGTGAGCATTAACAGAGATAATCAATTGGTTGTTCCCTATTTAATCCTGAGCAAGATTTCTTTTATACCGATATTTATGACTTGGATTTGAATCTGATCTCAAGATATAAAATGCCAAATATAATTTCGGATGTTGAAAAAGGAGAACACATCGGCATGGGCGATGTGATGATCGATAATGATAATCATTTGTATGCTGCGGTGTTATCTGAAGAAATTAACCCCCAGCTTGTCAAATACAAACTTGTTTTTGAGTAAAGAAAGAAATAATAAGTAATATAGGGTGGTACCTTATGGAGCGTCCCCCATAGCTTAAAAGCGGGATACAATGGTCCTGTTTTGATGGTTGCAGATATTCTTTCCTTCGGGCGAGTACAGGAAGTCGATCCTGTTCTTGTAGAATTCAGCGATCTTGCGGCGCACCATTTTGAGGGTTGAATTGAGCATTTGGTTTTCTTCCGTAAACGCCTCTCCCAGGACCGCCACAGCAGAAGGAAGCCATCTCTGGGGAAACATGCCTTCATGTTCTCCCCCTGTTGTGAAAGCATCGATTTGCTGCTGGATGAGTTTCAAGACCGTATCCTGCCCCTCTGTTGTCTTACCGGACAGGTTTTGTTTTTTCAGCCACCTGAGCAGCGCTTCTTTATTGGGAACGATAAGCGCGACCGTATAAGGGCACTGGCTGTTGTAAAGCATCATCTGGTCTATGAACTCAGAATTGTCCGTGATGGCCTCTTCTATCCCCTCTGGGCTGTATTTTTCAGCATCGTCTCCGATAAGAAGGCTTTTTTTCCTTCCCAGGACATACAAAAAGCCGTCTTTATCAAGATATCCCAGGTCTCCTGTGTAAAGCCACCCGTCTTTGAGCGCTTCATCAGTGGCTTCTTGGTTTTTCCAGTAGCCGGCCATGACATTTTGGCCTTTGACCGTGATCTCTCCTTTTTCTCCCGTGGGGAGGGGATGTCCGTTATCGTCTCTAATTTCCAGTTCCAGATTATCCGCCACCTTTCCTGAGGAGCCGAGTTTGTGCACGACAGATGAATTGGAGGAGATCACAGGCGCGGCTTCGGTAAGGCCGTATCCCTGGAACATGGGAACCCCTATGGCATAGAAGAATTTTTGAAGCTCGATGTCCAGGAGAGCGCCGCCGCCCACAAAGAATTCCAGTCTCCCACCGAAGTTCTGTCGAATCTTTTTGAAGATAAGTTTGTCATAGAGTACAAGCACGGGTTTTTTTAGTTTTCTTTTAAGTCCTTTTCCCTTGTTCCAGCCGTCGGCGTTGTAGTCATAGGCCGTTTTTAATGCTTTATTGAAGAGAGATTCGGTTTTAGCTCCTTTTTTTCTTATGGCGTTCTCAATATTCCTGCGGAAATTTTTTGCAAGAGCCGGGACGCTCAGCAGTATGGTCGGCTTTATCTCCTTTATGTTTTTGGGTATGTTCCTGAGTGTTTCCAGCGCGGTTTGGCCCTGTTCCACCGAGGCCAGACTGGCTCCGTTTTTCATCATGGTGTAGATCCCGCAGGTATGGGCGAAAGCATGGTCCCATGGAAGGATGAGCAGGGTGACGTATGTTTCGGGGCATGATACGAGGGAATTGGATTGTTCGATGTTCGCTGTATAATTTCTATGAGTGAGAAGGATGCCTTTCGGGTCGGCCGTGGTCCCGGATGTGTAGCAAATATTGGCGTAATCATTTTCTTTAAGGGACTGCCAGACGGCCTCGAAATCATTTTTGTGCGATTCGAGATATTTTTGACCTCTGGACAGGACCTTATCTTTGTGGATTTCTTCGGGCTCCCATTTGTCCATCTTATCCAGAATGATGATTTTTTCAAGGTCGGGAAGGTCTTTTTTTATCTCCCTGATTTTAACTGCCTGGGACTTGGATACGATGACTATTTTGCATCCCGAGTGAGCCAGTCTGAATTTAAGGTCTGCCAGGTCATTGATTTTAATAGAGATAGGCACATTTACAGCGCCTGCAAAAAGGATCCCCAGTTCGCTGAGGACCCAGTCGTTCCTTCCCTCTGATATCAATGCGGCCCGGTCTCCCTTTGTTAAGCCGAGGCTTATCAGCCCGGCTGAAAAATCACAGACACATTTTTCCGCTTCAGAATAAGAGAGGCCTTTATACGTTGTGCCTTTTTTTTCCCACAGCAGGACGTTACTGCCGAATTTTTGCACACTGTTTTTAAACAGCGCAGGAAGTGTTCGCTGTGTCATTACTTGATCCCCGGATTTATGATTCTGATGCCTTTTCCAGCTTTTTCATGACCGAAAAAATAAGGGTGGCTGAAAGGAGGCACATCACGATCAAGAGCAGGAAGAACTGCCAGACTTCCCATCTGTCCCAGAAATACCCGATGAAACCGGCCAAAGCGTTTCCTATGGCCGTGGCAGCCAGCCATCCGCCCTGCATGGTTCCCTTATATTTAGGGGGGCTGACTTTGGAGACAAAAGAGATGCCCATCGGTGAGAGACAGAGTTCGGCTATGGTAACGGAAAAGTAGGTGGCGATCAGCCAGTAAGGAGAGATGAGCATAGGGGAGACGCTACCTTGGAGTTCGGCCGGTGAGGGCAGTCCTCTGGAGGCGATGAGCATGATCCCAAAGGAAAAGGCTGTTATGATCATACCAATACCGATTTTTTTGGGAGTACTGGGTTCTTTTTTCCGTTTTTGGAGGAAGCTGAAGAAAGCAATCACAACAGGAGTCAGAAACACGATAAAGATAGGATTGAAATGCTGGAAGAGCTGGGGGCTTATAGCCATGCTTAGATCGTATCCTTTTACCACAAGATAGGTCACGAGCCCGCCTCCGGCAAAAAGAACAAGCCCTATGATTTTGGTTGAGGATTTTGTTGCTTTTCTCACGAGGAGAGCCAGTCCGATGATAGCTGCAAGAAGGGGGAGAAACGATCCAAGGTTAAAAAACGTATACGTGACCCGGCTGACTTCGCTGACCGTGTAGTCTCTGGCAAACATGCTGAGGGTAAAGCCGTTCTGGTGGAAGCTCATCCAGAAGAAAATGACCACAAAGAAAACAAAGAACAGGGCAAAAAGCCGGTCTCTGATTTGCTGTTTGGTCAATACGATCATTTTATCTTTGAGTTCCTCGGATTTTTCTTTTTGTTTTTCAGTTAGATCAGCGTGTTTGTAGTATTTTTTAAAGCTCACGAATATCAGCAAAGAGACCACGATGCTCACAGCTGTGATAGCAAAAGCCGCGTTGTAAGATTTGCTCAGCGTTTCTATGTACATTTGGGAGAAGGAAGCCAGATCCGTGAAGGCACTACCCACTTGGGCTTTGGCCAAAGAAAGAAGCTCTGAAGTATCTGTGAGGGCCCCGTCAAGAAACTGATGGGCCAGGGCTGGGATTCTGGCATTATAGGTCAGTCCGGATTTTCCTAAGATCCAGTTGCTAATTCCCGTAGCCGCATGGGGAGCGAAGAAGGCGCCCACATTGATGCCCATATAGAAAATGTTAAAGGCATAGTCACGTTTGCTTTCATATTTGGGATCATCATAGAGATTCCCCACAAGGGCCTGGAGATTTCCTTTAAAGAATCCGGTTCCCACGCAGATAATACCCAGGGCTAGAAAAAGAAGCGCCGGACCAAATCCCGGCAGAGCCATAAGGCCGTATCCCAGGATCATCAGAATGGTGCCCAGGGTTATGGTTTTCCCGTATCCCATGACCCGGTCAGCCAGCCAGCCTCCTATTAATGGGAAAAAATAGATGCCAAAGAGAAATGCCCCGTAAACAACACCGGCTTGGGTGGCGGTATAGCCGAATTTCGCCTGGATATAAAAGACAAAAATAGCCAGCATGGTGTAGAAGCCAAAACGCTCTCCCATGTTGGTAAAAAAAGCAACAAACAGACCTTTAGGATGCTCTTTTAACACGGTTCCTCCTTTACCTTCATCATGATGGTTGTATATATATTTTTTTTGTGAGCGACTTTAATGACCATATTACATTTATGAAACGCTTTCCGTCAATTAAAAAAATTGAATGGGTCGGATTTTTTTCTGAAGGGAAAGAATACGGGATGCCTTTTCCCATATCCATCCCTTTTTAGAAAAAAAATTGATAAAGGAAACAGGGATACTTAAGCTGAAGAGTGAATTTTTACATAAAAGCAAAAATAGGATAGAATAGAGAAAATAAAAAGGAGGGATGATGTATCATGCCAAAAGTCAGTGACACCAAAGAAAGTCTACAAAAATGTATTTGCGGTCAGTGTCCTTCATACAACGAGTGCATGAAAGAAAAATCAGAAGGACTGTACTGCGCCCGGGGAAAAAGTTCTTGCGAGTTTGAAAAAAAGGGCTGTATCTGCGGAGAATGCCCTTTGACCGAAGAGTATGGCCTGGACAAATATTACTACTGCGGGATTGAGAAAGCTGAATAAACAGCCCCTTCTGTTTACAGGTATTTTTTTATCCCTTTTTTCTTAAGAGTGTTCACCACTTGTTTGACCTTTTGATCCATATCCTTCCTGCAGATAAGAAGAGCGTCCTCTGTGTTGACAATCATCAGGTCCCTGAGCCCTATCAAGGCGGTGAGCTTTCGGGGGTTATGCAGAAGGCAGTTTTTCGTGTCAATCGTGATGGTCTCTCCCCTTAAGGCATTGTTGTCGGAGTCCTTTTTCCATATTTCACAAAGAGAGGACCATGACCCCACATCAGACCATCCAAAGTCGCCTTTGCTCATAAGGACATCCCGGCTCTTTTCCATGAGCGCATAGTCTATGGAGATAGAGGGGATCTCACGGAAAATGTCTTTTAACCTGATTTTATCGTTGTTTTTGAGCGCATCCAGCATCTTTTGCCAGTAGGGATACATATCCGGTGCGTATTTTTTGAGGTTTGAAGCGAAAACATGTGCTTTCCAGATAAACATGCCCGAGTTCCAGAAGTACGTGCCTGATTTAATGAAGCTCACTGCTGTATCATGATCGGGTTTTTCTTTGAATTCTTTGACTTTAAAAAACTCTTCCTCTGAAAAGAAGAGCGGGCTTTTTTTGGAAAACCGGATGTATCCGTAACCTGTGGAGGGGTAGGAAGGAGGGATGCCAAAGGTGATGAGACATCTGCTTTTATCAGCAGCCTCTGCAGCCGCCTCCAATTTTTTTAAAAAAGAGGCCGGATCTTTTATCAGATGGTCTGCAGGAAGAATCGTAATCACGGATTCCGGGTCTTTCAAATAAATATGGGCTGTGGCAAGAAGAAGGCAGGGAGCCGTGTTCTTCCCTTCTGGTTCCACAAGAAGATTCTTTTTCGGTATTTTTGGAAGAAGGCCAGCTAAAGCCCTGGTTTGTTTGCTGTTGGCTATGGTGTATATATTTGAAGAGGGTATTTTGGAGGAAATTCTCTGGATGGTCTCTTCGATCATTGTTTTATCACTTATGATAGGGAGAAACTGCTTTGGTTTTTCTTTTCTGCTTAAAGGCCAGAACCGGCTTCCTACACCGCCTGCAATGACAACCGCGCTGATATTCATTTTTCCCTCCTCTTTATTATGCGTACATCGTTAGAATAAATCCCAATACAGCTGCAGCCGCTAAGTAAAACGAGAACACATAAAACTTGCCTTTATTGATGATCTCAGTCAGGAAAACAAGCGCAAAATAACCTGTAAGGGCTGCAGCTAAAATGCCTATGATTATGATCCCCCAGGGCTGGGCAGAGATGACAGTTTTTTGCAGCTGAAAAACAGAAGCCCCTAAGATGGCAGGTATGGAAAGCAGAAAGGAGAACCGGGCAGCCTTTTCCCTCTCCCATCCCAGATAGAGCGCACCTCCTATGGTTAAACCCGAACGGGAGAAGCCTGGTACGATAGCGATCCCTTGAAGCACTCCGATAAGGAACGGATGAAGGGGACGCCTTATCTTCTTTTGCCTGGCGAATTTTGTGAAGAACAAAAACAGGGCTGTGATGAAAAGAGCTCCGGACACAGATCTGGGAGATTCAAACAAAGATTCAAAAAGGCCGCTGGAGAAGTAGCCCATTAAAAATGTAGGGATAGAAGCCACAATAAGGGAAAGGACCAGAACCATATTCGGGTCTTTGGTCTTTAGGGAAGGTTTTTTGCAGAATTCCCAGAGGCTTAGCAGGATATCTTTGATTTCTTTCCGAAGAAACACAAAGAGCGATAGAATAGTCCCGAAGTGAAGCATCACGTCAACCAGAAGCTGGGGCTCTTTAAGCCCTAAGAGGTTCTGGGCCAGAACCAGATGACCTGAACTGCTTACGGGGAAAAACTCTGTTATTCCCTGGATTATGCCGAGAATTATTATTTTTATTAGGCTCAAGACTCACTGATTCTCCGGATGGCTTTTTCTATTGTTTTTTCGATTTCTGTTCGTATTGATTTTAGGCCCTGTTCGGTTTTAGCTTCAAATCTCAGCACCAGAGCCCCCTGGGTGTTCGATGCCCTGACCAGACCCCAACCATTCGGGAAAAGGGCTCTCACTCCATCTATATCAATGACTTTATGCTTTTTGGAAAGATCTTTTTTGACTTCTTCCACGATTTTAAATTTGACCTTGTCTGAGGCGTAGATCCGGATTTCAGGGGTTGTGAAAGTCTGCGGCAGGTCGGAGAGCATATCTGACAGGTTTTTATCGCTTCGAGATACGATTTCAGCGACACGTGCTGAAGAGTATATGGCGTCATCATATCCGAAGAAACGGTCGGCAAAGAAGATATGGCCGCTCATCTCACCTGCGAGAATGGCCTTTTCTTCCTTGATTTTTTTCTTGATCAAAGAATGGCCTGTTTTCCACATAATGGGACGTCCCCCGAGTTTTTTGATCTCATCATAGAGGAGTTGGGATGCTTTGACCTCGGAAATAACCGGGGCTCCCGGATTTGAAGGAAGGATATCGCGGCAGAGCAGTATCATCAGCTTGTCGCCCCATATAATGTTCCCTTTGTCATCGATCACGCCTATCCGGTCGCTGTCTCCGTCATAAGATATACCCAGGTCAGCCTTGGTTTCCCTGACTTTTTTGATCAGGTCTTCCAGGGCTTCCGGCAGGGTGGGGTCAGGGTGGTGATTGGGGAAGTGGCCGTCCATTTCACAGTAAAGTTCCGTCACCTCACATCCCAGTCTCTTAAAAAGAGGCACGGCTACCGGCCCTCCGGTCCCGTTTCCTGCGTCTATCACGACCTTCACCTTCTTATTGATATCGATGTTGTTCACCACAAAATCTTCATACTCTTTGTTGATGTCAAGATTTGTTTTCTTTCCGGGCTTGTCTTCAATAAAATCTTTGTTTTTTATGAGCTTGTATATGCTTGTGATTTTTTCTCCGTACAGAGTGTCTTGTCCCAGCATGATTTTAAACCCGTTAAATTCGGGAGGATTGTGGGACCCTGTGATCATGACGCCTGCCTGCAGCTTTTTTCTGAAGATGCTGAAGTACAGCAAAGGAGTCGGGACAGTTCCCAGGGATATCACATTACACCCCGTGGATGTGAGGCCTTCGGAAAGATACTCAAAAAACAAGGGAGAGCTTAAACGGCAGTCTCTTCCCACGGCCACCTCGGTCCTTTCGTGTCTTCTGAAAAGAGTCCCGATTCCTTTACCCAGCAGGATCACTGTTTCCTTTGTAAGGTCCTGGTCCACGATGCCTCTGATATCATACTGTCTGAATATTTCAGGTTTGATGGTCATGTGTTTCCCTCCTTTGGTCCTCGTTCCTTATTCCTCGGTTCCTATTTTCAGGTCATTGATTTTATCTTTGATCAAACCCCATTTGTTTTGAGCGGTAAGGATGAATTCAATGAATTCTCTTACAGCACCACTGCCTCCTTTTTGACTGCAAATATAATCAGAATTCTCTTTGATCAGGGGATGGGCATCTGCGACAGCTCCAGCCAGTCCCACTGCCCGTATAACCTCAAGGTCTCCCATGTCATCTCCGATATACGCAATTTCTACATCTTTGAGCTTATGCTTTTCTTTTATTTCCAGAAAAACCTTTTTCTTATGGATGATGCCCTGGTGAAGTTCTGAGATCCTGAGCTTTTGAGCCCTCAGTTCCAAAGCTTTTGAAGTTTTTCCGGTTATGATTCCTGTTTTAAACCCGGCCAGATCGGCCAGGAGAATACCCAGTCCGTCTCTTACATTATAAGATTTGACCTCTTCGCCGTTTTGAAGGATGTACAGAGAACCGTTTGTCATAGTTCCGTCCACATCCATAAGGATCATTTTGATCTGGCGGGCTTTTTCTTTCGCATCCATTAGAACATTTCCGTTCGCCACAGGTCATGGAGGTGGATGATGCCTTCGATCTTCCCTTCTTTGTTTTGGATGAGGAGAGACGTGACCTTGTTTGACTCCATGATATTCAGGGCTTCTGTTGCCAGAGCTTCCTTGTTAACAGCCAGGGGTTTGGGCGTCATGCAGTCTTCAGCGGTCTTATGGAAAATATCCTTTCCGAAATCCTGCATGTTCCTTCTCAGGTCTCCGTCTGTGATAATCCCTTCTAATGTGCCGTTCGCATCAATGACACAGGTAACCCCCAGGTGTTTCTCTGTCATTTCCTTAAGGACTTGACTCATGGAGGTGTGTTTTTGGACGGAAGGGATCTGCTGACCCTTGTGCATGAGATTCTTAACTTTCAGCAGTTTTTTCCCTAATTCTCCTCTGGGATGGAAAGATGCGAAATCGTGCCTGTTAAAGTTTTTGATGTTCATAAGAGTGATGGCCAGGGCGTCTCCGATCGCCAGCGCAGCCGTAGAGCTTGAAGTGGGGACGACATTATCTGGTTCAGCCTCTTTGTCGACTTTCGCTTCGAGCAGAATATCACTGTACTTTGCGAGTTTGGAATGTTTGTTCCCCGTAATACCAATGAGTTTTATGCCTATCCTTTTAACAAAATCAAGTATAGGGATGATTTCTTTTGTGTTCCCGGAGTAGGAGATGGCAATGATGACGTCATTCTTAACGATCATCCCCAGGTCACCATGGCCTGCTTCAACGGGGTGGAGGAACATGGAAGGAGTGCCGCAGCTTGAAAGCGTAGCGGCGATTTTGCGTCCGATAAGACCCGATTTTCCGATCCCTGTGACAATGACCCTCCCTTGGATATCAGAGAGAAGCATAACGGCTTTGACGAAGTTTTCGTCTATGGTTGCGGCAAGCTTGTTCAGCGCCAGGGCTTCGCTCTGTATGACATTTTGACCTGTTTTTATTATGTCGCTTTTTTTCATCATCACCTCTGTTCGTGAATCATGAGTTGTTTTTTTGGATCACCGCTTTTCTTATGTTAAGAAGGGATTTTAAAAAAACCCTTAACTCCTTTAATATCAATGAGTTAGACTTGTCAGAGAGAGCTTTGGCAGGGCTGTCATGAACCTCGATGAACACACCGTCAGCCCCTACGCTGACACCGGCTTTGGCAATGGAGGGAATGAACTCTGCTTCTCCCCCGGAAGACTGCCCTTTTCCTCCGGGTTTTTGAACCGCATGAGAGGCATCGATAACAACAGGGAATCCCCACTTTTTCATGATCGGGATCGACCGGACATCAAAAACGAGATTATTATACCCAAAACAGGTGCCCCTTTCCGTCAGTATGATGTCATCATTTTCTTGCTGGAGGATCTTATCAATGACATTTTTCATTTCAGGCGGCGATAAGAACTGTCCTTTTTTTATGTTCAAAGGCTTTCCGGTTCGGGCGGCTTCAGTGATCAAATCACTCTGCCGGCACAGGAAGGCGGGGATTTGAATGATGTCCAGGACTTCAGCTGCTTTTTCCGCCTGCCATGTTTCATGTATGTCTGACAGCACGGGGATTGAGAGGTCTTTTTTAATTCCATTCAGGATTTTCAAGCCCTGTTTGAGGCCAGGCCCTCTGTATGAGTCGATAGAAGAGCGGTTAGCTTTATCAAAAGAGGATTTAAAAATAAAGGGGATTTTCAGTTCCTGACATATCTTCTTTATCTCCGCTGCCATGAAAAAAGCGTGGTCTTCACTTTCGATCACACAGGGACCTGCAATCAAGAAGAGAGAATTGAACCCTCCTATATGCATATCTTTATTGACTTTGATTTCTTTTTGTACGATAGGCATAGCTGGCTCCAATGAAAGATTTAAAGATCGGGTGTGGATTGAGAGGTTTGGATTTGAATTCAGGATGGAACTGACACCCGAGAAACCAGGGATGGTTTCTGATCTCTATGACCTCGACAAGGTCGTGTTTTGGATTTTTCCCTGATATAACAAGACCTTTGTCTGATAAGATTTTTTCATAATCCGGATTGAATTCATATCTGTGCCGGTGACGCTCGTAAACACTGGTCTTGTCATAGGCTGTGGCTGCAAGAGAGCCTTTATTGAGGCGGCAGAGGAATTTTCCCAATCTCATGGTGCCGCCCAAGTCCCTGACCCCCTTGAGTTCTCTCCATTTAAAAAATATTTTATGGGAAGTGTTTGGGTCAAATTCTGTGCTGTTTGCTTTCGTAAGCCCTGCGATATTTCTTGCAAATTCAATGACAGCACACTGCATCCCCAGGCATATTCCAAAGTAAGGTATCCTTTTCGTTCGCGCATACGTGATGGTTTTGATTTTACCTTCAATACCCCTGATACCGAATCCTCCGGGGACAAGGATACCATCTGTGTTTTTTAATTTGTCTTCCGGAGAGTCTTTCTCGATTTCTTCAGCTTCAATCCAGGATATGTTGATTTTCAGCTGGTGAGCTGTGCCGGCGTGATAGAGAGCCTGATTGAGACTGAGATATGAGTCGGGCAGGCCAGAGTATTTTCCTACCAGGGAGATATTGACTTCGTCCTTTGGTGACTTCATTTTTTCAACCATTTCTTCCCAATCATCAAGCTTACGGCTGTTGACCGGCATTTTGAGTTTGTTCAGAATGATCTCATCCAGTTTTTCTTTTGCGAACAGCAAGGGGATCTCATATATAATATCGACATCTTTGGCTGTAATAACAGCCTCAAAGGGGACGTTTGTGAACAGGGATATTTTATTCTTGATTTTGTTACTGAGGGGTCTGTCTGTTCTACAGAGAAGAATATCAGGCTGGATACCAATGGCTCTCAGCTCACGGACACTGTGCTGGGTCGGCTTTGTTTTCAACTCTTTTGATGTCTTTAAATAAGGGACAAGGGTCAGGTGTATGAAAAGAGTCTTGTCTTCTCCATGTTCGAGTCTCATTTGACGTGTGGCCTCCAGAAAGGGCTGGCTTTCGATATCCCCGACTGTTCCACCTATCTCAATGATCACAATATCATTTTTTCCAGAGGCAGAGCGAAAAGCATCTTTGATCTCATTGGTCATGTGAGGAATAACCTGGACCGTTTTTCCAAGGAATTTTCCCTGCCGTTCTTTTTTGAGTATGGATGCGTATATCCGGCCCGCCGTCCAGTTGTGAGCTTGAGAGGTGTTTGTTGAGGTGAAGCGTTCATAGTGCCCGAGGTCGAGGTCGGTCTCGGCTCCGTCATCCGTGACATATACTTCTCCATGCTGGAAAGGATTCATGGTCCCCGGGTCCACATTAAGATATGGGTCAAATTTTTTAATGGTTATATTGTATCCGTGGCTTTCCAAAAGCTTTCCTATGGAAGCGGCAGCGATTCCTTTGCCTAAGGCTGATAGAACGCCTCCTGTGATAAAAATAAATTTACTCATTATTTTCTGTTTTGTTAAGCAATGCCTCGATTCTGGTGATATCTTCGGGCACATTAACACTGAGAGTGGGGTGGTGTGTTTCCACTGTTTTTATCTTAAAGCCATTTTCTAAGGCCCGCAGCTGTTCCAGTCCTTCTGATTTTTCCAGAGAGGAAGCAGGTAGATTTTTGTATGCCATTAAAAACTCTTTTTGGAACCCGTAGACTCCGATGTGATGCCAGAAAAAACCGGGAGGAGAAAAAGGTATGGGAGAGCGTGAAAAGTAAAGGGCGTTTTCTTCACGGTCTATAACTATTTTCACGGTGTTTTTGTCATGAAGATATTTCAGATCGTTATTTTTTTGGCGCAGGGTGGCCATAAGGACTGCGTCCTCCTGAAGTATTGTGACAAGGCTCTCAATCATCTTCGGAGCAATCAGAGGTTCATCACCCTGAATGCTTATTATGATGGGACTATCCAGTTCTTCAGCTACTTCTGAGACCCGTTCTGTTCCCGTTTGATGGGAAGGTGAGGTCATTTTGACCTCAGCTCCGAATTCACTGCATTGCGTGTGTATTCTTTCATCATCCGTAGCTATAATGACCCGGCTGAGGCAAGTGGCTTGCCGGGCTCTTTTATAGACATGTTCGATCAGAGGCCTGCCGTTTACCGAAGCGAGCGCTTTCCCCGGAAATCTTTCGGAACCGTACCTCGCAGGTATAACACCTAAGGCTTTTCTCAAGTCTTTTGTTCCTCCTTTTGTTCTATCTTCATATCTTTTCTGTCGTTTTTGTCCTGGGTCGACTTTAGGGGAGGAGCCTGTGGCATTTTATCGGTCGTCTGGCAGTTGGCTTCAAGAAACGCTCCTTCTTCCACAATAAGCTTTGGAGTGATGATCGTGCCGGTGATCTTTCCGTTTGAATGGATCTCGACTTTTTCTTTTGCCTGGATGGTGCCCTTCACTTCGCCACTGACTGATGTTGATCCGATTTTGATATCCGCTTCTACTTTTCCATTGTCGCCTATTATCAAATTTGATTCGGAATTGATATTTCCTTTGAACCGACCGTCTATTCTGAAGGAGCCTTTAAATTCCAGATCTCCTTTGAATGTCGTGTTTTTGTCAAAAAAACCGGATATTTTTGTTTCCTCTAATTCTTGTTTTTTGTCTTTCATTGATGGTCTCCTTTTATGATTTCGTATATTCTATTGAGTTCATCCAGAGAAAAATAGCTGATTTTTAAAGTTCCCTTATCCGCAGTCCCGGAAATGTCCACTTTGGTGCCTAAAATCTCAATCAGCTCGTCTTTAAAGGCCTTCAAGTCCGGATCCATAGGCTGGGAGCTTTTTTCCTCTGGCTCTTTTTTTGTCTGTGAGACGAGTTTTTCTATTTTTCGAACGGTCAGTTTTTTGGCGATGATTTTTTTGGCAAGTTTGACCTGGAGTTCAGGGTCGTCTACAGAGATGAGAGCCCTTGCATGCCCCATAGTGAGGTCACCGTTGGAAAGCAATTTTTGAATACTGGGAGGGAGTTTGAGAAGCCGCATGTAATTGGCTACAGAGGCGCGGTCTTTTCCCACTTTTTCGGAAATCTCTTCCTGAGTGTATCCGAGTTCTTCTGCTAACCTGTGATAGGCTTCAGCTATTTCCATGGGATTCAAGTCTTCTCTCTGGAGGTTTTCCACAAGAGAGGCTTCGATTTGATGGTCAGCTTTCATGAGCCTTACAAGAACAGGGATTTTTTTTAGCCCGGCCTTTTGAGCGGCTCTCCATCTTCTCTCGCCTAAGATTATCTTATAATGACCTTCTTCCGGAACGGCAACAACAGGCTGGAGCATGCCTGCTTGTTTAATGGAGTTCGCCAGCTCTTCTATGGATTGAGGGTCAAAATTTTTTCTGGGCTGATTAAAATTTGGTTTCAATTTTTCAATGTCCATTTCCACAAATTTTTCTTCTTTCAAAATCCCGTAGTCTTCTGGTAAAAATGCCTTTAATCCCTTCCCTAATGCTTTCTTTTTCATCTTTTTAGCAACTCCTGAGCTAAATTTAAGTAAGATTGGGCCCCTTTTGATTTGATATCATAAAGCAGAATGGGCTTTCCAAAACTCGGTGCCTCTGCGAGTTTAACGGTTCTTGGTATGATCACTTCATAGACGATTTCTTCAAGAGATTTCCGAATTTCATTCGCTACTTGTTTGGAGAGATTGGTTCTTTCGTCGTACATGGTGAGCACGATTCCTTCTATCCTGAGCATCGGGTTGAGATGGGAGCGGATCTCGTCCAGAGTCTGTAAAAGCTCCGGTATTCCTTCCATACAGAAAAATTCTGTTTGCACAGGAATCAAGATGGAATCAGCAGCCGTAAGGGCATTGATGGTGAGAAAGCCCAGAGACGGAGGGCAGTCTATGAATATGAAGTTGAACCGGTTTTTTATTTTTTGTAAAGCTGAAAAAAGCCTTTTTTCTCTGTTGCTTGCGGAGTAGATTTCTGCTTCGAATCCTGATAATTCTGGGGAAGCCGGACACACATAAAGGTTATTTAATTCATAGGGGATGATTTGATCCATAAGGTCTGTTCCGTCCATGAGAGCAGGATAAATGCCTTGTTTCTCTTTTTTTTCAATCCCCATGCCTGCTGTAGCCATGCCCTGGGGATCAAAATCCACGATAAGGACACGCTTGTTTTTTAAGGCTAGAGAGGCACCCAGATTTATGGCGGTCGTTGTTTTCCCGACGCCTCCTTTTTGATTGGCTATGGCTATGATATTGTTCATATTTTCTTGTGTTCCACGTGAAACATCGCTCACGAGCTCTCTCTAAAAAAAAGAACTGTTCCTTCGATTTGTGAACAATGCATGTTCAATATTCCAAGTTCCTAATTTATCATAATTGCGATGAAATTACACTCACTTCTGTTTATTTTTTTTCTCTTTGTTGGCATGAACTTGAATATAAATATGGAGGTTGAGAACAGCGGCCGGGGTCATTCCTGATATTTTCTTTGCCTCCCCTAGGGTTTTTGGCCTGAACCTGCTTAGTTTTTCCATCACTTCTGCTGTTAGGCCTGGGATCAATTTGAAATCCAAGCCAGCAGGAATTTTTTGCCGGTCTATTTTTTTAATTTTTTGGATCTCTTTTTCCTGTTTTGTAAGATACCCCTCGTATTTGATTTCCGATGTGATATGCCTTCTTTCTTCCTCTGTCAGGCCTTCAAAACCAGGAGTGCTTTGCATAATATCCTTAAACCCGATTTCGGGTTTCTTTAAATACCTGTATAAGGTGATGTTTTCTCCGTTGTCCGATTTTATTTTTTGGGAACTCAATAAAGAAAAGGCCTTGTCCAAGCGTTCTTTTTTTTCCAGATACCATGTGTACTCTGCATCCGTTATCAGTCCTAACTGTTTACCGTAACCGATAAGTCTTTTATCAGCATTGTCGATTCTTAACTGAAGCCTGTACTCTGCTCTGGATGTGAACAGTCTATAAGGTTCTTCAACTCCTTTAGTGATAAGGTCATCGATAAGAACTCCGATATAGGCTTCATGTCTCTGAAGGACGAAAGGTTTTTTCCCCTTGATGCACAAGGCCGCATTGATTCCTGCCATCAATCCTTGTGCCGCAGCCTCTTCATACCCTGATGTGCCGTTTATTTGGCCTGCCAGGAAGAGGTTTTTGATTTCTTTTGTCTCCAGAGTAGGCAGAAGTTGTGTGGGCGCGACAGCGTCATATTCAATAGCGTACCCCGGTCTTAAAATCACGGCTTCTTCAAGACCCGGGATGCTCTTGAGTATTTTTCTTTGTGCCTCGAGAGGAAGGCTTGTGGCCATGCCGTTTATGTAGACTTCTGCTGTATCCAGGCCTTCGGGCTCCAGAAAAATTTGGTGCCGTTTGTGGTGCGGAAACTGGACGACTTTGACTTCAACGGAGGGGCAGTATCTGGGTCCGATGCCAACAATCTTCCCGCTGTAGAGGGGTGACTGATCCAGGTAATCATTTATTATTTCATGGGTTATGGTGTTTGTGTAGCCGATAAAGCACTTGACTTTGTTTTTCAGCTTCTTTTTTGTTCTGAAGGAAAATGGCACTGGTTTTCTATCCCCGGGCTGGGATTTGAATTTGTCCCATTCTATGGAGTCTCTGTGAAGGCGCATGGGGGTGCCTGTTTTAAGCCTGAAGGTTTTGAGTCCTCTTTGCTTGAGGTCTTCTGCTAATCCATGGGAAGCAGGCTCATTGGCTCTTCCTGACGGGTAGTGATTAAGACCTATATGGATAAGCCCGTTTAAAAATGTCCCGGGTGTCAGGATGACACAATCAGCGCTTATTGTGTTTCCTTCCTTTGTGCTCACACCATAAGCTCTGCCTTTTTTAATAAGGACTTCATAGGCGATTCCCTGAAAAAGGGATAAATTTTTCGTGTTTTCAAGCCATGTTTTCATTGAATTTCGATAGAGGGTTTTATCGGACTGTGCCCTGGGAGCCTGCACAGCTCCTCCTCTGCTTCTGTTCAGCAGTCTGAACTGTATGCCTGTCTCGTCCGCCAAAAGGCCCATTATGCCGCCAAGGGCATCGATTTCTCTTACCAGATGACCTTTGGCCAGGCCTCCTATGGCGGGGTTACAGGACATCTGAGCGATGGTTTCAAGGTTTATGGTGACCAGACAGGTTTTCATGCCCATAAGGCTGGCAGAATGAGCTGCTTCGCATCCAGCATGTCCCCCTCCTATCACCACTATGTCAAAATGACTGCTTGCGCACATGATGGTTCCTATTTACCGATGCAAAACCGGCTGAAAATTTTTTCAATAATATCATCGCTGCGGATTTCTCCTGTCAGTTGACTGACAAGAGGGATAGATTTACGGACTTCTTCCGCAACTATTTCATCAGGATAGCCTTTATGGAGACTTTCTTTTCCTGATTTGAGGGCATTGAGTGTGTCTTCAAGAAGAAGTTTCTGATGGAGATGGAGGATGACTTCATCTCCCGTTTCCTTTGTTCTGACAAACTCAGAGTATATGGCTTCCTTAAGTTCATGGATATTTGTCTTCTTCAGAGCAGATATTTTTACGGATGCCAGCTCTGGGGCAGAGGATAGGATATTTTCCACATCCATTTCTCCCGAAAGGTCTATCTTATTAAAGACAAGAATTATGCGTTTTTTTCTGTATTTATTGAGGAGGGCAGTATCTTCACTTGTCTTTGGTAGGGAACTATCCAGTATCAGAAGAATGCCGTCTGCCTGCGCGGCCAGTTCTTTGCTCTTTTTTATCCCTTCTTTTTCAATGGGATGCTGCGGTTTTCTGCGTCCGGCCGTATCAAGCAGAGTAAAGATCGAGTCCTTTATTTTGATTATTTCTGAAAGGTAATCTCTGGTTGTTCCTGGATAAGGAGTGACAATCGCTCTTTTTTTCTCGAGAAGTGTATTGAAAAGAGTGGACTTTCCCACATTGGTTCTTCCCACTATGGCAATTTTTACTCCTTCGAATAAAGATTTTCCAAGGTCATAGCTATTGATGAGTTGCTCTACGGTTTCAATGGTCTTTTTCAGGGAATTTAATATGGTTTTTTGGGGAAGGTCTAGATTTTCGTCCGGAAATTCTAAACGGGCTTCAATCATAGAGAGGGTATTGATGAGGCTATCTCTCAGTGTCTTCATTTTTGTTGACAGACTGCCCCTCATCTGTTTGTAAGAAATTTCAGCCTGTCTCAGAGATGAGGCGCGTATAAGGTCATTAACAGCTTCGGCCTGTATCAGATCGATCCTTCCGTTGATATACGCCCGTAAGGTGAATTCCCCTGGTTGGGCGTGCCTGGCTCCCTGTTTGATTCCCAGCCTTACGATTTCCTCAAGGATGACAGGGCTTCCGTGGCAGCTGATTTCTACAACGTCCTCTTTGGTATAGGAGTGTGGTGAGGGAAAATAGGTTAGAAAAGCTTCCTCAAAAGGTTCGTTTTTTTCCGGATTGATGAGGGTTCCCAAGAGCACAGTCCTCGGTTTAACGGTCCCCTTTTTGGGTTTAAAGAGAGATTTTGCGATTTTCAGTGAAAGTTTCCCACTCAGCCGGACTATTCCGATCCCTCCGAATTCAAAAGGGGTGGATATGGCTATGATCGTGTCGTCGAACATTCTTTTATTTTAGAACGGATAGGAGAAACATTCAAATGAAAGATACGGAGGAACTGGATATGATAATCGTCTAAGACGTTTGTTTTTTTAGATAGACTTTAATTTTTTTCATAAAGCCATTGCCCAGGCTTTCAGTAGAAAGACCAGGGATCTGGTTGACTGTTATATGGACAAGCCTTCTTTTATAGGGATTCATAGGCTCCAGTATCTCATTTTTCCCTGATTCTTTAACCTTACGCGCCACATGGTGGACATAATCTTTCAGCTCTCTTTCTTTTCTCTTTTTATAGTGGTCACAGTCTGTTTGCACTTTCTCAGGGGATACTTTGTTGAGGATATGCTGGAAAGCCAGCAAAAGCGAACCGTCTTTTTGAAGGAGGAAATGTTTATCAGGCCCTTCGAAAATGAAATATTTGATTTTGTTGTTTTTCTGCGTCTTGTATTTGATATCCAGGGGAAGATGTGACAGTACATTATCAAGAAATTCGTCTCCTGACTTTTCGCCTTCTTCTGTTTTTGGCCATGCGCGTATGACGATTTCCTTGGTTTTTATCCCGAATAGTTTCGTTTTTTCAGCCACTATTTCATAGTTAAATTTGGAACGGGGGATTTTAAGCACATGTTCGGCATGGCTTATGACATCTTCAAGATTTCTTCCTTTAAATTCTTTCTTATGACTATTTTTTTCTTCTTTTGACATGTGATTCCTTCTTTTTCATGATTCTGTTCGTTATATATTGCTGTCCTATCTGAAGAATATTATTGGTCAGCCAGTAAAGGACAAGGCCGCTCTGGAAATTCATGAAAAATATGGTCATTATGACCGGCATGATGAGCATCATCTTTTTTTGGGTCGCATCTCCGGCGGTCGGAGTCATTTTTTGGTTTATGAACTGTGTTATCCCCATGAGAATAGGAGTGATATAATACGGATCCTTAATTGAAAGGTCCTGGATCCAAAAAATAAAGGGGCTGTGTCTGAACTCTATAGCAACGATCAACAGACGGAAAAATCCCCAAAAAATAGGGAGCTGTATCAATATGGGCAGGCACCCCCCGGCAGGATTGACGCCGTGTTCCTTATAGAGCTTCATAGTCTCTTCATTGAGTTTTTTTCGCTGATCTATGTCTTTCTTGGCTTTTTTGTATTTAGATTTAAGAGCCTTTATTTTTGGCTGGAGTTCCTGCATCTTGGCCATGGATTTTGTGCTGCTGAAAGTGAGAGGGAAAAAAAGGATTTTTATCACGAAAGTGAGTATGATGATGCAGAATCCCCAGTTTGGAACAGCCTGGTGAACGATTTTTATGGCTTTGTATAGAATTTCCGATATAAAACCGAACAGACCGAATTTTATCAGTTTTTTGGCATCATTCTCCATTTCCGAGAGAATGTCATATCTCTTCGGTCCGATATAGGCTTTATTTACATGGTTCACTACAAGGAAAAAAGAGGCGCTTTCATTGATGTCCTGTTTCAGGAAAGCCGCACTCGCCTTCTGAGGGGATGTGATGAAAAGCGCTGTGAAATACTGACTTTCGTATCCGGCCCATTGAACAAAATTATACGCGTTTTTTTCTGCATCGAATTTAGCTTCGGAATGGCGGTTTACTTTCCCTCCGGAATACACAGCGACTCCGGTCGGTTGGCCAAATCTGTTTTGTTTGGATTCCACAGGCAGTTCCCCGAAAGAAGGGCCCCAGACAATATTGGGCACGATCTCCCGGTTGTTATTCCAGATGTTTGTCCGGATATCTATTTCATAAGTCCCGCCATGGAACGTAAAAATCTTTTCGACTTTATTGCCCTGCTCATCAGCATAAGTGAATATCAGTTCCTTGGACTCTCCATTATTGAGATCGATCTGAGTGGAAGAACTCTTGAATAAAGCCTTGTTGATGGATTCATTAAAATCAGGATCCTCTGTGTTTAGCGAAAAAGGATATGTATTGATATCTGTTGATAAAGGGGAGACAAGCTCCATCTGTTCGCCCTCGTCATCAGTATATTCCGTTAAAGTCCAT
Source organism: uncultured Eubacteriales bacterium (assembly GCA_964611275.1). Taxonomy (GTDB): domain Bacteria; phylum Acidobacteriota; class Aminicenantia; order Aminicenantales; family Aminicenantaceae; genus WJMT01. The sequence goes on from CAZSZS010000035.1 coordinate 24,749, forward strand.
TTTTTGAGGACCGCTCCTCTGTTGCTCCATTCGGCCGTGTACAAAGAAGTCTGGACAGTGACTTTTTGCTCTCTCTCGCCGGCAACCGGCCTAATTTCTTCTTTCTCCTGAGGCTCAGCTTCCTGGATGAGTGTCTCTTCTGGCTGTGCATTTTTCAAGGCCGGCTCTGTTTGGGTGGTTGTTTGTGGGAGGGTGGTTGTCTGAGGTTCTTTTTTAACGAACAGGGCTTGATAGAGAAATATGATTAGAAATGAAATAACAATGGCTATCAATAGTCTTTTTTCTGTACTCATGGTTGCATCCTTTTATGGGACCGGATCGACTCCTCCCTCATGAAATGGGTGGCATTTAAGGAGTCTTTTGATACCTAAAAAAATACCTTTTGCCAGTCCGTATTTCTCAATGGCCTGATAAGCGTATACAGAGCAGGTCGGATAAAAGCGACAGTTTTTCCCTAATAATGGAGAGATAAAACGCTTGTATTGTCTGAGGACAAACAGTGTTGCTTTTTTCATCACATTGACTGCTTCTGATTTATATGCTCTATGGCTTTGATATAATCTTTCTGAAGATTCGTCCAGGGAGCCTCAATAATATTTTTTTTTGCGATAAAGATAAGGTCTATGGAATCTTTCAATAAATTTTTATTTCTCCGGTAAAGAGCTCTTATCCATCTTTTGGCCTTATTTCTCTTAACAGCGTTTCCGATTTTTTTACCAGCAACGACCGCCAGTCTTGATTGTCTGCCATCGTTTGGGAGGTAGATGATAATGAAATATTTACCTCTATATCGGTTTCCTTTCTTATATATTAATGAAAATTCCCTTTTTTTTCTTATCCTTTCTTTAGGAGTAATGGACTCATTCATTAAACGGAAAGTTTTTTTCTTCCTTTTTTCCGTCTGTTTTTTATGACGTTACGTCCGCCTTTTTTCTTCATCCGGGTAAGGAATCCGTGGTTTTTTTTTCTTTTTCTGTTATTGGGCTGATATGTTCTCTTCATCTTCTTTGTCTTTTCTTCGAATTGGTTTGGATAAGTATGTTAATAAACAATACCCTGTCTGTCAAGCTCGTTTTGGTCTCATGTGCTTTCTTTATCCTTATACCATGGCTTTTTTTCTTTATTCGGACCTGGTTCGGACCTGGCTTCTTTATTTTTTTTGTTTGACTTAAAGCATTGAGTTTATTATAATTTTTCTTACATATGGACTATCTATCGATTGGAGATAAGGTCATATATCCCAACCAAGGGATTGGGATTATAGAAGATATCCAGAACCAGGATTTATACGGGGTAGAATCAAGAGTTTGCAGTTTAAGGATTGTATCCAACGATGCCTTAGTGCTCATCCCCTTTTCAAGTGTGAGAGAAATGGGGATCAGGAAGCTGGTCAGTGAAGATAAGGTCAGAAAGATCTACGCGTTTATGAGGGATGGAATCGTGGATGTGAGCAAGAACTGGAAAGGAAGGCACAAGGAGCATGAAGAACTGATGAAAACAGGTTCTCTTATCGATCTTGCTTTTGTTCTGAAGAGCCTTTACTATCTCAATCTCACCAAGCCTTTATCTTTTCGTGAGAAGAAGATGATGGAAAAGGCCAAAGCACTGCTTGTATCTGAGATATCAGAAGTAATTGATGTTTCTAAAAATGAGGTTGAGGAAAGAGTGTTTAAGAATCTGTCCCTCTGTTTTAAAGATACAGCCGCACAGGTAGATTCCTAAGTCACAGGATGTTGTCATCCGAGTTTCATTACCTGCATTTATCATTAATAAGCCCGTGACTCTAAACCAGCGGGCAATCGGGGTTTATTTACAATTCAATATGATTTATATTATAAATGAGCGTGTGTAATGGATTAAAGGCAGTCTGTTATGAAAGTCGTGGCAAAGAACAAAAAGGCTTTTTTCAATTATGATATTCTCGATACTTTTGAGGCCGGGATCTCTTTGGTCGGCAGTGAGGTAAAGGCACTCAGAGAAGGAAGGATCAGTATTAAAGAAAGCTATGTTGATATTAAAGACGGAGAGGTATTCCTTCATAACTGCCATATCAGCCAGTATGAAGCAGCCAATCGTTTCAATCACGATCCGCTGCGGGACAGAAAGCTTCTTCTTCACAGGCGGGAAATAAAACGTCTTATTGGTAAGGTCAAACAAAAAGGATTGACGATCATTCCCACTAAAGTGGTGATCAATGATAAAGGACTTGTAAAAGTGGAGATATCACTGGCTAGAGGCAAGAAGGTTTATGAAAAAAGAGAAGCGATCAAAGAAAGGGACCGGGAAAGAGACATGAGAGCGGAATTGAAAAGAATTCGAAAAGGATAACATTTTTTATTAAAGAGGAAAAAATGCTTGATACGAGGAAAAAGAAAGGTGTCATAGGAATTCTTACCGGCGGAGGCGATGTGCCTGGATTGAATCCAGCCATAAGGGCGATCACCATAAGAGCTCTTCGGGAAGGATATGAAGTCGTGGGCATACGCAAAGGGTGGGCTGGTTTGATAGATATGAACAGGGATGACAAAGAGTCGCAAAGCCATCATTATCAATTACTTACAGAAGATACAGTGAATAAGGCAGGGCGTACAGGCGGAACTTTTCTGCATACTTCAAGAACCCGACCGAGTCATGTCCCTGATGTCAACGTCCCTGTATTTTTAAAGGATAAGTACAACAACAAGACAAATGACCTCACCAAAGAAGTGCTGAAAAACCTGGATTATCTCGGGATTGATTATCTCATTCCTGTGGGCGGAGATGACACATTGAGCTATGCTGTCAGACTGCATGAAGAAGGAGTCAAAATCATCGGGATCCCAAAGACTATGGATAATGATGTTCCGGGGACCGACTACTGTATAGGATTCAGCACGTGTGTGACCCGTATCATTAGTCTGACCCATTCTCTGAGAACCACTGCCGGCTCTCATGAGAGGTTTCTAGTGATTGAGGTTTTCGGACGATATGCGGGGTATACAGCCTTGATTCCCACTATGGCGGGCGCTGCAAACAGATGTGTGATTCCCGAATATAAGTTCAAGATAGAGAACTTGTGTGCATTACTCACACAGGACCGTTTGACAAATCCCAGCAAATATTCAGTGGTTCTTGTTTCTGAAGGGGCTGTTTTTGAAGGGGAAGAGATGATA
>CAZSZS010000036.1:0-37196 GCA_964611275.1 uncultured Eubacteriales bacterium
GCCTGAGGTCTTTGTTCAGCGGGATGACCATGATCTGTTCCCTGTCATAACCGAGGTTCCGGGATTGTATATAGGTCATCTGTTTTTGGGCGACCAGTGTGGCAAAGATGATGCCGATTGAAAGAGAAAACTGAAAGATCACCAGCCCTTTGCGCAGTAAAGTGCCGGAGGATGAATGAGAAAAGCGGGATTTGAGTGTGTTTACAGGACGGAAAGAAGAGAGAAAGAAGGCCGGATATATACCGGAAAGAAATCCAACTGTCACGATGATGACGGCCATGCCCAGAATAAATAATGGATTCATAAGGGAGAAAAGAGAGAATTCCTTGCCTGTAAGGCTGTTGAAGGAAGGGAGAACGATGTGGATTAAAAGAAGCGCTGCTAATGCTGAAACAAGGCTGAGCAATAGGGATTCGCCGAGGAACTGCTTGATGAGCTGGTTTTTCCTGGCTCCTGCGACTTTACGGATCCCGACCTCTCTGGCCCTTTTTGCAGCCCGGGCTGTGGTGAGATTTGTGAAGTTGATGCACGCGATGACCAGCACAAACAGGGCAATAGCCGTAAATAGATAAACGTAGATGATGCTGCCCGTGGGTTCGATTTCTGATTTTAATCTGGAGTGAAGATGGATATCTAAAAGGGGCTGAAGGCTGAGGGTGTACCAGGGATCTTCCATCCAGTGCCGATGGAGAAAATCCAGGAGTTTATCATTCAATGATCCAACCGCAGCAGAGTTGTTCAATAGAACGTAAGTGAAGTGCTGGTAGAAACCGTTAAAGGATTCAGTGTCTTCCTTAAGGCTTGAATAAGACGCCAGAAAATCGAAATGGAAGTGGGAGTTGTGGGGGACGTCCTTTGCCACTCCTGTGATGTGAAAGAGCATGAGCTCTCCGTCGTTATAAGGGTCTGCTTCCATGACTTTTCCTATGGGGTCTTCATTTCCAAAGTATTTCTTGGCTGTGTTTTCGGTCAAAACCAGAGAATTCGGCTCCTTGAGAGCTGTGGCCGGGTCCCCTTTGAGCAGCGGAAAGTCAAAAACCGCGAAAAGTGTGGGCTCTGCGAAAAAGAACCGCGATTCATAGAATTTCTTGTCTTTATAGCCCACATATCTTTTGACATTCTGTCCCATCTTACGGAGGCGCACTGTTTCTATGACTTCAGGGAAGTCCTTTTTGAGAGCCGGACCCACCCCAAAGGAGCCGTTGGCATTTGTGGGTGATCCGTCATCTGATGTGGAGAAAACGATCCGGTATATCCGGTCTGCGTTTTCATGAAACCGGTCAAAGCTCAATTCATCTTTGACCCACAAGAATATGAGAACACAGCAGGTCATGCCAATAGCCAATCCCATAATATTGATGAAGGAATAGGCTTTGTTTTTTTTGATATGTCTCCATGTGATTTTTAGATAGTTTTTAAACATTGAAGCTCCTATGGATAAAGATAGTCTGGAGTAAACAGCCAGTGCATAGGCGACCTGCCCCCAGTACCACAATAGGGCCCGGGACCTTCCATGTGCTTTTACCCGCTCCTTGTATTCCTCTCCGCAGTCTCCGGAGATAGAGTATTCGGATTCGTAGTGGCTTAAAGAGGAAAGCAGTTTTTGGCCTAGTTTTGGCGGATGGGGATCGGGTTTTTTCATAGTCCTTAATTCCCTAGGAATTCGGGGATGCTTTCCCAGATAGCGCGGTGCAGGTCATAAGAGGTCTTGAGCGCGCTCTTGCCCTCAGGAGTTAACGCATAATAAATCCGGGGCCTCCCCCCTCTCCCGGATGATGTGGCTCCTTTTGTTTTTGTGACATAGCCTTTGCGCAGAAGCTGGTCAAGGGCATTGTAAAGAGTTCCGTACATCAATCTTTTCCCTGTCATTTTTTTAACTCTTTTCCGGATGGAGACCCCGTATGCCTCTTGTTTAAGGGCTATGATAGCGGCCAGTATCATCTGTTCTAATGTGGTTAATTCTTTCATGGCGCGTTATCCTTGATTGAATTTTGCTTCATAGATCCAAATGGCAAGTCAAGTTTTACGTAACTTACTTATATATAAATACGTTCCTTACGTAAAAAGGTTGCTTTTATTCGGAAAGTATTTCTTTTTGAGTTATCTTAGAAAAGGGTTATCAGGCAGTACGATATGAGGGTGCTGACCTCTTTCATATTCTTCCAGGCGGAGAAGCCACAACCCGATGCCTGCAGCTCCCTGCATTAGATTTGTCTGTGCCTGAAGAAACTCGGGACGGGTCCTGTGCTCGGCCTGCACCCAAAACATTCCTTTATCATCCTTGGAGGCCTTGTTTAGTATTTGTGCGGACATTTTATGGGCGAATTCCAGATATTCTTGCTTCTTTGTGGCTTGAAAGAGACTGAGAAAAAAATCCGCCACTCCGGCTGATCCGCAGCAAACACCCACATTGTTCCAGAATCCCTGTGTTTCTTGCTCCGGAATACCGCTTTCCAGAATTCCCCGTGCTCCTTTCTCGACCCAATCCATCCATTCCTTATCCTCTGTTAGCTGATAGAGCCTGAAAAATGTTCGGGCGGTGCCTACAGGGCCGTGACACCATCCTAAATAAAAAAGGTCTTCTCCTCCGGGTTCATGATGAAATATCAGACAGGTATCGTCATCTGTTCTGGCAATGGATTTCAGATACTCGGCGCCTGAAAGGGCTCCGTCCAGAAATTTTTGTTCGTTTGTTTTTCGATAGAGCGATGCGAGAAAATAGACGATACCCGCTGTTCCGTGGGAAAAGTTAGGCATCAGGCGCGGATATTGGGGATCCATGGCCCATTTTATCCCCATCTCTGCCGGGATTCCAACGGCCAGCAAACAGTCGCCCGCCTGTTTGGCCATTTCCAATACGGATTCATCCTCCCATGTCTCAGCAAGATACAGAAGAAAGAGGCCTGTGCCTGCGTTTCCGCTTATGATATCTGTGGTGTCACTCCATTGAATTCCGTCCTCTGTTTCCACAGCCCATTTTTTGAGGCAGTCCAGACACTGGATTACGCCGTTCCTGTACGCCAACTCGTTTGTAGCTTTATAGGTTTCCTCTAAACAGTATCCGATCCCTGAAACGCCGACATACAAGCCTGCTTCTTTTTCATTATCCAACATCGCGATTAAATAATCTGCTCCCATCCGTGCGTCTTTTAAATATGATGGATCGCCGGTGGCATAAAAGGCTTCCAGAAAAAACAGGACCACACCCGGAGTCCCGCTGTAAAGGGTATTGTTGATCGTTTCGGCTTCGCCGGGAACAGCGGGCCAGGTTGTTCCGCCCTCAGTCTGCATGGCAGAGGCCCTTATCCATCTCGCTGCCTGATTGATCTCATCCATGTATGACTTCCTATCCTTACAGCCTACAAAACACAGAGAGACACACACTGCAAGGCTCAGCCATGTATACTTTGTCATGATTTTTTTTCTCATTCGCTTATTTGTATCCATTTGATAAAAAAAATCCTTTCCTCTACATAAAAAGATTTCCTGACATTATATCAATCCTATTCAGTCTGAGCTATTCCTAAAATAAAGGCGAGACTCATTTTTTTTGTGGGATTTGCTTTAAGAAAAACGTCAATAGAGTAGAATGAAAGGTCAAAGGAGACAGATACCGTGACAGAACAACAATGGATGAAGATATACAGGGATACTGTCCATCTCCTCTATAGATATTTAGCCAGGCGTACAGGAGGGAATCGGGAGTTGAGCGAGGACATTGTGCAGGAGTCCTATTTGAGAGCCCTGGATCATTGGAACCGCAAGGCCGTCCCGGATTCTCCGCTGGCCTGGTTAAAGCGGGTGGCTCGAAATATCTTAATGGACTATTTAAGGCAGAAAACAAAGCTCAATGAGGCCAGTTTGGATCTTATTTCCAGCCCTGATCAGAAGTCCTCAGAGAAGCAAATGAAGTCTCTGGAGACATTTTTGACTATCTCATCCCTCGGACGAAAGACAGCCAGAATTCTGGAGGCTTTTTATTACGATGGGATGAGTGTTCGCGAGATAGCTACCGAGATGTCTGTCTCGGAGAGAGCAGTAGAAGGACGGTTAAGGCGGGCCCGCCGGTCTGTGAAGTCACTGCTACCAAAACTAACAACAAATGGAGGTAAAAATGAGTGAAATGTACGAACCTGACAATCAGTTTCTGGAAAGACTGGAATGGCAGTTGTCATCAGAATACCGGAGGGCCGGTCGCTTGAAAACAAGTTCCGGGAAAGTCGCTGTTCCCCGGATGGCAGTAGCCACAAGTCTGGTTTTAGGTATTCTGGTAACCGGTGTGGCTGTCACTAAAGCAGCGGATTATATCAGGGATTCCTGGCGCAAGAAAATAGAGATAGCCAGGGCTGAAACGGATGTCAAACTGAAAAAAGCTAACCTTGAGTCAGTTACAGTAATGGAATCCCAAGCAGAATCGAGAGCTTCCAGTGGATTGATCCGGAAGGATGAATACTTGATGATGAAGCTTGCAGCGGAAGGAGCTGAACTGGACTTGAAAAGATCACAATTGGACCTGGAGGAAGTGAAGGTAACTGGGACTGTTCCCAGAGATGAACTATACGCTCCGAAAGTGCGGGGCCGGGATTTTGTGAGTGAACGATTAAAGATCGAGAAGAAGAAAGTTGAACTGGATCTCAAACGGCTCAGAAATCATAGGGAACGGATCCAGCAGCTGGTCAAAGAGAATCTGGTTTCTCATGATGAGTTAGAAATGATACAAGCAGATATTGCCGACCGGGATGTGATGATTGAAAAGATTCAAGAACGCCTTGATCTGAGAAAAAGCTTTCTTTCCGGGGAAGTAACAGCCCAAGAAATTGAGATCAAAGCAAGGATCATTGCTGCTGAAAGAAATCTACACCTGGCTCAAACAAGGGTCGATACTTTAAAACAGCAGTTAGTAAGGCTAAAGGATTTGGAGGCTCAGGGAAAACTTACTTCATTAGAAGTCAAGATGCTGCGGTATGACCTGGATGCTGCCCAAGCTGAATTGAAACTCGCTGCTCTGGAAAAGGATGTCCTTGAAGCTATTAAGTAAAGGACCTCTTTCTTTCCTATCAACAGGGATCGTGGTGGTCGATCCCTGTTGATTTTTATCTGCTTAAAATCCGGATCTACATTTTTTCAAGGGCGGCGATGCGTTCTTCTATCGGGGGGTGGGTGCTGAAAAGCTTGTTGACTTTTCCCTTGATATCCTTGAGAGGGTTCACAATGTACATATGAGCCGTCGCCTTATTGGCTGCCTCTAAAGGTTCCTTATCTTCGGACAGTTTTTTAAGGGCTGATGCGAGTCCGGGCGGATACCGCGTGAGCAGGGCTCCGTTGGCGTCAGCCAGAAATTCCCTTTTTCTGGAAATGGCCAGCTTCAGAAGCTGGGCTATCAGAGGAGATAAAATAGCTAAAACCAGGGCCACGACCACAAAAAGAGCGGCTGCATTCCCTCCTCCTTTTTCTCCTGACCGCCGCCTTCCCTTTCCCCATATGAAGGTTCTGAGAGTCCAGTCGCTCAAAAGAGCCACGACTCCCACCATGACCACAGCCAGAGTCTGAACCAGCACATCATAATTTTTTATGTGGGACATCTCATGGGCGATCACGCCTTCGAGCTCGGCACGGTTTAATTTCTCCAGCAGTCCTGTGGTGACCACGATCACAGAGTTTTTGGGATTACGGCCGGAGGCAAAAGCATTGGGAGCGGTGTCGTCTATTACGTAACAGCGCGGCTTAGGCAATCCTGCCGCTATGGCCAGTCCTTCCACCACATTGTACAGGTAAGGGTAGTCCTTCTTTTCCACGGGCCGGGCCCGGCTTATGGCCAACACGATTTTATCGCTGGCATAATAGCTGCCGAAAGTAAGGATCACAGCAATAACAGCTGCAGAAATCAATCCACCGATACCCCATCCTGTCAGTTCTCCAAATGCCCAGCTCAATGCAAAGATGAGACACAGAAAAAACAGTATCAGGAAAAAGGACCGCCATTTGTTGCGGGTGATCTGTTCGTACATTCGGATACCTGTTTTAATGCCTGGTCAGACGGCGTTTTCAGAAGGATTTTGCCTGTATCTCTGGTTTAAAACTTTACCTTCACGGGCTCTCTGGCAGCCGGCTCCTCGATCTCAAAGTATTCCTTTTCCTTGAAGCTGAACATATTGGCTATAATATTTGAGGGGAATACCTGCTGTTTGGTGTTGAATTTCATGACAGTGTCATTGTAGAACTGTCTGGCATAAGAGATTTTTCCTTCGGTCCCGGCCAGCTCTTCTTGAAGCATCAAGAAATTTTGATTGGCTTTGAGCTCGGGGTAGTTTTCTACGACAGCAAACAGAGACTTAAGCGCTCCGCTCAGCATATTTTCTGCCTTTCCCTGTTCCCCAACAGACCCTGCATTAATAGCCTGAGACCGGGCTTCTGTGACTTTCTGGAAGACTCCCTTTTCGTGCTGGGCATAACCTTTGACCGTCTCCACCAGATTGGGTATGAGGTCATACCTTCGCCGGAGCTGGACATCCACCTGAGCCCAGGCATTATCGGCGCGGTTCCTCAACGTGATAAGGCCATTGTATATTGCCACTGCGGCAAAGATAAAGACAGCTATGATGATAATCAAGATCCATAAGGCAGCCATGTCTTTTCTCCTTTTTCTGGATTGGACTTATTTTACTATTAAACTATTTGCAGCTTAAAAGTCAATCCATATTTAACACAAAGCATGGCAAAAAAAAAGAGCCCTTATACAGAACCCTTCTTTTCTTTATTAACCTGGATGATGAGCAAGCCGAGGTTGCTGCAGATGCAAGGCACAGGGTGTGAGGCTGTAGTCCTTCACCGCAAGCACCCTGTAACGAAGCAGATGGAGTGAGATCGGCTTGCCTTAATGGTAAAAAAATGGCGGTTAAAATGAAAGTAAAAACAAACAGAAATATATCAGTTGTCATTTTTTTAAAAGCATGTATATCCTTGTAATCAAAACAAAAAAATGCTCATCGCCATTTTTTTATGAATAGGTCCGGTTAAATGAGTTTGTGAAAAGTTAAAGGATATTCCCTAAATTTTCTTATGGCAGAACCACCAATCAAAGCAGTCTGGCTTGTTTTTTCTTTCCTTAGATGTAGACACGTCAGACGGAGGGGGGATGATGACATGGTCTTTGATCAACTCGTTATTGGGCCAGTTCGCAGGTACAGCCACTTTGTTCTTGTCAGCTATCTGCAGGGCATCAACAACACGCAGGATCTCATCCATATTTCTGCCGACTTCCTGAGGATAATAAAGAATCAGTCTGATTATTCCTTTATCGTCGATGATGAAGACGGCCCTGACAGTGTTGTTCCCTTTGCCTGGATGGACCATGCCCAGTTTCGTTGCGATTTTACCCTGGTCATCTGCGATTATGGGAAAAGGAATGGGGATTTTGAGTTCGTCTTCAATCCATTCCACCCATTTGATATGGCTGAAGACCTGGTCAATAGAAAGGCCGATAAGTTCTGTGTTGAGTTTCTGGAATTTATCATACCTTTTAGCAAACGCTACAAACTCGGTAGTGCACACGGGTGTGAAATCCGCAGGGTGGCTGAAAAGCACGAGCCATTTTCCCGCATAATCGCCCGGAAGATTTTTTCTGCCGTGAGTTGTGGGAACTTTCATTTCCGGAAATTTTTCGCCGATCAAAGGAATGCCTTTTGTTTCATTAGAATGTTCCATTTTTACCTCCTGATAATTTTTATCATTTTTAGAATTATTATAAATTTAAAATAATTATAAATAAATGTCAAGTGTTTTTTGGTATGTGATAAAAATTCTTAGACTGCAAAAAGGAGGATCCTCTTGAAATCATGGTTCTTCTGAAGGCGGTTGATAAACAGGAAGCTTAATTTATTATTTTCCCCTCTATGATAAGGATGAGGCCCAGGTCCCCGCCGTTGAGCTTGGAAACCCCTACCACAGACCTCTCCCCGCTTTGGATGCTCAGTGATGTATCAATAAGTATGATGGGATTTTTGAGAGAATAGGATTCATCTGTGTTTCCTATTTCACGCGTTGTCTCATACTGTGTCAATCTCAATTCAACATGAAACAGGTTTTTACTTTCTTCCTTATAATGACGGGGTTCTAGCTCTATCTGCAGGCCGATTCCGCTGCCTCCGATTCTTTGAGAAGAGCTTGTGTTGTCCTGGACCCTGATGAGGGATGTGTCAATGCGCTTAAATGACTGGTAGCTGAGCATGGACATCAATTCCTTTATCAGTGGATCGGATTGGAGATTTTTATCCGGCTCAAAAGAAGCGTTTTTACTTTTTGATGCCAGAATTAAGTCGACTGTAAACTGAATGTCGACCGGTTTGACATCGATCTCCTTGAGAATAGAGAGTATCTTTTTTACAAATTCAGGCTGGTCTTCTAGGATCAGCATGTTACTGTCTCTCAGTATCTGGATTTCTCCGTAAGGGCCTTTAAACGGAAGGAGTATCCCGTAGGCTGTTTGTACATTGATGTAGTTGACCTGAACGGTCTCTCTTTTAAGCTCCGGTATTTTCTCATCCTGTTGAAAAGAATACACGCTACCAGCGACTAAGGCTGATAAAAAGACAATAAGAAGCCCTAAAGTTGTTTTTTTCATTTTATTTCCTCCTTCAGGTTAAATTCTTTATTGAGAATCCATTTTATTTTATGCCCTGTTTCCTGGGAAACCAGAGTAAGCTCCACTGTTTTTTGAGATCCCTCACCCTGTAAGGCCTGGCTCCGGGCCGTTTGGTTTTCTTTCTTAATAAAAGATGGATTCATGATAAAGACTGAGAGTGCGATCGCCATGATCAACATGACACTTACAGCCCAGGCCGGTTTAAAGGGCATAGGAATAAATATTCTGTTTTTAAAAGAATGGCTGTTCACCGCTTTTTTTACACAGTCTGCCCATTCTTTGTCTTCCCATTCTGTGGTTTCAGACCTGATCCAATTTTTTGTTTCCTCTAGCAAATCCCTGTAATGTTTATATTCTTTCCTGCATGAGGGGCATTCATTGAGGTGTGCGTTGACTCTGGAGGCTTTTGTTGCAGGGAGGTCCTCTCCTACTAAAAGAGGAAGCAGGCGCAGGGTTTTTTTACAGTCCATCGTCACCTCCGTTTTTTTGATTTAATTTTTCGAACTGGCTGCGGATTTTTTTTCTTGCGCGTGACAGGTGGGTTCGAACACTTTGAGAGGAGATGTTCAGAGTCTGTGACGTTTCCTTTATGGAGAATTCTTTGACATCTCTCAGCATATAGACGGCTCTCTCTTTTGGGGTGAGATAGCGGAGGCAGAATTCGATTTTTTCTTTCGTTTCCCTGTTCTGATAATACTCTTCAGGTGAACATTTTGATTCCAGCCCTATGCGCTCTTTTTCATCAATGAGATTTTGGCCGCTTCTCTGTTTCCTCAGGAAGTCATAAGCGGCATTGGCAGTGATTTTGTATATCCAGTTTTTAAAGCTCTTTGTTTTGTTGAATTTTTTCAAGTATTTATAGGCTCTCACTACAGCTTCTTGAGAGATATCTTTAGCGTCTTCTGCATTTAACGTGATTTGGTATGCCATGTTCAGTATTCCTTTTCTGTATGGATGAAGCAGGATTTCAAAGGCAGATTCATCACCTCTTAAAGTCCTATCCACAAGTTCAGCTTCATCCCTCATCCACATTAATATACTCCTTTTTCTTTAAATATGTTAACCTGACTTATTCATAAAAAATAGCGATGTTCATTTTTAATTCTATTTCACGAAAAACAGAGAAAGAATATGAAATGGCTTGATATAATCATTTTTTACTGTTATTTTACAGATAAACGAATAGAGGGATAACGAGTTAAAAGGAGGGAACTTAAATGTATGCGCGTTTGACTTCAGCACAAATCAAGAAGGATAAAATAGAGGAGTTCACTGAAATATACAATACGAGTGTTGTGCCCACTGCCAAAGCCCAAAAAGGATACAGGGGATCCTATGTGCTTGTGGATCATGACACGGCAAAAGGAATAGCGATCACGTTATGGGAAAGCAAGAAAGATGCTCTTGACAATGAGGAGAGCCGTTATTATCAGGAACAGTTAGCTAAATTCGTGACCTTGTTCATACAGGCTCCTGTTCGGGAATTATATGAGGTTACGGTTATGGCTTGACCTCTTTTTTAGTCATTATTCATGAGCCGCATTTTTACCTTTTTTGCCCCTTTAAAGACGAGAGATACAGGGAGAAGAAACACAGTAGGGATTTCATAAAATGTTTGAAGAAATTTTGAGAACCCCCATAGTTTTAAGAAATAATTTAAGTTTTTCTCTTTACGGATGCTGCGCAGATAGGTGTACCATCTTAAGATGAAAGGTCCTGTAAAATGGGATGCTTTCTGCCTGGCCCTTAATTCATTGTATTCGATAGCGGATATCTTGGTTTTTTTTAATCGATTCATGAATTTGCTGGGAAAAGTACCGTCAAATTTTTGATTCAGATAATCAAAGGCGATCCTTAAGGGTAAGACTAGGTTGTGCTTTTGCGCCTGGTCAAGAATCCTATGGAAGTCGATCTCATTGTAACTTCCTCTTAAGATATAAACGCAATCCGTAATCCAGGTTACAGAAGGTAAGGGCTCCCAGTTTGCTTGATGCCTTGATGCGTGTATACAGGTGAGGTAGAGCTGGTCAGTGGGGCTCATGACAGAGGCATCGATCCCATCTATTTTCATTGACCGCGCGTGCTTCCAGAAACCATGGTCAGCCTCAGGATAGATGCATTCTTTGACAGCATGCCAGTGCAGGTCAATGGAAGAGATGGTGCCTTTTTCAAAAGTAGCGGCAGGGCGCACAACCAGGGCCTCTTTCTTAATTCCCTTTTTAGGCTTGCCTTTTATGTTCCAGCCTGACTTTTTGAGTATTCTAGAAGCGGATGGTACTCTTTCCGGACGGATCAGGATATCCACATCATTTTGGGGACGGATGCTCAGATCTTTAAAATAAAGAGGGATTAATGCCGCTCCTTTTATAACCATGGTACTGATCCTATTCTTATGGAATAAAAGGAGAACTTCTTTGAGTGTTTTGAAAAGAATTTGGTTTTTATACCAGGTCTTCTTTTTGAGCCCTCTGAATCTTGTTAAAAAAGGGTCCTTTATCCCCTCTTTTTCTAGATTGTGGACGGCAAGTGGAAGCAGGCGGTAGGAAGCCTGATCGATTCGATTAACATCGATTAAGCCTGTCCATCTTTTCCAGGATTCGAGCGCTTCTTCTCCGGAAGAAAGGGATGCGTTTATAAGCAGGTCCTGCTCTGCAGTGGGCCAGCCTCTTCCTTTGTGCAGTCCGAGTAAGTATTTCCTGTTATTCAGTTTCATCGAATTTTCTCTTTTCCAGCCTTGCTCCTTTGTTTCTGCTGCGGTCTATTGCCGCTTTCAGGATCCTGACATAGTCTTTTTTCCCTCTCTCCCTGCTCGAACTCATGTTGCGGCTGTGGATTCTTCTTCTCATAACGACTTCAGGGGTCAGAGCTGTCTTTAAGTCCTTTTCCTTGGCCCTTTTATACCAGTCGATGAAGTCTCCTATCTCCCATCTTGTGTCAAAAAGACCTATCCTGAAAAAAGACTTTTTCTTTATGAGCATGGAGCCTTTGCAGTATCCGGGTATTTTTCGGATCGGATTTCCCCCTTCTGCTTCCTTGATTTCTTTTGAGCGGCTGAACGGGATGATATGTCCGAACACAGCTTCGATACCGGGATTTTCCATGAAGATCTTTATTTGATTCGATAGTTTCTCTTTTTCCCAGATATCGTCCGCATCCAGAAAGGCAAAGAAATGCCCCTTGGCGTTCCGTATCCCGTTGTTGAGCGCGGCGCTGAGCCCTGAGTGACGCTGAGAAAGGGATATAACAGAGGGGTAACTTTTGATAACGGACATGGTTTTATCAACAGAGCCGTCATTGACCGCTATGATCTCAATATGGGGATAAGTCTGGTTTTCAATGCTTCGAAGAGCTTCCGCAAGATAGCGCTCTCCATTGAAAACCGGGACTATGACGCTGATAAGAGGAGTGTCCTCAGCAAATTTTTTTTGATAGCTCACCAGTAGGCTCCATTGCATGCACCCGGTTCGTCCGGCCTGTAACGGGCAGGAGTATCCACCCACCATTTGTTGAAATAATCCCTCTGCCATCGAGGCTTGTCGCGCCAGCGCTGCCCCCTTACCCCAAAAAGCACCTGGAGGTCTCCTCCCAGGGAGAGGGCGATTTTACCCATTCTTTTTACAGAGGAAGCAAGGGGCACGGTCAGTCCTCCCGCAGCTATGAGCGCAATATCAAAGATCTTCTTTTTGACCTTTTCCTCAATGGATGCGAACAGCTCCAAAGAAGAATCATACTTTTCAGGTGTTTCTTTTGAGAACGGATAAGGGAATTCCAAACTATCCACTATTTTAGGGAAAAACCACTTTTTATCTATTTTGGACCAAACCCTTTCAAAAATATCCTTTTCAGCCCTTTTTTTTAAAAAGTGAGCAAAGGGACAGATAAGCAATATTCTTTTGTCCTTGAAGTATTGGAGATAATCGTTCCGCGGATCGCTGGGGATCGATCTGTCCGGAATCATATCCTTGAAATAAATGATTTTATTGTCGATATGATGAAACCGGATGATCTCCGGACCTAAGACAGCGTCCAGGATCATTCCCAGACAATCTATATGTTTTATTTCATCGAGAACAAAAGCAGTGTATTTTAAATAGAACTCGGGCTCTACAGGAAATATCCCGGACTGAAGATAGCCGTGATACCTCAGATGCCTTTCAAAGACCCTTTGCTTGGTTTTGTTTTTTTCTTTATGAAGCATGACAGGGTAGTACATCCAGAACTGCTCTGAGATCCCGATTCTGGCTGCAGCGTATCCGGTTTGGTTTTTGACAGCGGTTTTGATGTCGTCAATGAATTCTTTTCTTGTAAGGATATGGCTTCCGAGCTGTTTTTGGTAAAGCTCCTTTTTCCCTAATAAGTCAGGTCTGATTTTCATTTTCTGCTCTTGTTTTCCGTGATAATTTTTTCATAGATCTCAATAAAAGACCGGACATAGCGGCTGAGGCTGAAAAAGCTTTGAGCCTTACGGCGCGAGGCAAGGCCCATTTGTTTTGTTTCTTCCGGATTCTCAAGCAGATATATTACGGCTTCAGCCAGAGCTTTCGGGTTTTCTTTTTCTACCAGAAGCCCTGTTTCCTTATGGGCAACGACCTCTTTCAATCCACCGACACAGGCTGCGATGACCGGTCGTCCCATTTGAGCTGATTCCAGAGCGACCAGTCCGAATGCTTCCCGCCATCGTGAGGGAACGACCACAATGGCTGCCTGGTTGATCAGATGAGGGACCGACCGGCGCGGGATGGAACCTGTGAATTCGATCCGGCTGCTGATGCCGAGCCTGTAGGCCTGTTCTTTGAGAGAGGGGAGGGAAGGTCCGTCTCCGGCAATGGTCATTCTTATTTCCGGGCAGCGGTCTCTTATGCAAGAGAGGGCTTTGAGTGCCAGGTCAAATCCCTTTTCTTCGACAAGGCGGCCTATGCAGAGGATACGGGGCTTTGCGAGAGAGAGGGGAGCCGGATTTATTTTGGGCATCTCCAGTCCGTAATAGACTGTCGATGATTTATCTGATATGTCAGGCATGATCTGCCGGGCATCTTTGGTCATGGCTTCGGAACAGGCGGTGATCCATGAACAAGAGCGGAACATCTCGCCCAGTATGGTATCACGCCCGCAGTCCATTCCTTTAACGCTGTTGTGCAGGCTGAGGATGTAAGGAGTCTGAGCGATGCGGTTGGTTTTGATGTGAAGGTAACTGACAGGGGCCGGACCCCCGAAATTCACATGCACAAGGTCGGGCATAAACCGGTCCTTTATATCTGTGGCCATCTGGATGATGTTTTTGATTTGGCCAATATCTCTTTTTAAAAGTGCGGTAGCAATAGGGAACCGGTGGATGGGGATTCCTTTGTAGTTCGATTCATCCTTGAGTCTTTTTCTACCGTGAGAAGTGAATACCATAAAATCACAGTTTTCTTTGGAAAGCCCATGGAGAAGCCCTTCAGAGGCGGTCTCGATGCCTCCGATTTCTGGCCAGAAAAGCGGGGTCCAGTATAAGACCTTCATGTTATGCGGTCCTTTCCGTTTTTTTCAGGCGGCATAGCTTCTTGAATAAGGAATCATATTGCTTGACGACCCGCCCCATGCTGAACTCTGTCTCCGCTCTTTTCTTTGCGGTTTTCCCCATTCTTAAGGACGCAGGTGGATTTTGAATAAGAAAAAGGATTTTTTCCTCCAGGTCTCTTGTGTTTTCTTTTTCAAAAAGAAGGCCTGTTTTTTTATCCAGTACCGTTTCAGGAATACCGCCCGTCTTTGATGCCACAACGGGCCGTCCCATCTGAGCCGCCTGGAGCGCCACAAGACAGAACGGTTCTTCCCATCGGGAAGGCACGACAACAAGGGTCGCCTTGTTCATAAGTTCCGGGACTTCTTCCGGAGGTATCCAGCCGGTGATACGAACAGCGCTCGAAAGACCCAGTCTTGATGTTTTTTCCTCCAAATACTTCCTTTCAGGCCCGTCTCCGGCAATGATGAGGCTTGCTTCCGGCAGGGACTTAAGGATGCTTTGAAAGGCCTCTATGGCAAGGTCAAAACCCTTGTCCTTTATAAGACGTCCCATGCATAGCAGGATTGGATTTTTAAAGGAAAGGCGGGAAGGCTTCGTATTCGGGCATTCAAGGCCGTTTTGAATAACTGAAGATTTGGATTCGATTCCAGGGGCGAAGCGTCTTGCTTCGGATAAAAGATCGTGGGAGACGGCTGTTATCCAATCCGCAGAGGACATGGTATTATGAAGCAGCGAGCGGTTGCCTGAAGAACTTAAGGGAGGCTGGTGCAGCGTGAGCACAAAAGAAGCCGGATAAGAAGAGCGTGTATGATAAAAGAAAAAAAGGCTGGGCTGGATGGTGTTTACATGGATTAGGTCCGGTCCGAAGTGTCTGTTCAAACGGATGACTTTCGCTGAGATTTGTTTGATCTCTTTCATGTCTCTCCGCGCCAGTGCTTTTTGAAATGGAAATCTATGGATTCTGATCCCTTCGTTTTCAGTGATATCCGGAAGCCTGGCTCCGCTGTGAGATGTGACCACTTCGGCTGTGTACCCGGCCCTGAGAAGAGCTTTAATGAACTGAGCACCGAAGACTTCGATACCGCCGATGTGCGGGAAAAAGAGCTCTGTCCAAAAGAGTATTTTCATATTCATAGATGGGTCAGAAACCGTGAGAGGGCATATGCATTTTTATCCCTTTCTTCGGCTAGCTCCAGCGTATAACAGGGAACTTTTTTCACCACCTCACCGAGATTTCTAAATGTTTGCTCTTCAAATCCCGGGAGTTGGAAAACCGTTGAAGGCCCCAGTGCCAGCAGACCGGATGCGGGGGGGATTTTTTCTATACGGGGAGAAGCGTGCCCGGTCAGTTTCGGGATGAACACAGCCTTTAATGGAAATTTGTTGAGTGTTTTTTCAGGGAAGGTGCGGTGGATGAAGAATATTGATTTTTCTTGGTTTTTAGGGGAGCTGGGTTTGTACAAAGAGGATTTAAGGCCGGGAAAAAGAGAGGTGTCTTTGTCATTGAGTTTTCCCGTACTGTAGAGGCTGTGCACGGTGGGGAGGGCTTTGTTCGATATGAGGCAGTAGTCATCTCCTGTGTAGAGGAGGTAAGAAAGAATACAGGAGAGGGCAAGGGAAGATTTTCCCGAGCCGCCTTTTCCAACAATAAGAACTCCTCCGTCGCTCCGGCCCACAGCCGCGGCGTGGATGAGCTGGAGATGCCGGCGGCTGAACCACCAGTGAAGTACAGCAAGCAGGGGTGAGCCTATCTCGTGCTGGGGAAGATTTTGAAAGTCGTTGATCCAAAAGCAGGCTTCATTGAGCGAGCTGTCCATAAGATTCAGGATATTGTTTTCAGGCTGGAAAAGCATGTCATACCGCTTGTTTCGAAATCTCCATGGCTGGTTTCGGCTGATGCAGTCATTGACATTCCAGGGAACCGAAGGAAGAGTTACTCCTGTGGAAGCGCTGTCCCATATGTATATGTTGAGTTCAGCTTTTTCTTTTTTCTCTGATATCAGATGTTCGAAGGCTGGGGTCAGAAGCGGCACGCCTTTGAAACCGGCAAACCTGAGCTCCAGGTGAGAGCCACCGATTTTATAGAACCGGCGGATTTCTCCACCGCCGGAAGCAGCGGCCTTTTGATAAGATTTCTTGACCTCAGTGAAAAACAGACGGGACTTGGAATCCTCGCACTGGATTTGTGAATCAGACCTATCCGGTGGATTCAGAGACATGGTTATTTTTGATTGAGTGGTTCGTCAGGTTTTTTTTTAGGCCAACCTGTTTCATCCACGTCATGAATCGGATCAAGGAGAAGAAGTTCCTGCATGTCCGTGTATTTGCTGAGACGTGGAGGGGAAAATATCTGTTTGGTGCCCTTTTTTGATGAACCCGCTACTTTTTTTTCAGAACCTTTATCACTGCCGGATGTTTTCTCTTTTTGCCTGATGATTTTTTCATCATGGAGTTGAGTGATGAATTTTCTTATAGAGGGATCCGTATTGCCGGGATAAGCATCATATTTATTTTTAATGCTTTTTATGATCTGGTCTGTGGATAGTTCTGCCTCAATGAGCACCAGGATATCGGTTCCCACTTTATCGATACTGAAATAGTTCCCGTTTTTTAGATTGATAAGCACGGTTTCATCTTCAAAATATTCAAAGACGATATCAGGTTTGTTTATCCTATACTTCAAAAACTTTTCCTAATTGAATTTTAGCTCATGATTCTAACACAGTCTTTGAGACAAAATCAATATAAAATAACCGCCTTCGAAGACGGCCTCTTTTTTATTATGGCACTCCCCGGGCTTGTGTAGAAATATGTTGAATCGGGAATGGGATTGACGTTAAAATAGAGAGGATCGAGTCAGATGCGGAAACCGAAATATGTGATCATACTTACTCTTTTCCTTCTCTCTTTTTGCGGGCATATGGGATTAAAACAGCATCCGGAGCTGTGCAGGCTTATTGATGACCTCAAGCCGGAGGATATTGTTGTATCTCCTTTAAAAGAGCTGTCTGACAGAGATGCGGATTATCAAAAATACTATCCTCAACACAGTATCCCTTTGAAAGACCTCGGGATCAAACAGAATCCCTTTGAGCTAATACGGAAAATCCAGCTCAAAGACCAAGAGATCGATGTCCTTTGTGCCCCCTGTGAAAGCGAGTACAGTATCCCTGCCCGGCTTCCGGAGAATCCGACCATGCAATTCGGGATCGGGCTCTTGGGATGTGAGAGCCCAAAGGGTACAGAACGGTCTGCCCGGGATGGTGCGACCGGAGTCGCTTTTGTGGTTGAGCTTGAATCCAAAGGGACGCGAAAGACGCTCTTTCAAAAATTTATCGGGCAGCTTTCGAGCCAGAAGGCGGGTTTTGTTTCTCAGCATAAAATAAATCTTCCACCCATTAAAGAGGATGTCCGGCTTTTATTAAAGACAACGGGGGATCAGGAAACCTGCGCTTTTTGGTTCGATCCGGTCGTGTACAACAGAAATCCGGGGAATATAAATATCATCCTTATTTCCATTGATACTCTAAGGGCCGACCATTTGGGTTGCTACGGATACGGGAGAAATACCAGTCCGAACATAGATGAATTGGCTTCAGATAGCGCTGTTTTTCTCAATACATACTCATTATCCCCCTGGACTCTCTCCTCCCATGTATCCATGATGACCTCTCTGATAGAGGCGCACCATCAGGTATCCCGTGAGTTTGAGAAAATAAGTCCTTCTCTAGTGACACTTGCGGATACACTGAGAAAAAGCGGGGTTTACTGTTCTGCTGTAACCGGGGGGGGATATGTCAGCTACCTCTATGGATTTTCAAAAGGATTCAATCAGTACATTCAGCATAACGAAGGAATAAGAAGAAATTCACAGGCGACATGGACTTTCAAGCGGGCTTCAAATTGGATCGATAAGAATAAGGACAAGAATTTTTTCCTTTTTCTCCATACATACCAGCCTCATACTCCGTACAGCTGCCCTCAGCCCTATAATTCCATGTTTTTGGATAAGGATGCGAAGTGGCAGTATATAGACTATTTACTTCATCTCGGAGGCGCAGAAGGAATATTCAATCCTCACTCAGAGAAGGAAATGAAGAATATCATCGATCTGTATGACGGTGAGATCCGTTTCACGGATGAGGAGCTCATAAAACCGCTCCTGCAAAAGCTTAAAGAATTAGGCATCTACAGAAAAACGATGCTGGTCTTTACGGGAGACCACGGAGAAGAATTTTATGACCACAGCGGCTGGTTTCACGGGCATTCGCTGTATAACGAGATATTGAAGGTCCCTTTGATAATAAAATTCCCGAAAAATAAATTCGCGGGCCGGCGCATAGAAAATGTTGTTCGGCTCACAGATATAATGCCCACCATACTGAATGAAATAGATTTCGAGACAGATGGGTTGAAACTGGACGGGAAAAGTCTTATGCCGGTGATCAAAGGAAAGGAAAAAAAGGAGAGAGTGTTCGTTGCCTATAAGGCAGATAATGTTTTTAATTCTCATATTCCGGAAAAGTACGCCATCAACTCGGGAAGATATAAGCTCGTTTTGAATAAAAAAATGACTGATAAAGATGTTTCGTTTTTTACAACAGCCCCCCCTTTCAGAGGAGAATTAGAGCTTTATGACCTTTATGCCGACCCCCTTGAAAAAAACAATGCCGCAGAGAAAATGCCGGCGGTCGTCAGCCAGATGCTTGAAGAAATGGAACTCATCTATGCAAAAGCGGAAAAAAGAGAGGTTTATAAGGTCAAGATAGAAGGAGAGGTAAGAAAACGTCTTAGATCCTTAGGCTACATCCGTCCTCCTTAACCTGAATCATTCATAAAAAAATGGCGATGAGTTTTTTTGTTTTGATTTCAAGGATATGAATACTTTTTACAAAAATGACAACTGAAATATTTTTGTTTGTTTTTACTTTCATTTTAATCGCCATTTTTTTCCTTTCAGGCAAGCCGATCTCACTGCATCTGCTTCGTTACAGGATACTCGCGGTGAAGGACCACAGCTTCGCATCCTGTGCCTCACATCTGCAGCAACCTCGACTTGTTCATCATCCAGGTGCACCTGAATCATTCACAAAGGGCCTGTCAATATTTCAGGTAAACAAAAGGTCATCTAAGATGAAAAGTAACGGTCACGGTGAAGATTACAGGACGGGGTTTTCCGTCAACAACAAAGGGTTCGTAACGCCACTCTTTCACTGCCTCTATGGCTGGTTTGTTCAAAAGGGAGCTGTCGCTTTTCAGTACTTCTATATCCACCGGAATCCCGTTTTCGTCTATTCTCGCTTCCAGTATAACTGTCCCCTGAATGCCTTCTTTTCTAAGCTCTTCCGGGTAGAGGGGTGGCACCCTTTTAATGAGTTTGGGCCGCATATCTCCTTCCTTTAGTCGAGTGACTCCTCCGGCTTCAGCTTTTTTCATTTCTTCATCCAGTTCAAAGGTGATCGTGGTGGTAAACACCACCTCCTTGGGTTCTCCGTCCACCACCATAGGCTCGTACACCCACTGCATGACGGCCTCTTTGGCCGCCTCTTTTAAAAGAGGGTCTTTGCCTTCCAGCACTTTGACCTCTGTGACCCGGCCGTTGATGTCTGTTCTTGCCTCTAAAATAATGATCCCTTCGACTTTCGCCTTCTTGGCTTCCTCAGGATACTCAGGGGGTACTTGTTTAATAAGCTTGGGAGGCTTTATTCTACCCTTGACCTCAACAGCTCCCTTTGTGAACTCATCGATATCTTTCTTTGTATGGAATTCTTTGATGGGCTTCGGAGGAGGCGGAGGAGGAGGGGGCGGAGGTGAAGCCTGATAGCGTGTTATATGAAAGGAAAGGAAGTAGGGATTCCCTTCACTGTCTTCGAAGCCGAAAACAGCGATTTTGTCCACGGGCAGGAGGAACTTGGTATCAAGCATTTCCTGTTTTTTGTCTTCAGTGTATTCAAAGACCTGCAGCTGGAACTGGACGGTTTGAGACTCCATCGAATTGGTTTCAACATCAATAAGTTCAGTTTTTTGGGGAGAGAGAACAAAGGCAAACTGCTGTCCGTCCAGCCTGAAGTCATGTTTCTTTGTTTTGTATTTCCATTTGTTTTTTTCTAGAACGAAATTGATATCTGTCTCTGTGACCAAAGCCACATCTTCCAGGTTGAACACATTCTGGATTTTTGATTTTTCTTCTTCCAGTAAAAATTTTGATGGTATGGTGGCTGAAATAGTAGGCTGAAGAAAAGAGGATGTCACGAACTCGGGGGATTTGATCTGTCCCTTTCGTGCTCCCTGGAAAAAACGCATCTTTATATTAAGATAATCGGATGCGCTCAGAGAAAGCGAGATCAAAAGTATGCCTATGACGGTTAAAATGAATCTGTTTTTTTTGATCATAATGAATCTCCTTCGATTGATATTTTTTCTGCCCATAAAAAAATATAATCCGATCCCGGGGACTGATAATAGAATGTATGGGCAGGCTGGTCGTGGACTTTAATGTATTGGATCTGAAGACTTTCGGATGGGGCGGAATAGTTATTTTGATTATGATGCCAATTGGAATAAAAGATAAAAACTCCTGATGCCAGGAGAGCCAGCGCTCCGGCTGCCGCATATCGCCAGCGATAGTGCAACAAAAGGGTCTGTTTGCTTTTTTTCTGAGGCCACGAAAGCGTTTCTTCCAGAGAAGGCCAGAGGTTTGTTTTTGCTTCAGGGCTGTCTTCTGTGATGAGCAGCTGCTTTACTTCGGACGATGTGGCGAGCTTTTGTTCACAGTACGGGCATTTGAGGAAATGGTTTTGGATAAGATATCCTCTTATCCGGTTTATAGGCACTAGGGAGAATAAGAGATTAACTATTTTGCAGCGAATCATTTTGATCCTCCATAAGAGACTTTATTTTTTTTCTTGCCTTATACAAATAGACCCTGGCAGTGCTGGGGGAACACTTCATGATCTCCCCGATTTCTTTGCTTTTATATTCTTCCTGGGCCCAGAAAAGGAGAGCGGTTTTTTCTTTAGCGCTTAAATTTTCAAGATAGTGTTGGGGCAGTTTTTTTAGCTTCATGTCAACATCATCCGGTGCTTGCTGTTTTCCCGGGGTCTCGTAGTTTTTTTGTGAAACAAAACGGTAAAAACGGCGTTTTTTCCTCACCATATCGATGCACCGGTGGTACAGAATGGCGTAGAACCAGTCTTTGAATTTTTTATGGAAATCAAATCCCTGCAGATTGTGAAATATTTGAATGAATGTCTCCTGGCAGGCATCTTCCGCGTCCTGCCTGTTCTTTAAGATGTTCAGTGCCAAAGCCATGGCCTTTCCTGTATACCTTTTGACGATTTTTCTAAAACACTCATGGTCTCCTTCCATACAGCCCTTTATGAGCTTGTTGTCGTCCATCCCATTCATGTTCATCTTTATTACGCCTCTCTCTATGACAGTGTTTATTCTAGCGTTAACTTGGGTTATTCACAAGTCGAGGCTGAACGGAGCACAGGCCATATCTGAATAGCACATCGGTTTGCCTGCTAGATAAAATATGTTTGTATAAAATAGAAACGATGACATTAACTAATGGAAGAAGCATGTCCTTAATAAAGCAACAGTTTTAAGAGAGTCGATCAAAGTAAATGCGTATGGAAGCGCATGCATATTTTATGAATGACCAGGATCACCCGGACGGAATCGTCTGTTTCAATATATCCGCGAATGAATCCTGAAGAGCTTTGAACGCTCTGCTTGCAGTCTCCTCCATGTATGTTTTGAATTCCTTTTGTCTGGGCTTGTTTGCCTCCCATTCTTTGAGTTTCTGGTCTGTTTCTCTGATGATCTGGTCTTCTATAGAAAAGATAATGGGAAGGAATCCGCCATCTTTATAGTTCAGAAAGCGGGAGAGATCCATGTACTGCCCCATGTTTCCTCTCTGGTCATGGTAGAGGTAAGAGATGAGCTTTTTGGACAGGTCGTGCATAGGAGCAGTTACCTGGCCTCCCAATACGCTTGGCACACTCTCGCTGTTGACCCAGAGAGGAAGGGCAACGGAACATATGGGCTGGCCCAGTATGATCCACATGGTGGCCAGGTGAGGCTTTTCAATGCCCGGTGCGCCGTGAAAAACTGAGACGGAAATGGTTGAGATGCGGTTTATGGTGTCGTTCGTTCTTATGTAGCGTGGAGAGGCTGCATCCGTTTTTAGATCGAGAGTGAGGGGAAAGGAAAGGAGCTTTTCATTGGCCAGGTCTCTGGAGGATTTCTTGAGGATAAACTGAAGATTGAGTTTTTCTCCGGCAGCTCCTTCTTCAAATATATGAGAGATCCTTTCGAATCTAATGTACCCTCCTCCCCTGTTTTTTTCCTGGGCACTGAAGGCAAAGTTTGTCCGTAAAATATAGCCTGAAGGCGCGGTCTCAGGGTCATTGGCGTCGAACTTCGCATAAGAGCTGTGGCTCGTCTCAAAAAAGCAGGCATTGCCGTAAGCGTCAATGACCCCGTAATTGGCTGCCACTCTTCGTTTTCCGTTTGTGCTCTGAAGCAGGTCTTCAAATTCACCTACATCAGCACACATGCCGAGCGCCCGGCGCATCAATACTCCGTTACCTGAAGCGATTCCTTTTTCTGGCAGTAAGTCATTCGAAGCCGAATTTATGATGGCAAAACCCATGGAATTGATTCCCTGCCACACAGATGTGGCGTTATTGTCTTCAGAATTTATGACACCAAGGAAGCTGTACTTTTCCCCCTTTATGAACACGACTTTGTTGTTTGGCTGGCCCGTATCACGGTTTTTCCATAGAAGGGGACGTCCGTCTGCAGTGGCTTTTCCTGATATGACCGCGACCGTACATGGTTTGAGTGCGGAAACGGTTAAAAGAAAGAACAGACAGATAGAAATGGTTACCATTTGAGCATTGGAATGCTTTTTTTTCATTTTACCCTCACTTTTTTGCATTGTTTTTTTGATTTGTCTATCCTGATCGGCTGTATCAAGGTGTTTTTTCTTTTATTATAGTCTTTTTGGGATTTTGAGGAAATCAAAAGAGCAACAAAAGGTTTTCGTCTTCTCTTTAGTCAAATCTATCGACCTTGACTTTATTGGGCTTCCTAGTCTAAAATGCAACTGATGGCAAAAGACAAGGTGACACTAAAGATACCCAGGCCTCTTTACGAGAGGCTTAAGACTGTTATTGAAGGCAGTGGATTCAGCAGCGTCAATGAGTTTGTGGTCTATATACTGAGAGACCTCATGTCTGCAAAAAGCCAGGAAAAAAAAGAACTTTCCGCAGATGAGATCGAAGCCATCCGGAAAAGGCTGAAAGCCCTGGGCTATTTCTAAGCTGTTTCTATTCAATAAATTCCTTACACTCCCCTGATTTCCATAAAATATATTCAAAAAAATTGGAAATATTTATTGACAAAGTAATACCATAGGAATATAATCATACTACAATAAGGCTAACAAAAGAGCCTATCTTGCTTTAGGCTTTTTGGGTCTGATTAGAGATGAAAACAAGGGAAGGCACCTTACGCCACAGAAAGGGGGAGATATGCATTTAATAAAATTAAAAAGGTATCTTTTTGATAAAGCTATGAATTTCTTTATCTCAGACTATTTGAGCTGGGAGCCCATAGAGAGATTTTGTCTCGAGAGACAGGAATTTGAAGAGCAAATGCCTGAAAATCAAGTCACAAAAGATAAATTTTCAGTGCAAGAAAAAAACAGAGAACACGTAAGCATCAAATCATGAGAACAGATAATTTCGAGTAAGGAGGCATCATGCATTTTTTTGAATTTTCCATTGTCATCATAATCCTTGCCTTTGTTTGTGAGTATATTGATTCATCCCTGGGAATGGGGTATGGAACAACTCTGACTCCACTTTTATTGATCATGGGGTATAATCCCCTTCAAATCGTTCCTGCGATTTTATTGTCCGAGCTGGTAACAGGGGTGAGTGCTGCTTTTTTTCATCACCGTTTTAAGAATGCTGATTTTAAGATCGGTACGGTTGATACAAAAACAGTAACGGTTTTGGCTGGCTGCAGTATAGTAGGGACCATCGGTGCTGTTTTTGTTGCGCTTGTGTTACCGAAATTTTATGTAACGCTTTATATCGGAATCCTTGTGTTTGTCATGGGCCTTCTGATCCTGGTGAATCTGAACCGAAATTTCAAATTCTCATGGGTTAAGATCTCTTCTCTGGGAATGCTGGCCGCGTTCAACAAGGGGATCAGCGGAGGCGGTTACGGGCCTCTGGTGACCAGCGGGCAGATTTTATCCGGAGTGAACTCAAAAAATGCTATAGGGATCACATCCCTCTCTGAAGGTTTGACCTGTTTGGTCGGAGTTATCACTTATTTGATCTTCACAAACCATACTATCGGATGGGAGCTTGCCCCTTCCCTGGTTTTAGGGGCCATTCTTTCCGTTCCTTTTGCCGCGTACACGGTCAAAAAATTTAAGAATGTGCGCCTTAAATTGATTGTGGGCATAGCCACTCTTGTCCTCGGTTTGGTCACTCTGGGAAAATTAATTTTCTGATATAAAAATCAAATTCGAGAGTGATTTTATTTTATGTATCCGAGTGATTTCAATATCTCTTCGTCTACTTCAGAGAGCTTAGG
The DNA here is from genome assembly GCA_964611275.1 of uncultured Eubacteriales bacterium. Lineage (GTDB taxonomy): Bacteria > Acidobacteriota > Aminicenantia > Aminicenantales > Aminicenantaceae > WJMT01. Next base: position 24,765 of record CAZSZS010000036.1, read on the forward strand.
TTTTTTCTCTCGTTGACGCGACAGCTCTTCCGCTTTTTCCTGGACCATCTTTAAAAGCCCGGCTTTCAATTTGGCTCTTATATCCGTGCTGTTGATGATGTTCAGCAGTCCCTTTTCGTCTTTTTCAAGGTCAATAAGCTCCACTCTGTCTTTATCCCGGTAAGGGTATACGATGATTTGATAAGGGAAATCGATGATGGAAAAAGCATGACCCCGGGCTTCAGGGGCATAAGTCTCAAGCAGAAGATCTTCATTTTTTAAAGGATAGAGTAATGACTTTCCTTTCATGAATTCAGGCCTTTTGATCTGCGCTAAGTCCAGGATAGTGGGAGCGATGTCCAGGCAGGAGACTACCTGCTCTCTCATCCCGGTTTTCTTGATGTTTTTCCCGCAGATTATCAATGGAACTTTTACATAAATTTTGTTCAAATAGTCAATATGCCCTTTATGTTTCCTGTATTCACCCAGGCCCTCTCCATGGTCGCCCACGATCACAAATATGGAATTTTGATACATCCTGTTTTTTTTGAGATAAGCCATAAGTTCTCCGAGGTGTTTGTCCATGTAGCTGACTTCCTGCCTGTAGAGTATCCTCATTGAAGAGACCGTGGGTATCATCCTGTAAATAAATTTCAGGTTGACCTTCGCATTTTGCTCACTTTTGTTTTGGAGCTCTATACTGGAGTGATTTTTTTGGGTTGTGAAACCGATCTGGTATTCAGAAACGGATTTTTCCCAGTCATCAGAGTAGATTATCTCAATATTTTCTGTTTCAGAATCAGGGATTATGGAAAGGTTGTTGAATTCATGATAAACGATTTTAAGCCTTTTATCCTTTTTTATCTTCTCGGGGATCTCTGTTTCCAGGGTTAAAATGTTTTTTCCCGGCTTTAAGGTGAGCTCGAGTTTTATAAGAGCCCGTTCAATACTTTTGGAGGTGAATTTTTTCTCTCCGTTTAGGGAAACAGAAAAGTCCCCTTCATAATAAGGAGGGAAATAAGGATCATGAGGGTCCGAATAATGAATCCAGAAAAATGATTTTTTCTTTTTGAACTCATTGATAAGGGCAAAGGCATCTTCATTGACCTGCTCGGCGGTTTTGTACCATATATAGGGTTTTCTGAAGTCTTCGGTAAAGGAATCGTAGTCCTTTCCCACACCCCATCGGCGTGATACGGAACCCAGGGAAATAACCGCTCCGGCTACATAGCCGTTGCTCTTCAGAATTTTTTCCAGACTTGGCAGCGGACAAAGGTTTTGTTCCCCGTTGTTGTAGACTTTCAGTATATGCGGGGGGAGAGAATAAAACATGGAGAGGTGAGATGGCAGGGTAATGGGTATGAGCGAATAAGCATTTGAAAAAGACATTCCTTCTGAGGCCAGTTCGGCCAGATGGGGGGTGAGGGTGTTTTCTTTGAGCGAATAGTCTATATGGTCTGCTCTTGTGGTATCCAGAGTGATGAGGAAGATATATTTTGGCGGCGTTTTTTTTGTGAGCGAGCAGTTTGTGCTGCCGAGAAGAACGGAAAAGAGAACCGGTATCAAAAGAACTGTTTTGATTCTCATGATTGTTTTCATCATGAATTCATTTCAGTCTTTTAAAAGAAGTGATAGACAAGCAGGGGTATGATGACACTCAATCCCAGGCTGACAATCACTTCCAGAAGCGTATGGCCTACTTTTTCTTCCAGTTTGGGAATATCTTTCCTGTCTCCGATCAGTTTGTTGATGGCTTTAGACTGCTTCTCAATGACTGTACGGACATTGACCGCGTCATAGATAACCAGGATGGTCAAAACGATCCCTATGACGAAATAAGGGGAGAAACCGGTTTCCAAAAACAGGGCCATGGTCAGAGAGGCGGCCAGAGCCGTATGGCCGGAGGGCATTCCTCCGTTAGAGATGAGCATTTCTTTATTCAGCTTTTTCTCTTTGAGCAGGTTAAAGAGTATTTTAAGGACATAGGCGGTGGTCCACGTTATGATGATGGCTAAACAAAATTTGTTCATGCCTTTATCCCATCTGCCCTTAGGTCAGTAGATGCCGCCGCTTCCTGAGATCAGGTCGAGCTTGAGCTGATTATCGTCTGACCTTGACTCTCCTACACTCGTGACATATATGGCGGGCTTATCAACCACAGGGCATTTGTTTTCACATATACCGCAGCCAATACAGAGTTCTGTATCAATAACCGGGGCCAGGGGAGTTTTTATCTCTCCCTCAGGAGTTTTGACTTCGGTTTTTATCAGTTTTATGGCTTTTGGAGAAACCGGGCAGTGCTCTTCACACACAATGCAGGGGTCTCCGAATTTCCACGGGATGCACCGGTTTTTGTTTATCCAGGATGTCCCTATTTTGACTTGGGTCTTTTCCGGAACGGTCAGTTCCTTGAGCGCTCCTGTGGGACAGACCTGGGTGCAGAGGGAACAGTAGTATTCGCAGTACCCGATCTCAGGAACCAGCATGGGCGTCCAGAGACCTTCAGGCCCTGCTTCGGTGAGAACAGGCTGAATGGCATTTGTGGGGCATACTTTCATGCACTCGCCGCATTTCACACATTTTTCCAGAAACTGCTTTTCGGGGAGGGCTCCGGGCGGCCGGATCAATTTTTCAGATGCTCTGGCGGATTTCGGCGACAGCCGGAAAAAAGGAGCGGCCACAGCACCGACCAGGGAAGTGAGAATGAGTTTCCTTCTGGAAAGATCGACATTCTCTATTTTTTCCGGAGCGGGTCTAAGGGGAAATTGGATCGCATTGGTGGGGCATATGGCACTGCAGGTGAAGCAGTAGATACATTCGGAACTCTTCCATTCATCATTGGGAAATGGATTGGCCTGGGTTTCGCAGTGGATGGTGCAGAGGTTGCATTCAATGCATTTTTTAGGGTCAATGGTGAGCTTCAGTATATTCCATCTTGAAAAGAGACCTAGCAGGGCGCCTAAAGGACACAGATACCGGCACCAGAATCTTTCGCGATACGCATTCAGAAGCACGGCAGCCAGGAACAATGAACCTATGAAAAATGCCTGTGCAAATACGGGGTTTATATCAAGAGTTGTGGAAAATTGGGCTGCGGGGTCTGCAACGGAATAAAATTCAGCTTGATACATGAGGCCTATGATGTTTGAAAAGGTATGGTTTAGAACGGGAAACACAGCAACGGCAAAGGACCGGTAAAGAAGAGAGAAAGGATCCATTATCCCTGCCAGGTTTAAAGAGAAGACAGCGCCTGCAAGAATAAAAACCAGAATATAGTATTTTAAGGTCGGAAGCTTGTTTTTTATTTTTTTGGGTTTTAATAGCTTGCTTTTCTTAAAGATAAAAGAAAAAAACTGATGGACAGAGCCCAGAGGACACACCCATCCGCAGGCAAAACGTCCGAAGACAAAAGTCAGTATGATCGTAAAAGCCGCAAACACAAAAGACGCAAATACAGCCCTCGCTGCGATGATGGTCGTCAGAGCGATCAGGGGATCGAAATGGAAAAATATCTCCACATTTCCTATATAGTCCTTTCCTGGAAAATGAGTTCCCAGAAGGAGGTAGAAAAAAAGAACGAAAAAAAGGGACTGGCTTATGATCCTGATTATTTGAATAGCTCTGTATTTCTTAGATCTTTCTTTTTTCAATATTCAGTTTCTCCAGGTCAACTTCTCCGAGACCTCGTTCATTTGCGATCTTGAGGTATATGAGTTCCTCCTGGGACATATCCATGAACTGGGCTCCCATTCTATCCACAGCCACATAATCCATTCCGGCTACGACCGTTTTGTGCAGCCTGACATCGGACAGCCGGCCTCCCTGAGGCCCGTTTCGATAGAGGATTCTGTAGGCATCCAGAAAGGACAGCACCGGCTTAAAGAAAGCAGCCAGGTCCACTATGGCATAGTCAAGGCTTTGGTGGAGCTGGTTTCGATTCCCTCCGAGCGCACCCAGCCAGTTTTTCATTCCCAAAGTCAGTCTGGATAGACTGTGATGCTTGGTGATAGGGACATTTATGATTTTGTCTGTTTCCAGAAAATCTCTGTATACTTCCCACTCTTTGAGGTGCTGCCCGTTGAGAGGGACTTTTTTCAGTTTGTGTTCGTTAGGAAAGGGGACATCGGCTCCCGCTTTTTTGGCGGCATCGGCAATACCGGACCGGACATAGGTTCTTTGTGCGGGATTGCAGGGATGGTCCATGACTTTGACTTTTTTGGCTCCGGCTTCAAAACAGAGCTCGACCAAGGTTTTGATGATGTCAGGATTTGTACACGCCGCCTGTTCAGGCGTTCTGTCCCAGCCTATGTTCGGTTTGACCAGCACTTCATCGCCTTTGGAGATAAACCGGTTCATTCCGCCCAGGGCGGATATCGCCTCCCTGGTGATTTGAGAGGGAGATTCCCCTTGAACCACGGCCAGGTCCGGGATTGTTTTCTCCTGTGCGAAAAGTTCCGGGTTTAGGTTTAAAAGAACACTTCCGGCAGCTATATTTTTTATAAAATCTCTTCTTTTCATTTTTTATCCTTTTCCTAAAGATTGAATGTACTGGATAATGCCCTGGAATATTCCTTCGGCGATTTCTTGACGGAACTCAGGCTTCCTTAGCAGCTCTTCTTCTCTTGAATTTGACAGGTGGCAGGTCTCGACCAGCACAGAAGGCATTTCTCCCCCGATCAGGACCCAGAAGGGCCCGCCCTTTACTCCCAGGTCTTTGGTGTATTTGTTGGATTTATTAAGTTTTGATGTCAGGCATTCTTGAATAAGTACCGCCAGTTCCTTTGACTCTTTGATCTTGCTGTTCTGGGCAATTTTTGTGATGATTTCCTTCATGTCTGCAATACTTTTGGTAGAGGTAGCGTTTTCTCTTGCGGCTGTTTCATTGACAGACGGATCCGTACTGAAGTTCAGAAAATAGGTAGCTGTGCCGTAAAAAGATTTTTTGGGATTGGCGTTGGCGTGGATGGAGATGAACAAGTCTGCTTTTTTCTGATTGGCAATAACAGGCCTGTCTTCTACAGGAATACGTATATCTGTTTCCCTGGTCATAATGACTTCAAGGTTCTGTCTTGTACGGAGCAGATCTTGCAGTCTTCTGGCAATATCCAGGACAATAGCTTTTTCATACGTGTTCCGGCTCCCTATGCACCCGGGGTCTTTTCCGCCATGTCCCGGATCGATAACGATTCTTTTGATTCCCAGTCCTAACTGCCGCGCCATGGAGTATCCTGAATCTGTGGGTTGGGGTTGGGATGCATTTTTCACGGGGTAGATGTCGATGATGATCCTGAACGGGTCAGGAAGATGCCAGACACGGTAGCGGTCTATTTTTGAAAGGTCAAGGTCCACAGCTGTTCTGACTGTGGTGTGGTTTTTTTGGGCAATTCTGATCTCATGTATGTAGTCATTATCCAGATGAACTGTTTTTGTGTGAAGGATCGGATTAAGTCTGGCCTGGAAAATATCCACGTAGATTCTGTCCGGGGAAGTGAGTTCATCAAAAAAGTACTCTCTCAATTTTCCCACATCTATCACTATCCTCGTGAAAGAAGGATGCGTGTGATAGCGGAGATTGTATATTTCTATCCGTGAATCCTCACCGGTCTGGGAGAAGATTCCCGGTGCGGTAAAGAACATTATGAGAAAAGCGGTCGCAATCTTTTTTTTCATGCCGGTTTGATTATATAAAATCTTTATAAATAGTCAATTTGTAATAGGCTTCATCATAGTCATGCTCCGAATTTAACCAGCTTTCCTGCGTGAGCGAGCATAAGCGGCATGGCATAGAGTGAACGGAACCGGCCCAGATAACCATGGCTGCACTCTTTTTCAGTGAATTTTTTGACATTATCTGTTTGGGCGTATTTTGAATGCATGAGAAAAGGATTCGGATGCCATGAATGTGATTTGAGAAGGCAGGGAGTGGAGTGGTCGGAGGTGACGACGAGTACATCCGGTTTGAGACCCAGTATCACGGGGATGAACCGGTCTGTTTTTTCAATAATTTCTTTTTTTGCCTGAAAGTTCCCGTCTTCTCCGTAAGAATCTGTTTTTTTTACGTGAACATAGAAAAAATTATATTTGTGGTAGTCTTTTTTCAAAGACTCAAAAAGGTCTGCTAATTCAGAACCGACATCTAAAACATCCATGCCGACTAATTTTGCCAGGCCTTTGTACATCGGATAATTGGCGATAGCAGCTGGTTTTAGTTTAAAGAGGTCCTCCATACTCGGGATAGAGGGAAATTTTGAGAAGCCACGCAGCAGTATTGTATTTGCTTTTTTTTCTGCCCTGAGGGTTTCTGTGACTTTGTCCATAACTTTATTGACTATCTCAGCCGTTCTCTTGGCCTCTGAAGAGATAGGTTCCGGATACACTATTGGTTTATTTTCTTTTTGAGGGTCGGCATCTGACAGCTGGTCTGAAAGGCCTTGGGCAGTGAATTTGATGACAAAGCGGTGCTCTTTTCCGGTAAAAAAGGAGATTTTTGTGCCGTCGATTTCTTTGATGGTTTCATTCAGTTTTGCGCAAAGTTCCAGATTTTTTTCAGTTGAGATCCGGCCGGCTCTCCTGTCCACAATGAGGTCTCCTTTTAATGTGGCGAAGTTACCTCTTGCTACCATGTCGTTTTGTGTCACATCTATATTGACTCCCAAGGCTTCCAGGATCCCTCTTCCGAGAATGTATTTTGTCGGGTCATAGCCAAAAAGTGAAAGATGAGCCGGTCCGCTTCCGGGCGTTATCCCTCTGAAAATGGGATCCGTAAGCCCGCAGCAGCCTGTTCTGGCAAGGGAGTCAAGGTTTGGAATGGAAGCGGCTTCGAGAGTCGTGGCTCCGTTTTGAGGCAGGTCTCCTAGTCCGTCCATAACTAAAAGGACGATTTTTGAATCGGTTTCAATACATAAGTCTTTTATAAATTTTTCTTTATCCATTCTTAAATCAACTATAAATAATTTGGATGAGCAAGTCAATTGACCTGGGTCATTCACAAGTCGAGGTTGCTGCAGATGCGAGGCTGTGGTCCTTCACCGCGAGTGCCCTGTAACGAAGCAGATGCAGTGAATAGGTCAGGTTAAAGGAGTTGGAGCCTGGTTATGGTGTTTTGATTTACAACCAAATACGAGTCTGATAAAATCAGGTCATGAAAAAGGTGCTCATACTTGACTTTGGGTCACAGTACACCCAGCTCATAGCAAGAAAGATAAGAGAATTGGGAATTTTTTCGGAAATATTTCCTTTTACCGCAGCCTTATCAGAGATACAAAAAGAGAACCCCGGAGCTGTTATTCTCTCAGGAGGCCCTCAGAGTGTTTATGATAGGGATGCAGCCAGCCTGTCTTTTGATATAGCAGAACTTAGGATTCCGGTTCTTGGTATCTGTTATGGGCTCCATTTGATGTCTGATTTACTGGGAGGCAAGGTCATTCCCTCTCAAAAAAGAGAGTATGGTTTTGCCTCGCTTGAAGTGAGGAATGGAGACGGACTTCTGGAAGGAATAAGGGGAAAAAGTCAGGTATGGATGAGCCATGGAGACAGGGTATTGAGAGTTCCTCCCGGATTTATTGTGTCCGGAATAACAGAAAATTGTGATACAGCTGTTATCGAGAATAGACAGAAACAATTTTTTGGCGTGCAGTTCCATCCCGAGGTCATTCACAGTCAGCAGGGAAAAAAGATATTATCCAACTTTATCTTTAAAATATCAGGGATGAAACCTGACTGGGATATCAGGTCTTTTATTGACAAGAAAATTCATGACATTCATGAGTTAGTGAGAGATGAAAAAGTCATTTGCGGGCTCAGCGGAGGAGTGGATTCTCTTGTGGCATCCCTTCTTGTAAAACGAGCAGTGGGCAGGAACCTGACGTGCGTTTTTGTCAACAACGGTCTTTTACGTAAAGGTCAGTACGAGAAGCTCAGTGATACATTCAGGAAGGAATTCGAGCTTAAGGTCGCGGCTGTTGATGCGTCAGAAATATTTCTAGAGAAACTTAAGGGTGTGATAGCGCCGGAAGAAAAAAGGAAAATAATCGGCAGGGAGTTTATAAAGATATTTGAACGGGAAGCTGCGAAAATAGGAGAAGTGCGCTTCCTCGCCCAGGGGACGATTTATCCCGATGTTATAGAAAGCAATCCAGTTACAGGGCCTTCCTCAAGCATCAAGTCTCATCACAATGTGGGAGGGCTGCCGGAGAAATTGTCCTTCAGCCTTGTGGAGCCTCTTAAAGAGCTTTTTAAGGACGAAGTGAGAAAGCTGGGCCTGGAGATGGGAGTCAAAAGTGATTTTATATTCCAGCATCCTTTTCCAGGGCCAGGGCTTGCCGTACGCGTGGTTGGCGAAGTAACCAAAGACAGACTGAAAACTTTAAGAGAAGCAGATGCTGTTGTGATTGATGAGGTCAAGAGAGCGGGGATCTATAATGATTTATGGCAGGCATTTGCTGTTCTCCTCCCGGTTAAGTCAGTGGGAGTTATGGGGGACAAGAGGACCTATCAAAAGGTGGTTGTTGTCAGACTGGTCCAGAGTATTGACGGCATGACAGCCGGGTGGTTTCAAGCTGATCCCTTTTTATTATCCAGAATATCGACCAGGATAGTAAATGAAGTCGAAGGCGTCAACCGTGTTGTGTACGATATCACTTCAAAGCCACCCGGAACAATTGAGTGGGAGTAAGGTAGAGAATAAAATGGAACCTCGGTTCATACATCTTCACAATCATACGGAATACAGTATCCTCGACGGAGCCGTTAAGATAGAGTCTTTGATTCAAAGAGCAAAGGAATACAAAATGGATGCTGTGGCCATCACTGACCATGGCAATATTTTCGGAGCTGTGCAGTTTTTCAATGCAGCCAGAGAAACAGGTGTGAGGCCTATACTCGGCTGCGAGATGTATGTGGCTCCAAAAGGTCGGAAACATAAAAAGCCGTCTCCTGACGGGACCAACCATAATCACCTCGTTTTACTGGTAAAGAACGAGATCGGTTACAGGAACCTGTGCAAACTCATCACATTAAGTTACCTGGAAGGATTTTACTACCGGCCGAGAATAGACAAAAAGCTTTTATCCAAGCATTCAGAGGGGCTCATTGGCCTCTCTGCCTGTTTAAAGGGTGAAATAAACGAATATTTAAGGCGGGATTTTGACCTTAAAGCTGAAGAGACGGCCAGAGAATATCTGTCGATTTTCAAAAATGGAAATTTTTTCCTTGAGTTGCAGGACCATGGACTGGAAGACCAGAAGAAAATCAATCCAAAAATCATCCAGATGGGAGAAAAACTGAAGATACCGCTTGTAGCCACAAATGATGTCCATTATTTGGAGAAGGAAGATGCGGAGAGCCATGATGTTCTCCTTTGCATCCAAACAAACAAAAAAGTAAAAGATAAGGACCGGATCAGGTTTGGTTCGGAGGAATTTTACTTTAAGTCCACTGATGAAATGGCCGCACTGTTCAGCCAGGTGCCTGAGGCCCTGGAAAACACGTACAGGATAGCAGAACAATGTGATTTCAATCTGGCTTCCAGCGGGTATTATCTGCCAAAATTCAGGCCTGCTGAGGGCTACAGCCTGGATGAGTATTTTGAAATGGTCGTTACCCAAGGATTTAAGAAGAAAATGGATTTGGCTGAACCCCGTATGGAGAAAGGAGACCTTCCGAACAGAAAGGAGTATGAGAAACGGATAGAAAGAGAGATGAAGCTGGTCAAACAGATGGGTTTTGAGGGATATTTTCTAATCGTCTGGGACCTTATCAGGGAAGCGAGGTCAAGGAATATCCCGGTCGGGCCTGGAAGAGGGTCAGCAGCAGGGAGTCTTCTTGCTTATTCGTTAGGGATCACGGCTCTGGATCCACTGGAGTATGACCTCTTGTTCGAAAGGTTCCTGAATCCGGAGAGAATCAGCCTTCCTGATATTGATATAGACTTCTGCGGGCGGCGAAGGGATGAGGTGATATCCTATATAAAAAATAAGTATGGGGAAGAAAATGTCTGTCAGATCATTACTTTCGGGACCATGGCGGCAAGACAGGCAGTGAGGGATGCGGGCAGGGCTTTGGATATTCCGCTTCCCAAAGTAGATAAAGTCGCCAAGATGATACCCCCCTTAGGTGAGGACGCATCTATAGAGGCTGCATCTAAGAAAATACCTCAATTAAAGACATTTAAAAAAGAAGACGATGTTGTCTCGGAGCTGCTGTCAGTGGCAAAAAAACTAGAGGGCCAGATAAGACATCCCTCCATCCATGCGGCAGGAATCGTCATCACTCCTAAACCCCTTGTGGAATTTTTGCCTTTATACAAGTCAGTCAAGGACGAGGTCACCACTCAGTTTCCCATGCAGGACATCGAATCCATGGGGCTTCTTAAGATGGACATTCTTGGACTGAGAAACTTGACCGTCATACAGGATACGGTCAGGATAGTGAGAGAGGATCTGAGTGAAGAGATCGATCTTGAAAAACTTCCCCTGGATGATGAAAAAACTTTCAAACTCTTCCAATCAGGGAATACGGACGGGGTTTTTCAATTCGAAAGTTCCGGAATGAAGGACCTCCTTAAAAGGTACAGGCCCGATAATTTTCGTGACCTTATTGCCCTGAATGCGCTCTACAGACCCGGTCCGCTTAAGAGCGGTATGACCGAGGATTTCATTATAAATAAGAACTATCCTGAAAATGTCAAATATGACATCCCTGAACTCGAAGCCGTTCTCAAGGAGACAAAAGGCTTGATCGTGTACCAGGAGCAAGTCATGAGGATCGCCACTGATATTGCTGGGTTTTCCATGGCTGAAGCAGACCTGCTGCGCAAGGCAATGGGAAAGAAAAAGGCTTCAGTCATGAGGGATATGAAAAAGAGATTTATAGAAGGGGCAAAAAACAAAGGAGTCAACAATGAGAAAGCAAGAAAGATCTTTGAGAAGATAAAGTTTTTTGCGGGATATGGGTTCAACAAATCCCATAGCGCTGCTTATGCCTGTCTCGCCTATCAAACAGCTTATTTGAAATCTCATTACTCTGTTTATTTTATGGCGTCTTTGCTGACTTCAGAGGCGGAGAGAGGGGATACATCCAAAGTCGTCAAGTATATTAATGAGTGCAGTCAGATGGGGATCAATGTCCTGCCCCCGGATATCAATGAGAGTGAATTGACGTTTGCGGTAAAGGGCAAAGACATCCGTTTTGGTCTGTCTGCAATTAAGAATATAGGAGAAAATCCTGTCAGAGAAATCACAGAGGCACGAAAAAAACTGGGAAGATTCAGCTCTCCTTTTGATATCTGCAGCAATATAAGCCCGAAATCTTTCAATAAGAAAGTGATAGAAAGCCTGATAAAATCCGGGGCCATGGACAGCTTTGGATTTAAAAGGGCCCAGCTTTTTAGTTTGATCGAAAGTATGCTCAAATACACTCATGACATATACAGAGTTAAATTCTCCAATCAGGAGATGCTCTTTGGTGCCAGACAAATGGAGCCTCCTTCCGTATCGCCCGAGGTCAAGAGGATGCCCGAATGGGATGAGCCTGAACTTCTGGCTAACGAAAAGGAAGCTTTAGGCTTTTATTTAACAGGCCATCCTCTTGAGAGGTTCGGAAAGGGTATAAGAAGCCTGGTTTCACATTCCATAAGCCAATTGAGCCGGGAGAAGAGCACGAACTTTGAAGTCAGACTGGCCGGCATCATTACGTCTGTCAAGCCTTTGAAAACAAAAAGAGGTGAAAGGATGGCGACTTTTATACTGGAGGATATGAGCGGTCGCTGTGAAGTCGTGGCTTTCCCTGACAGTTATAAAAAGAGCTATGAGTTGATACTGGAAGATGCTCTGGTGTTCATAAAGGCCCAGTCCATGAATGAAAATGACAATCGGCGCTTGGTTTTGTCTTCGATTTTTCTTTTATCGGATGCGATCCAGAATCTTGCCGAACGTATGATAATAAGGGTGCACCTTCCTGCTTTGGAAGGATCTGTTTTTAAAGAGATGAAGAAACTTTTGAAGGCATGGCCCGGAGAATGCCCCCTTTTCTTCGAACTTAAAACCAAAAATTCTTATAAAGTCGTGGTTCAATCCGTTGATATTCAGGGAGTGACTCCTTCTGAAGAGCTCTCTAAGAATCTGGAAACCCTATTGGGTGAGGATTCTGTTATCATTCAATATTAACTTGGGTGATTCACAAGTCGAGGTTGCTGCGTCATTGCGAACGACCGTAAGGGAGTGCGGCAATCCCATTGTGAAACAGAATATAATGAGATCACCACGTCGCTTCGCTCCTCGTGATAACATTGCGCTGTGGTCCTTCACTGCGAGTATCCTGTAACAAAGCAGATGCAGTGAGATCGGCTTGCCTGTAAGGTAAAAAAATGGCGATTAGAATGAAAGTGAATGCAAACATAAAACTTTTTAGTTGCCATTTTTATTAATAACATGTATATCCTTGAAAGCAAAACAA
>CAZSZS010000037.1:0-58281 GCA_964611275.1 uncultured Eubacteriales bacterium
CTCATTTGTGAGGTGTGATTTGAGATGGATATCCTGGATAGGCTGGAGAAAATAGTTGTAGCCGTTCCCTGCTCTGGTGTAAGCCTCAAAGGAGGTTCCTGTCTCAGCTTGTATTTGACCGGCTGCGTATTGTTCCACAAGAGCCGGCATTTTTTGTTCAATGACCTCCGGTGAAACACCTTCTTTTAAAAGCACATAGGTGTGGACTGAAAAGCTCACATAATTGGGTTGGCGGTCAAAGCCAATGAGCTCTAATGCACCTAAAAAGTCAAATCCGATATGGGAATTTTTCGGGAGGTCACACACGCCGGTGACCATGAATTCACCCTGGGGAGTAGTGATCTGTTTACCAAGAGCCCCTTCCTCACCAAAATATTTAAGGGCGGTCTCTTTTGTCATCACAAGGGAATTAGGATTTGGGAAAACAGAATCGGGGTCGCCTTCGATCAAAGGGATGGAAAACATCTTAAAAAAATTAGGCTCTGCAAAACAGAGGCTTTTTTCTTCAAAGGATTTGTCTTCGTACTGAAAAACGACTTCCCCTTGCATTCTAAACACTCTGGTCATGTCTTCAATTTCCGGGAAATCTGTTTTCATGGCAGGGCCTATGCCTGAGGGAATAAAAGCATAGTTCACCACGTTATCCGGATAGATCCTCTCTAAGGCCACCCGGTAGATCCGGGCTTTGTATTCGTGAAAGTTATCATAGGAGAATTCATCCTGCACATTGACCATGATAAGGAAAAAGCAGGCCAATCCCACTGAAAGACCTATGACATTTATCAAAGAAGAGGATTTATTTTTCCAGAAATTTCTTAATGCGACCTTGATAAGATTTAGTATCATTTTTTGGCTCCTTTTTTAAGGTGACCCGGGTTTACTCTTTTCATGAGAATACCCTCTTTTTTGGTTTCTTTAAAAATATAACTTCACGGTTATTTCCTGGCATTTAATGGGTCCAGGCATACCCGATTTTGATAAAAAATGTTCGATCTGTCTGGGTTATATCAAGACTTGTCATTCCCAGATAATTGTCCGAATATCCGATAAACACCACGGTCTGGGGGTTGAGTTTATAAGAAAAGAGAAACTGTGTGAATATGGTCTGGGTTTTAGAAGAGACCGGAAAAATATAGAGGTCGGGATTTCGTGTCACATCCAGATATTGAACAATTGCCCGTACAAAGGTACGAACACTAAAGTTGTATACGAATTTTATTTGCGATAGATTGGCTGTAAAAATCTCATCCTGATTACGGGTGAGCCGCTGGAAAGCATGTTGGAGATTTAGATTTATATGTTGACCTAGGCTGAACTCAACAAAAGGAAGAAGATTCAATCCCATGGCCTGCCGGGCATTGTTGTAATCTATGGTATCCCCATAAAGAGCGGTCATATTGAAACGCACACCGCTTACCGGTTTCATTTCAGTGACAATGACAGCCTGGTCCAGGTCGTAGTATTCAGATAAATAGAGCTGCCTTGTGTTTTCATACTGCAAGACTACGGTTGACTGTAAGGGGCCCTGGTACTGTGTCTGAATGCCAATCTCCCTGTCCGTCAAATCCCCCTCATGATTGTAGATGGCATTTCCCTGCATACTCAATAATATGTTTGTAAACCAGCCTCCTTCTTTTCCCCAAAATCTATAGCCCAGAAATCCGGACCCGCCTCTTATGTCCACTCTGGGGACATATCCGTAATCGGCCCGAAAATTTGGATTATAGTCTTCATAGCTAAAGAAGTACAGCCAGTTCCTTCCCACACTATGGAATTGAGCTGTGATGGCATCTCCGGATAATGGAGTTTTGTTTTGGCTGAATGTGTTTGAGGTCTGTTCCGAGTAGTCGGTTTCGGAATGAAGGTACTGAAAACTGATGCTTTTGGTCCGGGTAAGCCGGAAAAATCCGTCAAAGCCAGCCACATGGTTGTAGTAGTCATCAGAAACGCGGCCTGTGTAAAGCACTCCGATGTGAGATGTCTGTCCTACATCCCGCCGGAATCGAAAAACACCGCTGGCTACCTCCTGATCGATGGAAGTGGATGAAGAACCCTGGTTAGAGGGAAATAGAAGATTATTGACTCTGTCATAGGTTCCAAAAACACCGAAGGCGGTTTTCCCTATTTTACCGGTCAGTTTGAGTCCTCCCATAGGGTCAGCTACGGTCCGGGTAAAAACAGCCTCGATGGGAGTCAAGAAAAAATCAGCCCCTTCCAGAAAAAAGGGCCTTTTTTCCGGATACCGGATGGCAAACCGGGTGTTGACTTCAAGTTCTCTGACATCTGCCTCTATTTGTGAAAAATCAGGATTGACAGCGACGTTGAGCATCAAATTAGGGGTAATGCCCCATCTGGCTGTAATCCCCGGATCAGGATCGATGTCCCCGTTTTCCATAGGGCTGTCAGGGTCTTCAGGAAAATCTTCTCTTCGGTCTGTCCGTATTGTTGTCAGGGTCGGATCAAGTTCGATGTTGAGTCCCGGCGATATCCCCTTCATTCCTGTTATCTTATTGAACTGGCAGATAGTGCAGGTTCGGTCCCTTTCTCTGGGATGGGATGTCATGCGGTGGCGGACACTTCTTGGGTAGGACCGCTCAATGCTGAATCCCCATGTCTGGACTTCTGAAGTCTTTGGGAAACGGAGCTGGTTGAAGGAGATCGCTATCTCAGCGGCCCACCCCCAATCTGTAATTTTACCTGCTGAAGCCCAAATAGTGTCCCAGGAAAAATCTTCATATCCCTCTGATTCACTTAAAATAGCGTCAGCTTGGACGCCTAACGGATTAGCACGGAACTGGAAGCAACGACGTTCGTCATTGAATGTATCGATCATAAGGCAGATGTGGTCGTCCTGGATAAAGGTATCCACAGAATCACGGTCCATAAGATGAGCCCGAATCTTTGAAGGATCTGGGTCATAACAGCGCACAGCCACGTAGAAATAATGGTCATCATAGGTCACCAGACAATCAGTATCCACGGGCGCAGGAATGTTGTCGCCGGGAAGCCATTCATAGGGAAGCTTGATGACAACCGCATCCTTCCAAGCGATTTCATCCAGGCTGCCGTCCACTTTTATCTCTGAAGAGGCTTTGGTTACCGAATAATCCTTGGTTTCCCTCTGTTCCTGGAGGTTTGTTTCGCCGGGGGAAGTTAGATTGAATGGGAAGATTTTGTTGGAATCCGCATATGAATGAGCAAAAACAAGAAAACAGCATAATAGTATTAAAAAGAACCTGGTTATTATTTTAATGATGAAACAGTTGTGTTTCCAAAATATTTTCGGATCATATTTACTGTTATTGAGAATCATATTATAAGTTCCTTCTTTTGATTGATTTGAATAATTGATTTATTAAAGCAAGGCATGATGAATTAGTTTTTGACTTGAAATATTATTATTCATCTTTTCGAAAAATAACAAGCAAGAAGTGTGCCATGTTTTTTTTTATGGGTATTCACTTCTTTTTCGGGAGATTGACTCAAAGAATGTGTATCAGAGTGAACACCAAATGTCCGATAATGAACATGCCGGCCGCATGAATTGAGAAGGGAAAAGAAGCTTGCTTTTTATTATTTTTTTTGGATACAATATGGGGCAAATCATGCGCCCGTAGCTCAGTGGATAGAGCGGTGGACTTCGAATCCAAAGGTCGGGGGTTCAAATCCCTCCGGGCGCGCTTGCTTTAAATATATGCTAATAGGGGAGTTAGGGGGATTTTTGGGAAGATGTCTTTATATAGAAAATATTAGAACTAGAGAAGCTGCTTTGAAATGTATCTTCTGTGAAAATTTATCAAAGGATCATAATTTAATTTATCGGCTTCCTGTAGAGCTTGAATATAAATCTTTCTTATTTTAGTAGCCAAAATGATTTCATTTTCCGGAAAATCAAGATATGAGTTAAATTGTTCTTTGAGAAAAAGATTTACAATAAATCTTGCCCATCTTCCATTACCGTTATTAAAAGGGTGGATATACACAAGTCTGTGGTGTAGGCGTGCGGATATTTCGATCACTTCGATTTTTTGTTTGTTCCAATACTCAAAATCATCAATTAACTCTTTCAGCTTTAGTTCTATATGATATTTATCAACACCAATATTTTTATTTGTTTTCCTTTTTTTCCCTGCCCATTTCCACACTTTTCCAAACATTTCTTTATGTACTTTAAACAGATTGCTATATGTAAATTTAAACTCTTTTTTTGACAAAAGATATTTTTTTTGAGCCTCTGTAATATTCTTGAACTCTGCATCATTTAATTCACTTCTAGTAATTATATATTTTGGTAATAGTCCATCTAAATCTTCTTTAGTTAATGGGGTAGCTCCTGATGGCAGGCCGCGATTTATTTTTTTGTCTGAGTCTGGTTCCATAAACTATCTCTTTTTTTATCAAGAATTTCCTTTTTCAGGTTTTCAATTTGTGCCATGCTTTCATTTTCTGAGGGGGGTTGTACTTCAATAGCAGAACTTGCCCTATTAATCTTTACTATTTGTTTTGCTTTTTTGGTTGCTTTCTCATCTAAATATTTAATTATGTTCTTACGAGGGACAAGAGATATCTTTAATTCTGCATTTAATGCGTCTGCTATTTTATAAAGAGTAGAGATCTTTGGCATGGCATCTCCACTTTCGATTTGCTGTATAGATCGAAGAGATCGATTGACTTTATTTGCTAATTGTTCTTGAGTCATTCCTAGTGTTTCTCGAAGGATCTTTATTTGATCTTTGAAGCCGGGATAGTTCAATAGCCATTCAGGTAATTTCTCAATTGATTTAAACTTTTTGCTAATTTGTTCCGTGAAAAAATATTTAGTCATACCAAAATTATACGAAATATAATTTCGTTTTTCAAGTTATAAATACGAAATATAATTTCGTAAAAATTATGTTTTATATGAAATAATATTTCATATAATTTAATTATGTTATTTCAAAGAACAGTATATAAACTTATCTTCAAAAAATACTAACATCCGTTCTGGACCAAGTTCCGGGGAGCAGATAATTTTTATTATGTCACAGATTTTGCTTAATCTCGCTTAATTTGGCTTAATGGTGCTTAAAGGAAAATCCTCATTTTCTCGGGGAAAACCGGGTTTTTCTCTGGTGCTGAAAATCATAAGGAATGGGATTTCGAATCCAAAGGTCGGGGGTTCAAATCCTCCCGTGCGCGCTTGCTCTGTTTTCTCCTCTTTCTTGAGAAAATGTTGGCATTATTGTTTCAAGATTTTGATCAATGTCTCCAGAGCGCGGGGATCTTGGAAATCGCTCAAGGTTTGGATGGCGTACTTCCTTAAGACAGGATTTTTGTGCTTGAGGGCTATTTGGATGAGATAGGGGAGACCTTGGTCGTCATCCAGGTCCTCCAGGGCCTCGATCGCCCTTTTTTGAAGGCGGACCGTTTCTGTTTCCTCATTTGCCAGCCTATTGAGTTCCTTTCCCGCTTTTTCGGCAGCTTTATTTCCTAAGGCTTGCACAGCTTCTTCCCTTACAGATTGGTCAGGTGCGTGCCGGGCGATGTTTATCAATGCATCCACTGATTCGGGCAGTGCGATATCCTCCAGGGCGGAGGCCGCCTCTTCACGGACTTCAAGAGAGGGATCATGCATGGCTGTGTGCAGGAGGAGTTCCACAGCCCGGGAATGGTTGTGATCTCCCAGTTCCGATGCTGCGGCTTCTCGAAGTTCCGCCTCTTCCGCTTCTTCCAGCACAGATTCCAGCAGGGGGATGACTGAGCCCGCAGCATCATGCATTCCGATAGTACGGAGAGCCTCTTTCCGGAGAGAAATGCCTGAGAAGTCTTGATACATCTCCCACAGCAGCTCCAGGCTTTCTTGATTTCCGGCGTCTCCAAGCCATATCAAAGGATGATTTTCCAGTTCAAAGGGAAAGTCCAGACTGCAGAGACAGATTCCTTCCGGCTCATTTGAGCCCGGTTTTTGTTTGAAAAGAACGGCCACACTCTTTTCCACTTCCGGAAAATCTTTCTTTTCCATACGGTTAAGGACCTCCTGTGTGTATTCCTTCAGTTTTTGCTCGGAGTCAATGGTATTGACACGTCCGGACAGGAGGTCTTCCAGGGAAGGAATAGTGGGTGAGCGGCGCCAGTGCCCTCTTCCAATCATGCCGTTCCAGGAGAAATAATAGATATCTTCCGGCATGACTTTTATGATGGAGTAACCCATCCAGTATAAGTCTGTGATGTTCTCAGTTTGGGCCATTTGAAAACCCTGCTGCCGGCGGTTTTGCAGGGTTTTGCTTTGGTCTTTGAGTTTGTGTATGCGGGGATTCTGCGGAAAAGCCATGCTTAAGCCCGCAAATCCAGCCAGCAAGAAAAAGGCAATGAGTTTTTCGGCGGCAGATCTTCTCATTTTTCTTTTAAGATTTCCATCAGGGCTTCTCTGGCTTTGGGAGTCCCGATTTCGCCCAGAGCTTCCACAGCTGCGGCACGGACTTTAAGACTCTTATCCTTTTTTGCCATTTCTAGAAGGACCGGAACAGCGGCATCGTTCTCTGTGTTGCCCAGCTCCATCACGATTCTGCGTCTGAGTTCATCATTGGATTCCTTTTTTGCCATGGCAGCCAGGGCATTGACCGCTTCTTTGTTTTCCATATCGGAGATCTCTTCCAAACAGGCCCCTCTGACCTCAATAAAGGGGGATTGGTCATAGATCTGCTGGAAAATATTGACGTACTGGTTCTCTTCCAGTATGTCTTCCAGAACGTATACGGCAGTTACCGCTAATTCTGTCTCGGAGTTACCAACCGCGATATCCATGAGAATTTTCAAGGCCTCTTTTCTTTCCTGGTCTTCCAGGGCAAAGACAGCGGCTCTTCTCACTCCCAGGTCCCCGGGTTTTTTAATGATATCAATGAGAATGGCCAAAGCTTCAGGATGTCCGATCTCTCCGATCACATGAACGGCTTCCCGGCGGAGATCGATGTCTTTGGAATTCATGACGATATTTTTTAAAACGGGAATGGTTTTACCCGGTTGTTCCACATCTTCCAGAGCGTAGAGCGCTTCGCGCTGGATATCGGATGAGGAAGAAGAGTTGATGATTTTTTCCAGGGTGGGGATGACCTTTTCTGACTCTATATCACCCAGAGCATGTACGGCAGCGGCAGCGATCTTGGGATCATCTGCTTTTTGCGCCAGGTTTCCCAGAAAAGGAATGACTTCCGGATTTCCCATATCTCCCAAACTGTAAACAGCTTCCCGGCGGATCTGTGCATTAGGCTCTTTTTCGGCGATCTGCTGTAAGATCTTTAGAGCATTCGCATGCTCCATATCTCCGAGTGTACGGACGGCCACCTTGCGCAGTTCCAGATTTTTTTCATTGAGAGCGATGTCTTTCAGCTTTTGAAAGGCAGCCGGGAATTCAAAGTCTTCCATCATTTCGATGATATGGTGTTTCAGCTTGACGTCTTCACTTTGATCGTAAATGTCGATTATTGAATCGAGGGCAGCCTCGCTTTCTGAATCAGCAAGAGCGTACAGGGCTTCGAGTCTGACATCTGTTTCATCGTCTTCGATCAGAGACTTCACTAAAGCTTCGTATTCGGGAAAGCCGCTCTTTGTCAGACGTTCTCCCACGCGGATTAAAGCGGAGCGCGCATCATCTTCCCATCGGCTATCCGGAAAGGTGCGCATGAAATTCCGGTAGCATGCGAACACTTCCTTCAGAGGCTGTTTTAATTTTTCCTGTGTGTAGCACTTCCAGAAGGAAGCATCATCATGCCAGTCACTAAGCGGGTACTGCTTGATGAAACCTTCCAGGCTTTTTAAAGCCTGTTCCCAGGATTCATTCAGAACCAGGTTATATGCTTCCCTGTAAGCTTTGGCGTCAGCCTCTTGATTCTCTGCATTCACCCAGACAAAGGATAGGGCTACTGAGACAAGAATCATAAAAACATTTAATATGTTTTGTTTTTTCATAATAACCTCCCTTAAATAACCGGACTTGTATGAGCCGGTACAGCCTTACGCTGGTACCGGATATTAAAAAGCCTGAGCCTGAACAATATGTCCTTTTGCGTCAGGGCGGATTGAATCATTTTAATGTTCTGTGGGTTTTGAGGATTTTCCACATTGGCCATCTGCCTCAAAATGAGCTCCAGATCGGATGCCAGCCTATAGACCCTGTCATCACTGGAAGCAAATGCGCTTTGTTGGATCTCACTCGTTTGGACGGCCAGCTCTTTAAATAAGCGCTGCTGCCCGATCAGGTTCAACGCGTAGGGGTCTTCCTGTTCAGGATTAAAATTCATGATGGACATGAGCACAACGTGCATCTTTTCAAACTTATCTTGAATGCTCATCGAGGATAATGAAGCGTGAAAAGCCGAAGCTGAAGCCAGTGAGTTTTCAAGGCTTGCCTCTGGAGGCATCCAAATGAATTTCCCCAAAAATATACCCAGGACCACAAGAGCTGCACCTGTGGCAGTCTGCCAGAACAGACGCCAGCCTAACCTTTTCCGGGAAAGCGGCTTCTGTGCGATCCGGTTTTCAGCGGAAGCTTTTTGAATAGAGCGGTTGAGTTTGGGGATGAATTGCTCCCAGAACTCTGGCCCCGGATCTTTTCGTTCCCTTTTATCCATGATATCGAGGGTTTGTTTGACCCGTTTGTATTCTTCTTTGCAGCGGGAACAGGATGCCAGATGTTTCTCCAGTATTTTGTATTCTTCTGGTGATGTCTCATTATAAACAGCCAGCGGAAGCAGTTTTTTTATTTTCCTGCATTCAGCCATGATCGACCTCCAATGCCGGATGATAATTGGCCAGTTCTTTTTGAATTTTTTGGACGGCCCGGAAGAGATAGCTTTTTACGGAACCTGATGAGATGCGGAGGATTTCAGCGATCTCTTTTAAGGGAAAGTCATTGTAGTGACGCATGACAAAGACAGCTCTCTCGCGGTGGGACAATTGGTTGAGAGCTTGTTCGATCTGGCTGCAAACGGCTCTATGCTCGCTTTGAGAATTCGGGTTATTTTTTTCTTCACTGTCCCATGGCTGAGAGGTTTCCCCTATGGAGTTGAAATGCTCAAAGGGGTCTTCTTTTTTTCTGTTTTTCTTGCGCAGAGTGTCGATGCTGGCATTGACGGTGATACGGTACAGCCAGGAGCTTAATTTGGAATCAGCGTTGAATTTATGGAAGCGGAGGTAGACTTTGATAAAGACGTCCTGGGTTACATCTTCCGCGTCCTGATGGTTTCCCACAAAGTCCCAGGCAAGGAAATAGACCATTTTTTTGTGTTTGTCCACAATATCCTGAAAAGC
Organism: uncultured Eubacteriales bacterium; assembly: GCA_964611275.1. Classification (GTDB taxonomy): domain Bacteria; phylum Acidobacteriota; class Aminicenantia; order Aminicenantales; family Aminicenantaceae; genus WJMT01. Next base: position 9,289 of record CAZSZS010000037.1, read on the forward strand.
CGTTCTATCCCCATTCTGGGCTTTTCTTACAAGTTCCTGTTCCTTTTCCGGCATGATGTCCTCATTCGTTTAATTAGACGCTTATAATAAGATTAGGTTTGCAGACCGAGGAGGTTATCTATTCTATGTCAGATTTTTTTCTCCCTCTTTTTTGTTGTAGGCGACTAAACCATATTAATGAAAAAAGGTGCAGACTGTCAATGAACACCACGTCTCCGGAAAAAGAAATTGAAATCCAAAAATATTAGGGATAATATAAAAGAGATAAAAATAATTCAAACAGGTGTAGAAAAAGAGGAAGAAATGAAAAAAATATTTATTGGACTGTTTTGTATCTTTGTACTTTGTGCCGCATGCAATGTCGTGAAAAGAGAAGCCCACTGTCTCATTGTGGGAGAAATCACTATGCAGAAAGACTCTTCCGGAAATGCTGAATTCCTTGGAGAAATAAAAAATGATGGAGATAAAAAGGCCCAAAATGTAAAGATTACATTTACCATAAAAGGATCTGGGGGTAACGTCCTTGATACAGCCTTCACATATGTCAATTCTAATGATTTGGATCCTGGACAAACAAGCAGCTTTGACTGTTTATCTCAGGCCCCCTATTCTCAAGTTTCTTCGTATGAATATGAGATTAGGTGGGATGAGTCAGCTACGGCTCTTTTTTAATTATGGTTATGGGTCGAGTGTCAGAGAAGTAAAATATCATGTCGTACGCTGTGGCTAAATTAATGATTCTGTCCTCTGCAAAATGTATTTCCGGATAAGTGGCGCTGTAAAAATCTCCTACGCCAAAAAAAGGCCTTTCTTTATTTATATGCTTATATAAAATTCCTGTCCTCGATAATCCTTTTATATCGAGAATGAAATTCTTATAGTCCGCCTGACGGAGAAAATAGTCTACCGAATTTTCAGGGGGCAAGATATTTAATTTCCATACAATGGGAGTGGTGTCTTTCCCGAAATAATCTTCTGTTACGGCAACAAACCGTCCTTCTGTGAATCCTGTTCCAATGACCAGATAATTATCTCCCAGCTTTTCTTTTAGATAGTTACCCATAGCAGGGCTTCCGTCTCTTGCATAATGGGGGTCGTTCGCCACATGAGCATTGTGAGCCCAGACAGCTGCTTTGGCCTTGTTGCCAATGAGTTCTTTAAGCCATAAGACATGTTCCGCCATATGGCTGTCTCTTAAGGATTTGTTCTTATACATCCAGTAGCGGTTTTCGTGGGATAGAATATGAGATTCAATGTTGTGCAGCAAGCGGAACACCTCATCCTTGTATTGCAAGGGAGAGATACCGGGGAGTTGTGTGATATTCATATTCAATTCCTGAAGTGCTGTTACTTCTTTGTTCTGTGAATAATTACAGGAGGAGAAGAGGAACAACAAAATGACTGACAGCAGAAATGATTGAAAGAGGACTGATTTTCTTATGTTTTTAAGCATTATATTATGAACTCTCTTGTTCGTATTATGGTTTTATTAACATTTATGAAAGAGAATTTATCTAGAACTAATGAACTTTTGGGAATAATACTTTTTTAAAAAGACCCAGTCAATAAAAAGAAGAAAAAAAGATGGATCGAACTATATCTTGACCTTTACAATCCGCGGAATTAATATGAAAAATGCGAGTGAAATATATACCAGGGAGGGAAAAAATTGGACGATAAAGAATTAGTCATCATGCTCAACAGGGACCTGCGGGATGAACATGCCGCAGTGGTGCGCTACCTTATCCACAGTTATCTGGAAGGGGAGGATACGCCTCTGGGCGCCAGTCTCCTCTCAAGGGCTAGGGAAGAGATGTGGCACATGCATTGGCTCGGGAGGATCATTGCCCAGAAAGGAGGAGAACCGGATATGTTTCCAGCCGGGTATCCTTATGACCCGACCAGCCGGGCGACCATATTTAAATCCTATGTGGCCTATGAGAAGAAACTGATACCTCATTACAACCAGGAAGCGGATAAAATGGATGACCCCCATATCAAAAGAGTTCTCCGAAGAGAGGCATGGGAATCAGATATGCATGCCGCTAAGTTCCAGAAGATTTTGGATAAGCTTTCTCCCCAAGAGGCTGATGGATTACCAGGGGGAGAAAATGAACTGCCGGGGGAATTTGTGGACAAGCTTCAAACGGCTGTGGCTGCAAAATACACACAGATGCTCCAGCATATAAGGGATTCCTGGGTTTTCCAGAAGGATGCAGCAGAAGCATGGCAGATCATGGATTTTTCAATGACACAGATGAAACAGCTGGCCCATCTGGCTGAAGATGTGGCTGAAAACGGGATGACCCCCAGATTTGAACTGGGAGAGATAGACAAAAGTACTTCCATTGGCCTGGCTCTGGAGAGAGCTGTCCGCCAACTGGGGGAATCCAGCGGCAGACATATCCGGTTCACCAAGGATCCCGAGGCTCAAAAGCACAAAGGTTTCATGGTCAATCTGGATCTGACATTAAAGCAGGAACAGTATGAACAGGAAGAGATAGAGGATTGGATTTCGAAAAAAAAGTGATATCCATCTAAGAACAGAAAAGACTGGCACATTGGATTCATAAAGGAGAGGATATGACCGAAAGAAAAAAAGGAAAGTTTTTATCAAGAAGGGAATTTCTAGGAACATGTTCAGCCTGCGCTGCAGGAGTGTCGGCCTTGTCTTCTTTAAACGCGGCTGCTTTCACGAGGTTTTCGGATGGGAAACCTCTGGTGGCCCAGAAAAGAGGGAGGACAAAGATCCGTCTGGTGATGGCCCATCCTTCCTCAAAAGAGCCTTGCTGGCCTAATATTGGATATGATTTTGAGAGGAACAAGGCAGAGTTTCTTAAGAAAATCCAAAAACACTGTCCGGATGTTGACTTTTTGCCTGTTACAGCCCGCACAGATGAAGACGCCCGGAACATTATCAAATCAGGGGACATCGTCGACGGATATGTAGTGTATCTTTCGGGCTGTTTGTGGGCGAATGTTCCCGGGATCATTGCCTCTTCCGGAAAGCCGGTGATACTTGTGGACAATCTGTTCGCAGGTTCAGGTGAATTTTTGACCGAATACGCCAAAGCTAAAAGACAGGGGCTTACAGTAGTGGGCGTTTCCTCTTCTTCTTTTGATGATGTGGCCCAGGCTGTCCGCTGTGTGGACAGCATAAAAAAGCTGAGCACCTCCACTGTGCTTGTGGTCGGAGGCCAACCGGATGAGGCTATACATAAATGTTTTGGCACACAGATCATTGGGATCGGTTTTCCTGAGATCAATCAAGCTTATAAGGAAGCGGATAAAACAGAGGCCGAAAAATGGGCTGACCGCTGGATCAAAGAGGCGGAAAAGGTCATAGAGCCTTCCCGCAGCGACATAGAAAAATCCGCTCTTATGTATCTGGCCATGCTGGAGCTTTTAAAGAAGTACCGTGCCCAGGCTATCACAGTGAACTGTCTGGGCGGTTTTTACGGCGGGAATCTTCAGGCTTATCCCTGTTTGGGTTTTATGCAGCTGGATAATGACGGGCATGTCGGTGCGTGTGAGGCTGACCAGAAGTCCACCATCACCAAGCTCCTGATGAAGTATCTGGCCGGCCGCCCGGGATTTATATCAGACCCGGTTATTGATACAGCCAAAAACCAGATCATCTATGCTCACTGTGTGGCGCCTACCAAGGTCTTTGGCCCTGATGGGAAAGCCAATCCCTATCACATACGCAGCCATTCAGAGGACAGAAAAGGAGCCTGCGACAGGTCACTGATGCCTCTGGGAGAGATGACCACGACCTTGGAATTTGATGCCGGGAAAAAACAGGTCATTGTTCATCAGGGCGTCACGGTGGAGAACGTGGATTTGGACCGAGCCTGCCGAAACAAGCTGGCTGTGGAAGTCAAAGGAGATGTGTACAAGCTCTTCGATGAGTGGGACAGGTGGGGATGGCACAGAGTTACATTTTTCGGGGATTTTAAAAGGCAGATCATCAATACCGCTTCGCTTCTTGGATTTGAAGTGGTCTTTGAAGCCTGATTTTGTTTTTTGATCGCGGGTATTTACTTTATTTCCAGCTGAAAATAGCCCTGTTTGTGGAGCACCCTGTATTTGGCACCTTTGACAACGACTTCGACGGTTTTGAATCGGCTTTGAATATCAGAGAGAGGAGAGTTGTAATACAGAAGGTAGCATTTATCAGCAGTGTCAGAAACATCTCTTATCGCCGCATCCGGATTTTGGGCGCTGTTCACAATGCCTCCTGTAGAGTTTGCCAGCTCTGAAAAGATTTGATACAGGTCTTCCGACTGCTCTCTCATATAAACTCCCGGTATCTGCTCGGGGGTTTTACTGAAGAACAAAAGGTTCATCATCACAGAGGAGTCGGCAAAGACTTGTTTCATCCGCTCCACATTCATGTTCACATCACGGTAGTACACCTGGAAAAGCTCCTGTATCTGGCCCAGAAGGGCAGGATCATCCTGATTGTTGCTGATCAGACGGTTCATTGTGGTGGAATCCAGTTCCGGACGAAATTCTCTCTGATAAAAAAGAAAGGCGATTTTTTGCCCTTTAAGGGATTTGAAATAGGTTGCAAAGTTCAAAAAACTTGCCTCATTGACTATTCTCATGTTTTCCAGTTTTTCTAAGGTTTCCCGGTAATTAGGAAGCAGCTGCTCTAATGGAGAAACTTGACTATCTGAAATGGTAGTGTCGATACTTGTCTGATACATGGTCTGCTGCCCGCCTGATGCAGAGGATATGGAACTGACAATACGCCTGAGGTCAATGATGGCGGAATTGTACTCGGCCGAACCGGAAAGAGTATCCCTCCGGATGACATTGATGATATCTTTAACGATGTCCTCGCGGGATTTTATTTCCATGGCTTTGGAGGAAAGGGTATACTGTTTTAAGGGCGTGATGAGCATGATACTGTCACCTGGCTGGAAGATGTTATTGAAAAAATAAGACATCCCTTCGCTTATTCTGGGATTGTAGTCTGTCATCTGAAAGAGGAAGCAGAAATGACGGCTCAAATCGGGTTTGACTTGTTGTTTTAAGTCTTGCCTTATGATCCGGGCTTTTTCCGTCAGGACCAAAGCATTTATGTTTCGGCGGATGCTGTTTTCATAGATTTCAAAGTTATCTATAGTGAGGTTATCCACGAATCGGTTTCCATCAAGCACCCTGACCGGAATTTCAATATTAATTCCCACAGGCTCCTGAGTTAAAGAAAAGCCGGCAGCCAGCAGAACGACAATAAAACATCCAAAGATCTTTTTTGCCATTAAATCCCTCCTTTTTTTATTATATTACAATGTTTTATCCTGTCAATTGCTTGTTTTTGATAGGATTCACCTTTTAATATCGATCAATATGCAGTTTTTGTGCCAGTTGTTCTCAGGCATTCTCCAATAAAGCGAAGATCTTTTTTTGACCATCCGGACATACATGTGTCCTTTTTCTCGGACAACGCACAGAACCTGAAGCGGCGGCGTTCTTTTGGTCATAGGTGATCAGAATGAATAGGTAAATTTGGTATAAACAGCCTGGTCATTGTTGCCTACCTCTCCGATACCGGCCAGGCCTCTCTGAAAAACAAAATTCAGCACGCCTCCGGACCGGATGACCTTCCACTGGTAATTCACATAAAGGTTAAATTTTTTCAGAGCTGAGTTGTGCAGGAAATAGATACGGAAATTTCTGTTGCTGTCAATGTCATAAATCCCTTCCAGAATATAGATTCTTGTGCTTGTGTAAGCAGGAGGCATTTCAAATTTGTATTTGATAAAATTTGCTCTGATCACCATAAAAAACTTGTTTGAGATGATTATATCTTTGAAGGCTTCATAACAATTAAAAGTATGAGCAAAAAATTCCCCCCACCCAATAGAGAGGGAAAACGTGTTCCCTCTTCCTTTATAATATCCGGAGCTCAATTGAGTAAGGTGGCCGTGATATTCTCTGTCACCGGTATATATCTTATAGAAATTCCCTGTGGTAGGATTGAGGAGATTAAAAATATAGTCCGGATCAAAATACGGCAGTGTGCCCACAGAGAGGTAGTAATCCTCCCAATCCTTGTTGTATATTTTATCACCGTGTTCAGCAATCCCTTCGGGGAAAAGGAAGTTTAATTTATAATCCCAGGATTGGAGCACGGATAATTTCCAAAAACTGTGAAAATTGAGGGACAGCTTTTGGTCGATCTGCCAGCTCCTGAGTGTGCCTTCGGTGCTCCAGTAGGCATCATAGTAAGAGTCATAGTCCAGAGTGCTGATTCCGGAAACACTAAAGGGGAATGACTTCCCCAAGGAGGCTTCGATCTCCTGCCTGTCGTCATCCACAATATATCCTATCTGGTTGGCATTTTCCCAAAAATTCTTTTCAATTCTTTTTAGGTCCAGATGGAAATAAAAGGAGGGAAGGTCAAAATAAAATCTTACAAATGAGGCAGACCTGTCTTCTGAGAAGTCGCCGTAGCTCAAGGAGAATTGACCTGCAAAAGTGGTTGTTTGTGTTGGTTTCCATTCCAAGCTCACAGCAGCTGCCCCTATGCTTTGTTTATCCATCACTTTATTTGAGGCAGTCAGAGAAACACTGAATGATTTGGCAAGGTTTGACTCCAAATTAAGATAAGAAAAGTTCGCACTCTGGATCTCTTCCTCTTTTTTGGTTTGTGTGCTGATTCCGGAGAATTCAAGTGTTTGTGTCTTTCCTTGAAATTTCAATCCTCCGTAAATGTCTCCGATCCGCAGCGGATAAAAAAGGCTATAATTTTCATCGAATGATTTTATATTGTTAAAGAAAAAAGGCCTTTTGTCAGTCAGTCTGAGTTCGAACATGGTGAGGTTAATCTTTTCGTCAACCGGCTCTACAGTGGCAAAGTCAGGATTTATGGTCACGGAACTTGAAAAATTTTTATGGAGAGAATAAGAAGCATCCAATCCTGCTCCTTTAAATCCTGTCTTTTCTCCGGTTGTATAACCCGGAAGCACATAGGAATTGAAGTTGAGCGCTTTCCATTTTGCGAGAAGAAACAGGCTTTTGATGAGCTGGGATTCATCCAGATTGAAAATGGGGTCGAGCGGGCCGGACCAGAGCAGGGAATCCAATCGGGGAACCACCCGGGATAAACTGATTCCTATATTTATGTCTGCGCCCTCTTCATATCCTAGTTCAGTCAAATCAACAGAGATCTCTGCACACCATCTGTTTTCTTCTAAAGAAGCGGCTGTATTCCAGGAACCATCCCAGCCGGTATCGATATCAGTTCCGTCTTTGGAAATTTTTGCGTCCAGAAACGTTCCCATTACATTGGTTCCGAAGAAATAGTAGTGACTCTTATCACTCACAGTCTCAAGAAGAACATAAACCGAGTCATCGGTTCTCATATCAGCATCTCTTACTGTCATCTCACCTCGTATAAGCGGTGGATTTGAGTCGAAACAAGAAAATCCGATATAAATATGAGAGGCATCATAAAGGATTTTTATGGATGTCGTGACCTCGGAGGCATTGCTTCTGTCCGAGTGAAAATAAAGAAGGTTGTTGGCATCTGGCGCTTTCTCCCAAACATTCTCGTCAAGCTTGCCGTCTAAAAGGATGGGCTCTGTGATCTTTAATACAGGACTTTCTTCTTCCCCTTCATAGTCACTGACCTGGCATAGAAGAGGAAGACAGAGAAAGAGCAGTAAAAGAAGGGAAGCTCCTAATTTTTTCAGAGACAAAGCCAGGTTTGATTCACTTATCATAAGACTCAAGATTATTTTTCTTTTTTTGTGTTATGTCAAGTCCATTGTGTGCCTAAAGAAAAAAAATCATATTTGGATAATGCTCTGTCACAAAATATTTGTATTGATGGTATAATTTTCATATGATATTAATCCTTCGTAAAAAAAGCCTGAAGAATAAAGAGAGGATGTGCGTTAAGTGAGGGAGAATTTAGTCCTGGTTAATGCGTTTTACACAAACAGCATTCTATTAAAAGGGCTTATCGATTATTTAGACAGGCATTTCAACCTTTATTTTATTGACCTTCCGGGTTTTGCAAAACATTCTCCCCCTCTGGAAGAGATTTCTATTCAGGCTTATTCTGACTTTGTGTCCCGGAAAATTGAGGAGTTCGATCTCGATCGATACATCATAGCAGGGATATCCTTTGGCTTTTTAATAGTCAGTAATATTTGTCTTGATGAAAAATGCAAGGGGATCGTCGCCATATTTCCCTATATTGATAAAAATTCTTTGAAGCTGAGGGTGGGGAAAAAGGCGTTTTATCATCTCATGTCCGATTTTTTCATCCGCCTTAGATTATCCAGAAGCATATGGAAAAACAGAATGTTCCAAAGTGCAGCCTATATATACAGCTCCTATCCCAGAGACCGGGTAACCGTTATACTCGAGCATATGGATGGGAAGACTTTTTTTGAAACAGCACAGATCATACTCAACAATGAAGGGCCCTTGACTTTTCAGGAACTTCCCTATGCGTTGATCGTTAATAAAGAAGACAAGACAATCAAATATGACTATTCTCTGGAGGCTTTTAAAAAAAATGTCAAAGACCTTTTGATCATACATTCTGAAGCAGATCATTACCCGGAAGACATTGAGGAAGCGTACTTCGCAAAAGCGTTTCCCAGAGATGATATCAACAGGATCATTGCTTTTTTCAACAGCAAAGGTGCGGATTAGAATTTTATTTGTGCAAAGGCAGATGACATCTTTTAACCGGCCATTAACGTAAATGAAGAAGAGAAGTATGATTTTCAAGCTCACTTTTGTGATCGGGGTCTGCCTTTTTGTTTTTCTTATTGTCAAGATCGGCCCTATGAACATCTTAAAAAACATCCAAAAACTGACCTGGACGAGCCTGGTTATACTTTTTGTCCTGAGACTTATCTACTGGATGATCCGGACTTTTATCTGGAGAAGGGTGTGCCGGTGCTATGGGGAATCTTACTCTTTTTCAAATCTTTTTGCAGCACGGATGGCAGGACATGCCGTTAGTTATTTAACCCCGGCCACCTATTTTGGGGGAGAAGCCTTTCGGACCTTATCTGTATCAAGCCTGAATAAAACCAAGGTACTTGCATCCGTTATTGTCGATAAGACAATAGAAATCATAACAGCACTGATATTGACGGTCATAGGAGTACTGGTGGCTGTTTTTCGGATTTCAGTCCCCTTGAGGTTTAAATATATCTCCAGCGCTGCCATTTTATTCGCTATTCTTCTTATCCTTTTCATTTTTTTAAAGCAAAGAAAGGGACTGCTAACATGGTTTGTTCAAAGCCTGCAGAGAATAAGGATCAAGCTGTCTTTTTTTGAAAGAAAAAAAGAAAAGATCAGAGAAACCGATGACTATGTTTCAGATTTTTACAGGAGGAACAAAAGAGGATTTTTAACCATTTTTCTTTTTTATTTGTTTCTCCATATGTACTGGGTTTTTGAAATCTATTTGACCATATTTTTTTTGGGTGGAGAAAAAGTGGACTTTATCTCAAGTTTCCTCATTGTAATCCTAGGGACAGTTGTTTTTTTTGTTCCAAATGTCCCTGCTTCATTGGGGACTTATGAAGCCGCGTATGTAGGCCTTTTTGTAGTGATGGGATTCAGTGCTGATTTAGGACTGTCTGTCACCATCTTCAGAAGGATTTTAGCTTTGTTTTGGGCAGGATTCGGGCTGTTGGTGATAGGGACCAGGAAGCTGCGGCAGGAAGTGACTCATAGTTAAATTATTGGATGAATGGATTATCATGGATTTGGCATGAGGTCCGGGCTTTATAAAAAAATAAACAAGGAGTATATGATGACAGAAGGAGCAAAGGAAAAAAGAGGCAACATGGGTGGAAAGGCCGGTTTGATAGGTCCTCTCTGGTTCATAGGCTGGCTGTTTACCATCGGATTTGCTGATCTGACTTTCTGGAAGGCAGTTTTAGCTTTGATCCTATGGCCTTTTTACCTGGGGAATGCTTTGTGAAGACATTAGACCAAAAATTTTATTGATAATATGCGCGATGAGTCTCTGGATTCCGGATCCCTAACAGCTGGTTCTGTCTGGAAGTGGCTTCCTGCCTGTGTGTTTCTTGTGCTGGCCGGAGGGATTTTTTTAACAGGCTTAAATAAAGATTTGTTTTTTTTCATCAATCAGGCTTCTCAGATAACGGGGGATACTTTTTGGGCTATCCTAACGGTTCTTTCAGACGGATTGGTGGTATTTGTTCTTGTGTTTCCGCTGATTTACCGAAAGCCGCGGTTGATTTGGGCTGTCTTAGTCGCTGCGGCTCTCTTAACAGTCTTAGGACAGGCGATAAAGCATGTTTCCCGAATTCCCCGCCCTCCGCAGGTCCTTTCTTCCGAGAGCTTCCATTTAATCGGCCCGGACTGGGGATACAATTCTTTTCCTTCAGGTCATGCAGCTATGATATTCAGTTTAGCGGGAGTTTTTGCATTGACAGTTAAAAGATATTGGCTTCGGCTTCTGTTTATCGGATTGGCTCTTGTGATAGCGGCTGCCCGCATAGTTGTCGGAGTGCACTGGCCGGTTGACGTCTTGGCCGGTGCTGCTCTGGGATGGTTTTCTATCTGGATAGGTCTTGAGATTTCAGAAAGAACAGCCTGGGCTTGGAGAGGAATTGGACAAAAGATCCTAGGTGTTGTTTTTCTTTTTTTGTGTATAGCCCTCTTTTTTGTGGATCACACAGGTTATGAATATGTCATGGGTTTTCAGAGGATTTTAGCTGTTCTCTCTCTGGTCATAGGGGGGCATGAGTATGCGAGGACATATGGATGGAAGGGCCTGTTTTTCAAGGGTTCGTCGGCCTCCGTGAAAGACTGAATAATTCAGGTAAATCAAGAAATAAAAAGATTTTTACTGGGAAAGTTCGGCTCACTCGTCACATTGATCCCGAGTCTTTTCAAACCGGCTTCATCACCGGGCGTTGGGATATGAGTGATGTGCATATCAGTGTTGTTGAGTTTGCTGAGCTGTTCCACGGCAAGTGCGGCGGCAGAGTTCACTGTGGAGCTCACACTGAGGGCGATCAATGTTTCAGCTAAATCCAAACTGGGGGTTTTTTTATTGAGGATTTTTTCTTTCAAACTGCCTATGGAATCCAATACATGGTTGGTCAGCAGGTGCACCTGGTCGGGAATTCCCGCACATCTCTTTATGGTATTCAGTATCAAGCTTGACGAAGCGTGCATTAAAGGCGAATTATATCCCTTAATGATCGTTCCTCCATTAAGTTCAATAGCGGCTCCGCAGAAAATACCGTCGCTTCCTTTGTGTTTGAACCTGGCTTCCTCAGCAGCTTCCTTGGCAGGTTTGACAACCCTTCTGTCTTCAGGCTTTACTCCGGCCTCTTTCATGAGAGATTCGGCTCTTGTTACCGTATCTCTTTCAATAAACCCCATAGCATACTCACACTGATAACGGAAACTTCTTCTAATGATTTCCTGTTTGGCTGCCTCCCTGACCACAGCATCGTCAGTAATGGCAAATCCCGCTCTGTTCACTCCCATATCTGTAGGAGACATATACACTAAATCAGTTCCTGTTATGTGCTTTAAAATTCCTTTAAGCAGCGGGAATGCCTCCACATCACGGTTATAGTTGACAGCGGTTTCTCCGTAGGCTTTAAGATGAAAGGAGTCGACCATATTGAAATCGCCGATATCTGCTGTGGCTGCTTCATAGGCAATATTAACGGGGTGTTTGAGGTCCAGATTCCAGATGGGGAATGTTTCGAATTTCGCATAAGCTGATCGGATGCCTTTTTTGTAATCATGATAAAGCTGGGATAGGCATATCGCCATTTTTCCACTTCCCGGACCGGGGGCAGCGACCACGACAATGGGTTTTGAGGTTTCAATGTAGGCATTAGCTCCATAGCCTTTCTCACTCGTAATGATGTCAATATTAGAAGGGTACCCAGGGATTGAATGGTGAGTGTATGTTTTTATGTCGCGGCGTTCAAGCCTGTTGCGAAACTGCTGGACAACAGGCTGCTTGTTGAATCTGGTTATAACCACAGCCAGCACATCCAAATCCCATTTGCGTAGGTCATCGATCAGCCTTAAAGTGTCCACATCATAGGTTATTCCAAAATCAGCCCTGATTTTTTTTTGCTCGATATCTCCGGAATTGACACAAAGGATAATATCTGCTTTGTTTTTGAGTTTTTGAAGGAGACGGATTTTGGCATTCGGGTCAAATCCGGGAAGAACGCGGGCAGCGTGATAATCGAATACGAGTTTTCCCCCAAATTCCAGATAGAGTTTTCCTCCGGAATTTTCCGCTCTTTTAATAATATGTTCGCTTTGTTCGGCCAAGTATTTGTCTTTGTCAAATCCTCTCTTTTTTGTCATGGTTGTTTTCCAGTGAGCCTATTATATATAGGAAACCTTTAAGGTCAACAAGAAACAGGCAAATCAGCCAGGATTATGAAAAGTTCAAGTCGATCAGGGAATCAGGAACAGGCTTCTTTTTTCATTTTTTCTATGATGCTTTTGTATAGCTGGGATTCCCTCATTTCTTCAAAATAGGGGCTTTTTTGGACCGCCGACAAGTCACTGAATCCGTTTTTTACTGCGAGGTCCAGATATTCCAGAGCTGATTTTTCATCCTTGTTCAATGCGTATGCCTGGGCCAAGCGGAACAAAGCAAATTTATGGATGTCTGTATTTTCTTCGCTTGCCTTAACAGCGATCTCATACAGGATCACTGCCTTGAGCGGGTCGTTGTTATTTAAATGCTGTTTTCCTGTTTGGGCTGCCCTTGAAAAAATCAGATGAAGGAGGCGTGAGGCCATGCTTTTATCCTCAAGACTGTCTTGTTTCCGGGATTCATTCAAAAGAAAATAGAGACTCATTTGAGCGAACAGCGTTTCCATGTCTTTATAGTCTTCCGGGGCTTTTTCTATGTTATCGAAGATGTTACCGCAGGTACGGATGATATTTAATTCTCTTTGATTGCGTTTGGTCTCATTTTGAAGGAATTTTTTATAGGCCTCACTTTGTTCCAGGCAGGCGGCACTTTCTTTTATTTCAGTGGTATCCTTAAGACCGCTGAAGAGGGTGGCCTGGTCTTTATAACTGAGAACAGCCAAATATACCTTACCTTCTTTCTCAAGTTTTTCTGTTCTTTGAGCCTGCCTGGAATAAATATCATCAATTTTCTGCTGGTCTTTCGGAACCACATTCTGTTTCATCCGCATGATTTCCATCCACTCCAGTGCAGAGGCACACACATCAGAAGGAGGCCAGCTATGAGTTCCCTCGAAAAAATGAATTCTGTGCGGGATGTCAGCCTGTATAAGTTGTTTATCCAGAAGCACCATTTCCCTGTAATTAAAATCAGCTATTCCAACAGTTCCGTAATAAACAGAACCGCTCACATCTTCGGGCTTGAACTCTATGGGTAGTCCGGCGCCACAGCCTATGATACCAGCCACCGGGTGGTTTATAACCTTGGAAAAAGCGGCAGCTGCTCTGGCTCCGCCTGAGAAACCAGTGGTGTACACACTTTTTTTATCTATATTGAGGCGTGAGTTCGAGTCATCCCACAGGGCGTGCATGGCGCTGAAAATGTCTTCCCAAGGGCCGTTTTGTGCGTTATGAGAACCAGCTACAATGTAATGGAGTCTTTCTGCCGCTTCTTTAAATTGCTCTACCGGGACTTTTCCCCTGGCGGAAGGATCAAAAGCATAAAGGATGGGCCATGATTTTTCCGGAGAATATTCTCGGGGCAGATAGAGGGCATAACTTTGAGAAGGGGAGTTCTGGCATATGACCCTGTCTATAATCTTTCCTTTTTCCAGTCCGGGCTCTGACTGCATGGAGATCCCCCATGCCGTCAAAAGGCACAAAAAGGCTGGGATCGTAAAAACCCTATGGCTCATTTATTTGTTCTTAAGCTCCTGGTAGATGATCTCAACGATGCTGGGCCGCCGGCTTTGGCTTTCTTCTATGCCGAATTCCTTTTTCACCTCTTCCAAAGATTTCCCTTCCTTTATCAGGTTCTTTATTCTTATTTGTTTTTTTTCAAGGGAGTCTACAAAGACTTTGATGTCCTTTCTATGGGCTATGTCCCCGTGTCCATGGATAAAAGTATCTGCCTCCAGTTCCAGAATTCCTTTTAATGTCTTGACCAGTCCGAAGGAATTTCCGTTCTTGTGTTTGTGTATCAGGGGGTCTCTGTCCAGAAAGATAAGGTCTCCGATAAAAGCGACTTTTTGTTCAGGGAAAAAAACAATGATATCACCGTCTGTATGGGCCGGATAAAAGTAAAGGAGTTTTATTTTTTCTTTTCCTATATAGAGGTTCAGTTCATCACTGAAAGTGATATTTGGCAGATGTTCTCTCAATTCTTGGTCTTCAAATGCTTTATCCATATGTTGGTAGGAATTGCGGTGTGATATGATGTCAATTCCTTTTGGAAATCCTGAAAGACCGTTCACATGGTCTCCATCGCTGTGTGTGAGGATCACACACTTGACAGGCTTTTGCGTGAACTTTTTGATTTCTTCTATCATTTGAACGGCAGATTCTTTACTCATTTTTGCGTCAATGACAACAACCTGATTTTTTCCTATAAAAAAACCGGTGTTAGCACCGCTTCCCCCTGTAACCTCATATAGACTCTCTGTGACTTTTGTTATTTTGAGGGGTGGTGTTTCTCTCTGTTCCTGTGTATACAGAGGAAAAACCAAAGCGATTACAGAGAGGAAGATGAAAAATCCTCTGAGTTTTTTCATGTTAACCCTCCTAAAAATTTTTTAACCTTAATAATATCCTCCTATGAAATTCAGATGTGGCTTGTGCTCACTTCATTTCATCATAGAATATTGCTCTTTATCAATCAACCATAACATTGTGGATGATTTATGACTTTCCTTTATAAAGATGAGCGGGAAAGAGAGAAATTATTTATAATCACCTCTTCAGTGCTGTTGATTTCCAGTCGATTCCCTCTGGCTTTTAATGTCTTTTTATCCGGCACTTCGATTGCGAGCTTTTTTTTCACATCATGGATGCTTTCTTCATGCACAATTTGCCCGTTGAGCCTGACCGATATATGAACCGCTTTCTGATTTGTTTTTTCAAGTTCGAGCAGGATGTATCTTTTTGATTTGAGCGAATAATAAGGAAGCTGGTAAAGAAATGTTTCTCCCTTTCTTTTTTCAGCGATGATCCCTACGATGCCCTCCGGAAGCACCTCCACTCGGCTGAGAAGGCCCATTTGACCGGCCTTTTTAAAGCCGGATATGATGTCACTCCAGAGCTTGCTGAAATGTCTCCTCATTTCTGGCCGGGCATCTCTTGATGATTTTCCTATATCCAGCATGGATTTGTGGAAGATGATGATTTTGACTCCATGGTCCCTCAGGTAGCTCAGGATTTTTTTGTCAACGAGATCTCTGGGGATATTCTCCGCAGGAAGAAAATACCCGTTCTTGAATATTTCCAGGGTATCATAAATCCCTACACCGTAATGTCCGTTGTAGATGTGTTTGTTATGCAAGTGGGTCATGAGAGAGTAGATCTTGAAATCTTGCCATCCGCCTCTGTGGTAGGGGAGCTCCAGCACGCCAAAGTAATCAGGATAATCTTCTATTTTATTATAGAGATTTTTTACAGAGTGATCGTATTCTAAAAAGGGCCCTACTCTAAGAGAGGTAGGGAAGTTTTCGAATAGCATAACAACAGAGATGACTCCTATGATGAGGGCTTTCTTTTTTGTTGATTTTATGTTTTGAACAAAGGCTTTGGACCCAAGAAAGGCAAGAAGGATCCAGAGAAAAATAAAATAGTACTGCAGTCTCCACACACCTCGAAGACGGTTTATCCAAGGAAATACAGCTGAGATCATATTTAAAAAATTGTATTCAAAAGGGATATATCTGTGAATGGCCCCGAAATAACTGAGAAAAACAAAGATGAGGAGCCCTAAGACCACTTTTTCGTGGATGAAAATTTTTTTCCAGACAAAAACGGTGTTGACCGCAAAAACAGCTATGAGAGAGAGCATGGAAACATCCAGTGCTTTATAGAGATGTTCCAAGGGGATAACACGCCAGAATTTAAGAAGAAAAGGCATGACCAGCAGCACTAACAGAGTATAGTTAGCGGCCTTCACGGCCTTTGTCTTTGCTTTGGAGAAGAAATAAAAAAATATCAGGAACGAAGCTATGATACCCAGGTGCAGAGGATAGGGACGGCCTCTCAGGAATTTAAAGGTCAGAGGAAACCAGGATGAATAAAAATTTATTGACGGGATTAACACCCTTCTTTTTAATGACTGTTCCTGATAGTCAATATCTAAAGGATTTGACATGTAGGGATGGAATACAGCCAGTATGAATACAACTAAAAGGATCAATCCTATGCTCAACTGAGCGATATTTTTTAAAGATATCTTTCGTTTGATAGCCAGAGATATTAAAAACAATACCATACAGAACAAAGATGTAAGAAAAAAGAGAGAAAGAGAGAACAGGGCCTGCACAAAGAGAAAAAAATAGAAGAGAAGGACGTCCCTTCTCGTGGATTCCCGGATGTATCTTAACAGAAAGTGAACCGTTAGAATCGATAAGGGGAAAAACAGCATGGCAGGATGGGGATAATTGATTTGCTTTATGGGATGGAGAATATAAACAGCTCCTGCAGCAATGGACAGAAATTCGTTTTGAATAAAATCCCTGGTCAGATAATAAATTGAAAATCCGCCTAAGATCAATGAAAGGACGATCATAAGATTATAAAGAAAATAAATGTTTTTGAGTCCTATCCAGTAAAAAGGGATGAGAAGGAAGCTCTGTCCGAAAAAATTCACTCCCGCAGTTAAGGTAAAAAAATAAGGATAATAGATCGGAAAATGATAAAGATCTGAAAAGTTAAAAGCGGATATTGTGTTCATATTGTGCATGAGAATTCCTGCCGCTATATAGGTATCAGGATAATAGGGAAGGATTATTTTCGATAAAAAACCGGGGACAAGAAAATAAATGGAAAGCAGAGAGAAGACAGCAAAAATAAGGAAAAGTTTTAAAAATTTATATCGTTTCATCAAGTATCAAGGTTGTCGGTATGCTTTATTAGAGAAAATTCATTTATAACTATCTCTTGAGTGCTGATAATTTCCAGTCGGTTCCCTCTGGCCTTTAATGTCTTTTTATCCGGGATTCTGATTAAAAGCTGTTTTTCCATATTTTGGAGGTTGCCTTCATACAGGGATTGACCATTGAGACTGATGGATATACGCACAGATTCCTGATTTGTTTTTTCAATGTCCAGCAGGATGTTTTTTTTTGATTTGAGCGAATAATAAGGAAGCTGGTAAAGAAATGTATTCCCTTTTCGTTTTTCAGTGATGACGCCCACGATCCCCTCCGGAAGCACCTCCACTCTACTGAGAAGCCCTATTTGGCCGGCCTCTTTAAATCCGGATATGATGTCACTCCAGAGTCTGTTGAGCTGCTGCGTTTTTTCTGTCCGATCTTTTCCTGATATATCCCCTATGACCAGCATGGATTTGTGGAAGATGATGATTTTGACTCCATGGTCCCTCAGGCAGTTCAGGATTTCCTTGTCGACGATATCCATGGGGATATTCTCCGCAGGGTGGAAGTATCCACGTTTAAAGATATCCAGCGGATCAAAAATCCCTGCACCGTAGTAGCCATTGTAGATGTGTTTGTTGTGAAAGAGAGTCATTAGGGAGTAGATTTTCAAGTCATTCCACCCTCCTTTATAATGAGGGAGCTCCAGTACACCATAATAGTCCGGAAAGTCTTTAACCTTGCTGTAAAGATTTTTAACAGAGGGATTGTATTCGAGAAGCGGACCTGTCCTTACAGGAGGAGGAAAATTTTCAAAGAGAACGAGCCCTCCTATAAGAACGATGAGGGCAGCTTTTCTTTTTTTGTCTTTCATGCTTTTGACAAGGGCTTTGTATCCCAGAAAGACAAGAAGGATCCAGAGAAAAATAAAATAATACCTTAATTTCCATTCTCCTTTTAACCGGTTTATCTGGGGAAGAAAAGAGGCCATGAAGCTGAGAAAATTGTACTTAAAGGGAATAAATCTGAACAAAGCTTTGAAATATCCAATGAAGGTAAAGAGTATTCCTCCGAGGAGAATTTTTTCATTTACCGAGATATGTTTCCATATAAAGAGAGTATTGAGAGCAAATAACAGGATCACACAGATAACAAAGGGGTCCAGCATTTTATACAGATTTGCCAAGGGGACAGCTCTCCAGAACACAAAGAAAACAGGAAGCACAAGAAGAACCAGAAGTGCATAGTTCGAGGTTTGAAGATATTTTTTTTCTGTTTTGGAATAAAAAAAATAAAAGACAAGAAATGAGGCTATGACTCCCAAATACAAAGGAGAGGGACGGCCTCTGAGAAATTTAAAAGTCAGGGGGAACCAGGACGAGTAGAAATCCAGAGAAGAGATAAGCACTGCTTTTCCGACGTGCTGCTGCTTGTAGGAGATGTCCAGGGGGTTTGAGATGTAAGGATAGAATACAGCCAGTATGAATACAGCTAAAAGGATCAATCCTATGCTCAACTGAGCAATATTTTTTAAAGAAATCTTTCGTTTGATAGCCAGAGATATTAAGAACAGTACCACACTGAACAAAGATGTAAGAAAAAATAAAGAGAGAGAAAAAAGGGCCTGCAGAAAAAGAAGAACATAGAAAAAAAAGGCATCCCTCCATTGAGATCTCTGTATGTATCTGAAGAGAAAAAACACGGCACAGATGGATAAGGGGAAAAACAGCATGGCAGGATGGGGATAATTGATTTGTTTCATGGGAAGGAAAACATACAAAGCTCCTGCTGTGAGAGACAGGAACTCGGTTTTAATGAAATATCTGGTTAAGTAATAGACAGCCAGTCCTCCCAGGATCAAAGAGATGAGAAGCATCAGGTTGTAGAGAGTGTATATGTTTCTGATGCCGAACAAATAAAACGGTGTTAACAGAAGGCTCTGGCCAAAGAAGTTCACTCCGGCGGTCAGCGTATAAGAGTAGGGATAAAAAATTGGAAAATGATAGAGATTTGAAAAATCCAGGCTTGTTACAGCTTTTATGTTATGGATGAGAATGCCCACGGCAATATAATTGTCTGCATGAGTGTGAAGGGCTAATTGAGAGTTAAAATAAGGCACAAGAAAATAGAGGGAGGCGAGAGACAAGAAAGTGTATATGAGGATCAGTTTAAGAAGTCTGTGCTTTTTCATTGGAATTTAAGATGTTAAGCTAATTTAGGTAAATTATATGGAAATAAGGAGCCGGAGGCAATGCTTTAATAATGGGAGAAGTGCAGCTGAACAAGAAATCATCCCCTGTATCAATAGATGAAGGGATTGCCTGGATTTTTGAATTGATTGAAATTCCTAGGTTTATTTTATAGAATAACAAAAATCTTTATGCGTCATCAAAAGAGTCTTTTAGGCAAAAGAGCCATTGTTTTCTCTCTTGCACTTTTTTCGTTTTGTTTTTCTATCCTTTTTGCTGATAAAATCCGTTTACGGTTTGATAATATTTCCATAGATGAAGGCCTGTCTCAAAATTCAGGAAATTGTATTATTCAGGATAAACATGGTTTTATGTGGCTTGGAACAGAAGACGGACTCAACAGATATGATGGGCATGAGTTTATCGTGTACGACAATAACCCTGATAATCCCCACCGGATTTCGGACGGGTATATTCTGTCTCTTTTTGAAGACGGCCGGGGAATACTCTGGGTAGGAACTAATAACGGAGGCCTGAATAAATATGATAGGAATAATGAGAAATTTATTTCCTATATGCATGAAGACACCGATCCTTACAGTCTCAGCAACAATCATGTTCAATGTATACAGGAAGATAGTCAGGGGTTTATATGGGTAGGGACTATTGACGGATTGAATAGGTTTGATCTCAAAGAGGAAAAATTTATTCATTACAGGAATGATCCAGAATCCCAGGAAAGCTTGAGCAGCCGTGTGGTGAATGCTGTTCTTGAGGACAGCCGTGGGGACCTCTGGATCGGAACAGAAAACGGGCTTAACCTTTTTGACAGAGGGAGCGGGAATTTTAAAAAGTATTTTCATGCCTCCGCTGACCCTCATAGTTTATCCGACAACACTGTTCACTGTCTCTATGAAGATAAAAATGGAATCATCTGGATAGGGACTGAAGAGGGTCTGAATAGATACGACCGGGATTCAAATGAGTTTATCGTATACAAACATGAGGCAGGTGATCCTGATTCTTTATCTAATAACAGGATTCGTTCCATATGCGAGGTTGACAGAGGAGATTTATGGATCGCCACTTTCGGAGGAGGATTGAACCATTTTGATTTCGACACCCAGAATTTCATTCATTGGGACAGTAAGGATAGGGGGGATGAAAACCTGAACAGTGATTTTATTCAGACCATTTATAGGGACAGGACTGGTCTTTTGTGGTTAGGGACATTTGGCGCTGGTTTTAACCGGTTTGATCCAAAAGGAAGAAGGTTTATTCATCATAAGTTAAGTACTCCAGGCGTTTCTAATGTTTTGGCTAATAACGTTTTTTCTATCTATGAAGATGATGAGAATATACTTTGGGTCGGAACTTACGGAACAGGGCTCTATCGATTTGACAGAGAATCAGAAGAGATAAAAAATTACAGGTATGATCCCGGAGATCCGGAAAGTCTGAGCAGTAATAATGTCCGGGCTATATGCGAAGATGACGAAGGGAATTTTTGGATTGGAACATATGACGGATTGAACCGTTTTGATAAAGTGAGTGAAAAATTTTTACGTTTCACTCATGATGACAGCGATCCTAACAGCCTCACGAATAATTATATTAGGGAAATTTATAAAGACAGATCAGGTTGTCTCTGGATCGGGACTTTGGGAGGAGGCCTTAATAAATTAATACCCAAAAGCAGTAAATTCATTCACTTCACTCCCGAACATGAGAACTCGAACAGCCTGAGCGGGAATAGAGTGGTATCTGTTTTGGAAGGCAGCAAAGGGTGTTTCTGGTTTGGTACAGGTTCGGGACTGAGTAAGTATGACCCGGCCAAGGAAAAGTTCACATGTTATAGGTGTGACAGAGAGAATCCGAACAGCGTAAGCAATGACAGGATCCTTTGTGTCTATGAGGATAGAAACGGAACGATCTGGGCAGGCACTTATGGAGGAGGCCTTAATAAATTTGATGAGAAGACAGAAAATTTTGTGCATTACAGGAAAAAAGACGGGCTGCCCAACAATGTTGTTTATGGTATTTTAGAAGATAAGCTTGGTTTTCTCTGGTTAAGCACCAATAGAGGATTATCTAGGTTCGATCCGGTGAAGGAAAGCTTTTGGAATTTCGATGTCCATGACGGACTGCAGAGTAATGAGTTTAATTCAGGGTCCTTCTATAAAAGCAACCGCAGCGAGTTTTTTTTCGGAGGGATCAATGGTTTTAATGCGTTTTATCCTGAAAGTTTTGAACCTGACACAAACATTCCTCCTGTGATTTTTACTGATTTTCAGATATCTTATAATTCGGTCTCTGTTGGTGAAGAGGTGAATGGGTATTTAATACTCACCAAGTCAATGACCGAGACTGACAGCGTTAAGATCTCTTACAAAGAAAGAGTCATAACTTTTAAGTTTGCAGCTCTTTACTTTATGTCACCTAAAGGAAACAGTTTTGCTTATAAAATGGAAAATTTAGATGAAGACTGGCATTATATCGGGAATGAAAATTCAGTGACATTTACGCATCTTTCTCCTGGCAAATACATCCTAAGAGTGAAAGCTGCAAATCCGGATGGAGTATGGAATGAGGAAGGAAGAGCGGTCGCTATAACAATGATTCCTCCTTTTTGGATGACCTGGTGGTTCCGTGGAACAGTTGCATTCTCTATTATAGTTTTGGTATTTTTCGGATATAGATTAAGGACTCTGGATATAAGGAAAAGAAACATACGTCTTAAGGAGGTCAACATAGAATTGAGCCAGCAGATCGCGGAGCGGAAAAATGCTGAAGAAGAGCTGAAAAAGTCGCAGGAAGAACTGGAAAAAAAAGTGGAGGAGCGCACGGTCAGTTTGAGCGAAGCCAATAAGGAATTGGGGAAATCTATTAAGGAAAAGGATGCAATGCTTAAAGAGATCCATCACAGGGTAAAAAATAACATGCAGATCGTATCCAGTTTGCTCAGGCTTCAGAGCAGGAAAATCAAGGATAAAAAGGCGCTGGGAATCTTTAATCAAAGTCAAAATCAGATAAAATCCATGGCTTTTATCCATGAGAAACTCTATCAATCAAAAAATTTATCAAGTGTTGATTTTGGCAGTTATATAGAGAAAGTGGTCAAGCATCTCGCCTATTTTTATGAAGGAGAAAAAAAGCAGATCAAGTTTGATATAAGCATAGAGAATATTTTTCTTGATATAAATAGAGCCATTCCTTTGGGTTTGATAATAAATGAATTGGTGACAAATTCCCTGAAATATGCTTTTCCTCCTGGAGAAAAAGGTGAGATACACATCCATTTGAAGAAAAGTCTGGAAGGGAAGCACATTCTTGTGATAGGGGATAACGGATTGGGCGTGCAATCGGATAAAGAAATCTTTGAATCAGAAACAATGGGTGTGCAGATTGTTCAGGATCTTGTCAGACAGATAAACGGGACGATTGAGCTTGAGATGGAAAAAGGCCTGGCTTATCGGATTGTATTTTGATAGGATACCTCAATCCATCTTTTAATATTTCAAGTTTCATGAACACTCTTGCTTTTTTTTGAAATGAGAACCGCATACAGTGAAAAAACTGTAGGTACCTGGTCTGTGGTTGCCGCCTATGTATCATGGGGCCTTTTGCCTCTTTTTTGGAAGCTGCTGGATCAGATCCCGGCACAAAAGATACTAGCACACAGGATTCTATGGTCCTTTGTTTTTCTTTTTATCTTGGTTTTTTCCCAAAAGCATTGGCCTGAGATCAGGCAAATCTTTTCCTTAAAAAAGACAAGGACCACTTTATCACTCACTTCCCTGATTTTGGGCATGAACTGGTTTATTTACATATGGGCTGTAAATTCAGATCATGTGGTGGAGGCCAGTCTTGGTTATTTTATCAATCCTCTGGTAAGTGTTTTACTCGGAGTTTTGTTTCTTAGAGAAAAACTTAATTTCTGGCAGAAGATATCTGTATTTCTCGCTTTTATCGGTGTTTTGTACAGAGCAGTGAATATTGGGAGTATTCCCTGGATATCTCTTTCTCTTGCCCTGACTTTTGGATTTTATGGGTTTTTCAAGAAAAAAGTCCGGGCTGATGCTATTGCCGGATTGACGGCTGAAATGATCCTTCTTTTTCCTTTGGCATCTGGTTTTATCATCTTTATGAATATCAAAAATATGGGTGTTATCGGAAAGGTTTCGTTTCCTATTTTTGTGCTTCTTCTATGCACGGGAATAGTGACATCGCTTCCTCTTCTTTGTTTCAATTACGGGGTGAAAAAAATTGAGCTCAAGACGGTTGGCTTTCTTCAGTATTTATCCCCGACGTTCCAACTTTTACTGGGAGTTTTTGCTTTTAAGGAGGCGTTCACCTTAAACCATATTGTAAGTTTCGCGATCATATGGACAGCCCTTCTTATCTATTCCCTATCCCATACTTCCTTTATGCGTAGATACAGATAAGATTTGATGAAAAGGATTGACAGGTTTTGTTATTAATAACCCGCATTATTCATAAGTCAACGCCATTTTTTTGTGAATAATCCGGGACGATTGATTGATCCGGCAGGGGATTTTAATAGCAGGAGTTTTGTTTCCACCAGGAATCAACGATTTCCAGATTTCCCTCTTTGTCTTTGAATAAGAATTTGGTCCCATGTTTGGGGCTCATCTTAAGACCTTCATATATGACGATGAGCTGAAGACTTTCATCTTTTTCAAAATATTCCTTGGCTTTGTTAATAGCATCCTCTTCAGAGGCATAGGAATTTTCGTCATCCAGAATAAGAGTGTCTTCATAAGAATAATCTGTTTTGGCTTTATGCCCTTCGATGAAATACTCGGTTTTCATTCTTTACTCCTCTGGTGAAAGTTTGTCACTTAAAAGGCATTAAAAATATATTTTAGTGGAATCAGTCAATAAAGTAAATTATTTAATGTATTTTTTATGGTCATTGACATGGATGGTATTAAAAAATAAAATCAACTGGTATAGAGCGAATTTCAAAAGGAGCAGAGCATGAACTTTTACATCATTGTCATTCTGGTTTATTTAGTAGCTTTGACGGTTATGAATTTGTTGAAGTCGAGAAAAGTCAAAGACAAGGACGATATGATGCTTGCGGGAAGGTCCATTCCCATGACCAAGATGGTTTTTACTCTGATCTGCACGTGGATAGGTTCAGGCACATTTATCGCCGGTGCAGAGTTTGCCGCCAAAGCAGGCTGGAGTGCTTTATGGCAGCCTGCAGGTGCCTGGATCGGGATCATTATCATCTATTTTCTGGCTGCTAAAATCCGTACTTTTGGTCAATACACGGTGGGTGATATACTGGAATTAAGATACGGGCCGGTGGCCAGAATATTTGGTGCCTTTGCTATCATCATCAGTTTCACGGTCATTGTGAGTTATCAGTTCAAAGCCGGCGGATACATACTCAATGCCATATCTGACGGAGCCATTGCCGTGGACCAGGGAATGTTCATGGCAGCGGCGTTTGTGATCTTGTTTACGGCCATAGGAGGTATGGTCGCTGTCGCAAACACAGACCTTCCTAATGGAATTGTCATACTGCTTTCTACCATTCTTTCAACTCCCCTTGTTTTGATTGCTGCAGGAGGCTGGAGCAAAATAAAAGCTGTCCTTCCTGCTTCTCATTTTCAGGTTTTCAGTGAGGAGTTCGGCGGGATACCTTATTTAAAAATCCCGGCTATCGGGCTTTCCGGTATGCTTCTTTTACTCGGGGTTCAAAGTATGTACCAGAAATTTTACAGCGCAAAAAATCCTCAGGAAGCCCGGAAAGCGACCGGAATATGGGTCATAGGGACCATGTTCATAGAATCCGTGGTTGTGGTGATGGCCGTTTTCGCAGCTTCCTATTTTTGGACTGACCTGCAGTCAGGAGTCATGGACCATGCTGCGGTCATCATTCAGGCTGCCAAGGAGATGATTCCTCTGCCCGTGGGTGTTCTTCTCCTGGGTGCGGCCACAGCAGTTGTGATTTCCACGGGGATGAACTACCTGTTATCACCGACGACCACTATGATCCACGATATTTACACCCGGTTCATCAAAAAAGAAGATAGTACCGAGGATAAGGTAAAAGAGGGAAAGCGCCTTGTGATCCTCCAGAAAATCCTGATCGTTATTGTTGGTATCGTTGCCTTTCTGATAGCGTGGAAGATGCAGTCGGTTCTGGAAAGCGCGTACTTTGCTTACACAATATACGGAGTGGCCATAACTCCCGCGCTTCTTGGCGCGCTGATTTCGAAAAGAGTCACCAGGACAGCTGGTCTGGTCTCTATCATAAGCGGGACTGTATTGATCTTGTTCTTGAAATTCGCCGGAAATATATGGCCTTCCATAATGGTTCCAGTGGGAGACCCGAACGGTGATCCGTTCGGAATCCCGATCATTTATCCCGGACTCGCTGTGGTCCTGATCACTTTGATAGGGATATCCTTTTTCACGAAACGTCCCTCAAAAGAAGTGATAGATAAACTCTTTACTAAAAAGAAAAAGAAAAAATAAGGAAAATGTTCAAATAATTGTTCTTGAAGGAATCTTGTATATTGCTGAAATGAAATCAATAATAATAACATCGCCATTTTTTTATGAAATATATGAATAGGTAAGGATAGCATGCTGATTCTTAACCAGGAAGATTTATTGAGAGCAGTCTCCAGGGAAGAGATGGTGGATTGTGTGGAAAAAGCTGTGCTGGTATACGAAGAGAAAGACTTCAACATGCCTGACAGGATGTGTGTGGAGTACGGCAAGAACAGCCTTTTGCTGATGCCCTGTTTCACGGAAAAAAGCATGGGCACAAAGCTGGTATCCTTGTTTCCTGAAAATGAAAAAAAGGATTTGCCGGTACTTTTTGGCGTGATGGTTCTCAATGACGGGGAGACAGGGAGGCCGCTGGCAGTGCTTAACGGCTCTGCTCTGACCGCTTTGAGAACTGGGGCTGTAGGGGGTGCGGGAATCCGTCATATAACTTCGGAAAAGGCAAAGAGCCTGGGAATCGTTGGAGCGGGCGTCCAGGGATTTCACCAGGCCGTCACCGCATGCACTCAGAGACCGTTCAAAACGGTTTATGTGTACGACAAGTTTCCTGAAAAAGCGTATCAGTTGTGTGAGAAGTTATCAGAGGTGCTTAAAGACATTGCTGTTCAGGAAGCGAAAAACTCTGAAGAATTATTGGCTCATTCAGATGTCGTGATCACAGCGACCACATCTTCGGAGCCTGTGCTTCCCGATGAGCCGGGGCTTTTCTTAGGAAAGCATATTGTGGGGATAGGTTCTTACAAACCGGAGATGAGAGAGTTTCCCAAAGCCCTGTATACCCATGTCAGGACAATGGCAGTGGATACAGATTATGCCCTTGTTGAATCCGGAGATGTTAAAGTGGCCCTGGAAAAGGGTTGGATCCAGAAAGACCAGATTGTCACCCTGGGTAAAATCATATCCGGAAAAGTTCACGTGACCTGCGGGAAGGAAGAAACCACAGTTTTCAAATCAGTGGGCATGGCGCTTTTTGACCTTATAGTATCCGGATTTATTTACAGAAGAGCTGTGGCAAAGGGAATAGGCAGGGAAGTCGTTTTTTAAAAGGGACAGGAACACATGAATACTGAATGGAAACCTCCTGCAGGCTGGAGAGTGATTGAAACTCTGGATGCCCATGCCGCAGGAGAACCATTAAGGCTCATCACAAAGGGACTGCCTCGTATTCCTGGTGATACTGTTCTCAAAAAACGCCGGTATTTCCGCGAAAATCTTGACTTCCTCCGCACCGGCTTGATGTGGGAGCCCCGTGGCCATGCTGATATGTACGGGGCTGTGCTTACGGAACCCGTGAGTGAAGAAGGAGATTTCGGGGTGTTTTTTCTTCACAATGAAGGGTACTCAACCATGTGCGGCCATGCTGTTATTGCACTGGCTAAAATGACTCTGGATACGGGCATGGTCAAAAAAGGGGGGAACAATCCTGAAGTCAAAATGGATACGCCCGCTGGTCTGGTAAAGGCGACAGCTCACAGAGAAGAGGGGAAAGTGACACAGGTTTCTTTTTTGAATGTGCCTTGTTTTGTTTATTTGAAGGACCAGAAGATCCAGGTCCCGGATATCGGTTGGCTCCGTTATGACATCGCTTTCGGAGGGGCTTTTTATGCTTTTTGCAGGGCTGAGGAATTGGATGTGTCTTTAAAGCCTGAAAACTGTGCCCGCTTGATCCATCTGGGGCGGTCCATAAAAAAAGCGGTTCAAAATTCCGTGGATATCAAACATCCTTTGGAGAGAGAGCTTGGTTTTCTCTACGGGACCATTATCACGGGCCCTCCCGAAAAGCCATGCAATCACAGCCGGAATGTCTGTGTGTTTGCAGACGGAGAAGTGGACCGGTCTCCGACTGGAACGGGCGTGAGTGCCCGCGCCGCGCTTCATTATTCAAGAGGGGAGCTCAAAAAAGGGGAGACTCTGGTTATAGAAAGCCTTATCGGGACCGAGTTTAGGGTGAGTGTGAAGGAAGTGACAAGGTTCGGCCCTTACAAGGCGGTCATTCCTGAGGTCACGGGAATCGCCTCTATCACAGGGACAAGCAGGTTCTGTTTTGACCCCGATGATCCTCTGAAAAAAGGATTCATTCTCAGATAATCCTTAAGTTTGATTTCTAAGGATTAAAGAGAGCCTCTATTTTTTAGAGAATCGGAAGACAGTTGTGGTGGAATATTTTCCTCCTGGTTCAAGAACGGTCGAAGGGAATTCCGGACGATTGGGAGAATCCGGAAAATGCTGGGGTTCAAGGCAGAACCCATAGTGCTGTTCATAGATTTTTCCTGATTTCCCTTTGATGGTTCCATCCAGGAAATTACCTGAATAGAACTGGATCCCGGGTTCTGTGGTATGGATTTCCATGACCCGACCGCTTTCCGGTTCAAAGACTCTGGCAGCCAGTCTCAGGGTTCCTTGGTCGCCGTTGAGAACAAAATTATGGTCATATCCACCGGGGATCTGTTCGATGCGTTCTCCAATAGCTGTGGGTTCCATAAAATCAAGAGGCGTGCCCTTGACAGGAAGGATCTCACCCGTAGGTATGAGTTCCCCGTCAATAGGAGTGTATTTATCGGCGTTTATATAGAGTTCATGGCCGAGGATGTCGCCGTTTCCCTGACCTTTGAGATTAAAATAACTGTGATGAGTCAGATTGACCGGCGTGGCTTTGTCTGTTTCAGCTTCATAATCTATTCTGAGTTCATTGTTGTTCGTGAGTGTGTAGGTCACGGTGCAGGAGAGATTTCCGGGATACCCTTCCTCCCCGTCAGGGCTTAGATAACGGAATGTAATTCCGGCTGAATCCTCTTTTTCAAAGGGCTCCGCATTCCAGACTCTTTTGTCAAAACCTTTGATGCCTCCGTGGAGATGATTGTTGTCGTTGTTTTTTGCCAAAGGGTATTCTTTTCCGTTAAGAGTAAACACAGCGCCTTTTATACGGTTAGCATAGCGGCCTACTGTGGCTCCGAAGTAAGGCGTCTCTTTTAAGTATCCTTCCAAATCATCATACCCTAGAGTGATATCAGCAAACTCATTGTTTTTATCCGGGACTTCGAGAGAAACCAGGATGGCTCCGTAGTTTGTGATAGCAGCTTTGATTCCCCCCGGACTTTTGAGGATGTACAGATCGGCTTTTTGGCCGTCCGGAAGATGGCCGAAGTCTTTTCTTTCAATCATTATTTTTGTTTTTCCTTTCTCTAAAGTTTCTTTGGCCTTGTTTTCCTGTTTTCCTTTACATGCTGAAAAAACCAACAGGAATGATAAAAGGAAAAGAGAAAGAGGTACTGTCACATTCTTTTTTTTCATGGGTAACTCCTCATTTTAAGAAGGTTATCTTCATCAAAGTTTAAAACAAAATCTTTTTTTTCGCAATGACAGGTAAGGCGCGCGTGCTTTACTTTGTTAGGACTATGCAATGGATTTTTTAAAAGTTGAGTGAGCTGCGGTTTTATATAATAATAAAGGGCGAGAGAAAATGATCATTTTATGATAAAAAGGAGGAACAGTGTCTTGTAAAAAAATATTCAGCGCCTTTCTCTTCTTTTCATTTGGGTTGGTTTCAGTGCTTCATGCTTGGGAAAAAGCCCGGGATCCTTTCAATGAAGAGCTTCTCAAGTGTTTCCAGTACCGGAATATAGGGCCTTTTCGAAGCGGAGCCTGGATCACTGATTTTGCGGTTCCCGAGTCACCTGAGAAAGAACATCTCTATACTTTTTATGTTGCGGGAAGAAACGGAGGGCTCTGGAAAACGACCAATAACGGCACCACTTTTAAGCCGATTTTTGATGACCAGGATATCTTTTCCATAGGGGATATTGCCCTGGCTCCATCAGAGCCTCAGATAGTGTGGGTGGGAACCGGAGAACACGCCACGGCAAGAAGCTCTTATTGGGGAGACGGAGTGTATAAGTCGCTGGATGGAGGAGAGACCTGGAAGCACATGGGGCTTGAAGAGACGCATCATATAGGAAGAGTGGTGATCCATCCGAAGAATCCTGATACTGTCTATATAGCCGCAATGGGCCACCTGTTTTCTCCGAATAAGGAAAGAGGTGTTTATAAAACAATAGACGGAGGAAAGACCTGGGAAAAAGTCCTTTATATAAACGAAAGAGTGGGTGTGATCGACCTGGCTATCAACAGGGATAATCCGGATGTTCTGTATGCGGCGGCTTATGAAAAAGCTAGATTTCCCTGGCATTTTGAAGCCGGAGGGGAGGACAGCGGAATATACAAGACTGAAGATGCGGGAATGACCTGGAAAAAGCTTTCCAAAGGACTGCCAAAGGGTAAGATCGGAAGGATAGGGATTGATATTTACAGGAGCGATCCCGATATCATCTATGCTGTGGTGGAAAACACAAATATGCGGCCTCCTACGGAGGAAGAAGCCAGAAGGGACAGAGAAAGCGGTGTCGAACCCGGGGAGAGAGAAATAGGGGGAGAGGTCTACCGAAGTGAAGATGCCGGGGAAAGCTGGGAAAAAATGAATTCCCTAATGGATAATGTGGGAGGCAAGGCTGCATATTCTTTCAACCAGATTAGAGTGGATCCGAATGACGACCAGAAGATATATGTGACAAGCATTTGCCTTGCCAGTTCGGATGACGGTGGCAGAACATGGCATGATATTAACTGGCCTCCGAGAAAGACATTTTCTTCTGCGTTTGGTGATGTGCGGACCTTGTGGATAGACCCCCAGAATTCAGACCGTTTGATGATGGGAAGCGACGGAGGTGTGTTCGTATCCTATGACGGCGGCAAAACCTGTGATTTTTATGACAATCTTCCCATGGCCCAGTATTATGATATTTGCGTGGATATGGAAGACCCCTACAATGTTTACGGAGGCCTGCAGTGTCATGATTCATGGAAAATCCCGACCAGCAGCTGGTCCGGAAAAGTAAGCCTTGAGGACATGATCCCAATGGGAGGCGGAGACGGGATGTACAATGTGGTCTCTCTTGAAGACGGCCGCTGGGTCTATAACAGCATCCAATTCGGAGGGCACCAGAGAATAGACCAGAAACTGGGGACAAGGACTGATATCGAGCCAAGAAGAGAGGAGGGAAAACCTCCCTACAGGTTTAACTGGTGTCCCCCTCTTGAGATCTCCCCCCATAACAGCGATGTGATCTATGCAGGCACCCAGATGCTTTTGCGCTCCATGCACAGGGGCGAGAACTGGCAGGAGATCAGCCCTGACCTGACCACAAATGACGCCGTCAAGATTGCAGGGAAGGGACATATTCAGTACTGCACTATCACTACCATATCCGAATCACCGGTGACACCCGGATTGATTTGGGTGGGAACGGATGACGGCAAAGTATGGGTGACTCAAAACAGCGGCGCTGACTGGAAGGACCTGACCCAGAACCTTGTCCATACCGGCGCTCCGGAAAACTACTGGGTCAGCCGTGTTTTTGCTTCCCATCATAAAGAGGGAAGAGTCTATGTGTCAAAAACTGGATTCAGAAGAGATGATTTCAGAAGTTTTTTATACCAAACAGATGATTTCGGCCGTACCTGGACCGATATCTCGAACAATTTACCGGATAAACCTGTAAATGTGGTTTTTGAAGACAGAAAGAATCCGGATCTTCTTTTAGTAGGAAACGATAAGGGGATCTATGTGAGCATAGACCGGGGAGGAAATTGGGTCTCTATGAGGAACAATATGCCCACCATTGCGGTTACGGATCTGCTCATCCATCCCAGAGAAAATGATCTGGTGGCAGGGACTTATGGAAGAGGGATATTCATAACGGACATATCTCCGCTTCAGGAACTCAATCAAGATGTACTGGAAGAAGAGGTGTATCTTTTCCCGGTTGAACCAGCCTCGCAGAGAGTGACCCGGCCCTGGGGGAATTACGGCCTTTACGGGGACCGGCACCACTCAACACCTAATGAGCCGGATGTGATGAGGATTTATTATTATCTCAAGGACAAGACTTCCGAGGGAATGACCATAAGGATCAAAGACACATTCGGAAATGTCTTGTGTGAGCTGAAAGGAGACGGAGAATCAGGCATAAACACGGTCAACTGGAATATGAGGTCAATGCCTACAGAGGAACAGAGGGATAGGATGGGAAGATGGGCGCGCGGAGAACTCCAGCTGCCGGGAACATACAGAATAGAACTTGATTTTAAAGGCCGGGTACTTGAAAGGAAGGCTCTCATCAAAGAACGGACAGGATGGGAAATTGGGCCTCATACCAGTCATATAAAATAGCCTGGCCTATTTAGGATAGCCGCTGATAATAAAGTCTTGACATTTTCCGTCAGGCTCACATACTAATTCTGGACTATTTATAGAAAGGAGCACACAGTGGTCGGACTAAAAAAAAGCTTTATAATTTTAGGATTGGCCCTATTGGTTTTTGTCTGCATCCCTGACCTGCAGGCTGAGACCAGAGGCATATCCCACGGGCAAAGATATGACAGGCTCATTATCCGGAATGTAATGTGCGTGGATGGGAACGGCACTCCGGCTGATGGGCCTATGGATGTGGTGATCGAGGGAAACCTAATTAGATCTGTTCAAAGAGCGCGTGCAGACAGCAGCTCTTATGAAAAGGAGGAGCATGTCATTGACGGAACAGGCCTGTATATGCTTCCTGGTTTGATCAATATCCATGCTCATATTCATGACAGCCGTGCCGGTCATCCTCTGCCGTTCGAGTATCTTTATGGCCTGTGGCTGGGATGCGGCATCACAACGGTGCGGGATGTAGGAAGCAATTATGAGAAGACCATAGAGGAACGCCGCAAGAGCCGGGAGGGAGAGACAGCGGCTCCCCGGATCTTTCTGTATATGCGGGCAGGAGGAAGGACTCCTGAGGAAGCAAGAAAGAGCGTTCAGGAGATCAAAAAAGCCGGAGGGGACGGGGTAAAGATATTCGGAATGGACCGGGATATCATGAAAGCAGTGCTGGAGGAATCCCATAAATTGGGGCTGAAGGTGGCTCACCATGTGGGAGTTGAAGAGACCGATGCGTGGGATGATGCCGAATTCGGAACAACCACCATCGAACACTGGTATGGTGTGCCAGATGCCGCGCTCAAAGGTTCCCAGAATTTCCCATACTGGTACAACTACAGCAATGAAAGCGACCGGTTCCGTTATGCAGGCCGCCTGTGGAGGGAAGCGGATCCCGAGAAACTTCACAAAGTGCTTAAGACCCTGATAGAGAAAAAAGTGTGCTGGTGCCCCACATTTGTTATCTATGAGTCAAGCCGGGATTTCCAGAGAGCCCAAACACAGCCGTGGTTTGAGGAGTATCTTCACCCTGCCGTTAAGGAGTATTTTATGCCCAATCCCCAGCATCATGGTTCTTATCAATGGAACTGGTCCACTACAGATGAAGTCTTTTGGAAAGAAAATTACCGGATCTGGATGAATGCGGTCCGAAAATTCGCTGAAATGGGCGGAGTGGTCGGTGTCGGAGAGGATGCGGGTTACATTTATCAACTCTATGGATTCAGTGTGATCCGGGAAATGGAGCTCCATCAGGAAGCAGGATTTCATCCCATAGATGTCGTTATGCACGCCACGGGTAATAATGCCCGGATTCTGGGAATGGAAGATAAGCTGGGAAGAATTCGGGACGGTTATTTGGCAGACCTTATCCTGGTAGACGGAAATCCTCTTGAGAATCTGAAACTTCTCTATCCAATCGGGGTTCTGGATATCAAAGACGGCACATTGACAACCCGGGGCGGAGTGATGTGGACCATCAAGGACGGCTTGGTGTACAGTGCTCCTAAGATGATGGAGAACGTGAAAAGGATAGTGCAGGAGGCTGAGATCCGTATGGGGAAGGAAGAAAAGCCCTGAATTTTTGAATAAAGCGCTTCAGCCGGGTCTATTTTTCAAATCCGAAGAGACCGTCAATAGGAACGGATATCATTTTGGCGATACCTGTTTTCTTATGATAGCCGGTGACATCCTTCAGAACTTCGTCTATATCTATGATCATATCTTTATCTGTGACCATCAAAATGGTCTTGTTGGTGGGACTGCTTCCGGCGAAAAAATCTCTCAATCCGGCAAAAATGGGGATGTCATGACTGACAATATGGCCCATTCCCACAGAATCAAGAATCGTAGCGCCGGGTACTCCGATTTCCAGGAAAGCGGAAAGAAGGTCGTCCAGATATTCGATCTTGTTAAGGAAAATGATGATGAGCTTCATCTTAAAGTTCCCTCTCTTAACTGAAATGTCTGTTTTCATACTCTGTGAAGACGTCTATGACATTCTGGCTGTTTTTGCATGTCATTAATTTTTTTCTGAGTTTCCTATCATGTAAGATGCGGGAGAGTCTTGCCAGAAAAGTGATCTGGGTGTTGACTTTTTTTTCAGGGCACAGAAGAAGAAATACCAGGCGGACCGGTTTTCCATCCAGTGCCTCAAAGCCCACACTTTTTTCTGTGATTCCGAAAGCAAAATACACCTGCTGGCTTTTTTTGGACCTTGCATGAGGGATGGCCACATGGTTTCCGATGGCAGTGGTCTCGATCTTTTCCCTGTTAATGAGATTTTGAATAGCCTCTTCCTTATCAATCTCAGGATATTTGTCTGTTATAAGGCCTAAGAGTTCCTCTATGATTTCCTGTTTTTTTTCTTTGAGAAGAGGGATCTTTATGCAGTCTTTATCCAAATATTGAGAAATACGCATTACGAACTCCTTTGGACATGGGTCTCGCCTACTTTTTTCAAACCGTATTTAAAGGCGATGGGTCCTATAATCTGGTTCATAATAATGGCTGCCACTAATATGGTCTGGACAGAAGGGCCTATTTCAGGAAACCGCCGGGCGACTTCTGTGAGCAGCCCTAAACTGACTCCAGCTTGGGTAATAAAACCCAGCCACACATTTTTATATATTTTTGGCTTGTTTTTTGCAAGTCTGCCGCTCACAGAGGAACCGGCATAGATGAAGATAAGACGGACTAAGAAAACGACCAATCCCAGAAGCCACCCGGTGCGGAGCACGTTCAAGTTCATTGATGCCCCGGTTATGGCAAAAAAGGCAATATAGATAGGGAGAGAGATCCGGTCCATTCGTTCCAGAAAGTTGTCTCCATGTTTTGAAAAGTTCTGCACAGTAAAGCCGGCTGCCATGCAGATGAGAAGAGGTTCCAGTTCCAGGCGGATGTCAAAGACCCGGTGCAGATAATCTCCAAGCAGGTGTGAAAATTCGATCACAATAAATCCCGTAGCAATGATAACCACCGGAAATTCCACATGGACTTTTTCTATGAGAAAAACAATGAGTTTTCCCAATAGGAAGCCGAGCAGAAAAGCAACGGTGATTTTAAAAAGGAGGGAAAGTACCAGCAGTAAATTCAATCCGCCTTTGCCCGCAATAAAGACTTGAACGACAGAGATAACCACGGCAAACAGTATGATAATAAAGACATCCATGGCCACGGATACGCTGAGGACAATATCCGTATAGCGTCCTTTGGCTTTTGTCTCACTGATAATGGCAATGGCCGAAGAAGGCGAGCGGGCGACGGCAATGGTTCCGAATATGGCTGAGACAGCCAGTCTTAAGGTCAAGCTAAAATCATCCATGAAGGGCATTGCGCCGGACAGTAAAAAGACGACGAGGGTCGTTCCGCAAAGGACCACCACCGTCACTCCGGATACATAGTAAACGATGGATTTAAGGATTTTTCGCAGATTTGATATTCGCAGTTCTCCTCCTGCGCAAAAGGCAATAAACGCAAGAGCTAGTTTGTTTATAAAACTGAGGCTGTTCACTTCCGAAAGAGAGTATAAGTTCAGAAAAAAAGGACCCATGAACAGACCTGCCAGAATATACCCCACGATTCGAGGGAGACCGATTCTCTCTAAAAGAAAGCCAAAACAATAGGCGGCCAGAAGGATGAGGCCTAGAATAAGAGCAGGGCATTTTTTCTGGAAGTCGCCTAAATTAAAATGAATGATCAGCATCACAGTAGTGATGATAAGAATGAGACCTAATATTCTGTTTGTCATTTGTTTTTTTTGGTTATATCTGGCCGATTTCTGAAATCAATGGGGACAGGTTGTTCAAGCAGGGAAAGGATAAGCTTTGGGCTTATGAATTCGTTTATGATCATGGATATAACGACCACTGTGACCAAATAGTCCGACAATGAAGGATAAAAAATCGAGAAGCTGATAATAATGGCTACGGCAAAGCCCCCTTCTGATAAAAGCCCCAGCCCTGTGCTCCATGGGACATGGAAGTCAAATTTAAAGGAACGTGTGGCGGCAAATACGCCCATAAGTTTTGCCAGCAGTCTGGATAGAAAGTAAAATCCTGTGATGATGAGAATAAAGTTGAAATCAAGTTTCCAGCTGGCACCAATGATCACGAGTATTATGATGTAGATAGATTTTTCAGAATGCACCATGATTTCAAGAGCTCTCAATCTGTGTCTGCAGAAATTAGCAATGATCAATCCGGATATGAATCCAATAAGAAGGGGAGAATTGTTGGTTTTCATGGCCAGCCCTCCGCCGAATAAGACTGACCCTAGGATGAGTACGATAAATTCCTGCTGGGAGAATCTGACTTTGCTTAAGATGATAAATATGAGAGCTGTGATCATTCCTATGGTCAGGGCCAGAAGAAGCCACTTTAAAGAAGCCGTTAAGTCGAATTTTGTGCTTCCTGATAGAGGAAAGACAATAAAAGTCAGTGAAAAGAGAGCCAGTGCAAAAATACCGTCTATGCCTGCAATGTAGTTGAGGAGAGAGAACAATCTGGGATTTTTGAACCTATAGTTATTGCATACGATTGCAAGGGCGGATTGAGCCGTACACACTGAAGCACTGCCTAAAGCAAAAGAAAGAATGAGAACGGTTCTGACCGGAAGGGTGGAAAATGTCTTGAATGAGAAAAAAATGGCCGGAGTCACAACCAGAAAAGTAACAAAGGCTTGGATGGCTGAAATGGAGAAAAAGAGTCTTGGGAGATTCTTGATGCTTTTAAAGTCAAACTGGAGCCCGAAGAGAAATCCGATCCATGATAGACCAAAAAAAAGGAAAGGCTCTAAATTGATCAGGATTTTCGGGTCGATCATATTAAGCCCCATTTTGCCTAAAAGTATTCCCATGAATATGTACTCGGTACCTGTGAATATGATATTTCTGAAACCAAGGGGGAGCTTCCTGTTGAGAAAAGTAAGACGGGAGCCGATAAGGGCAATGATGGTGATGGTGATAATAGTGATGAGCAGTTTCATTGAACCCGGATTGTTTTTTATTATCAATGATTTTTGTCTTTCAGGCAAGCCGAAATGAAAATCAGGTGTGGTTTGTGCTCCCTTCAGATTTTTAACGCCATTCTTCTTCGTTTTTCTCGGCGGTTCCGTAACTCCCCCCGTCCGTGGGTCAGACATACTCACCGTCCGGCTTCACCGGATACCCTCGAAAAGCCTCATCTGAAGGCTAAATCTTCAATGTCGCTTCAACCACACCTGATTTTCTTAATGTTAAAAGGTTATGTGGTTTGTGCTCCCGACTTTCATCAAACTGGCAAGTTCTTCAGCCCGCTGATTTTCCCCCGCGAGTAAAATCAGCTTATTCCTCGGCTCGCTCCCCTCTGTGAGGAACCATGCCCGCTCGCCTCCGGATGACTTCAGAACCACCCAGCCTGCCTGAAAGTCTGAGTTCTGCATGATTTTATCTATCCAACAGAAAAAGCGCAGTCCCTATGAAATTAAGGTGTGGACGTGGCGACATTAAAAATTTTTAACGCATGAAAAATTTTGTTTTTCAATGGATATGATGATATAAAATGTAGCTGGATAACCCATAACAAAAAGAGACAGGGAGAAAACATGAAAAAAACAATATATAAGTCTGGCATTGTTTTTATGGTTCTTATTTTTACGGCTGTCCTTTGCAGAAAAGAAGGACAGGTCTCAGTGGTAAAGGTCCCTCCTGTTGATGTTAAGAACAATCACTATACAAGCAACCGGGAGCCTTTGCTTCGAACACCTTTTATCAAACTGCCCGTGGGGCTGGTCAAGCCCAAAGGATGGCTGCTGCGGCAGCTCCGACTCCAGGCGGATGGATTCCATGGGCATCTTGACGAATTAAGCGAGTTCCTGAACAAAGAAAACAATGCATGGCTTGATCCTGAAGGGAAAGGTGAAAGGGGATGGGAAGAAGAACCCTACTGGCTTAAAGGATTCAGCAACTGCGGTTATCTTCTCGGTGATGAGAGAATGATCAAGGAGTCTCTTGTATGGATCGAGGGGGCTCTGAGAAGCCAGCACCCGGACGGCTGGTTTGGTCCGGCTTTTAGAAGCGGCGGAGCCGCTACAAAACTCAAAGGGCGAACAGATTTATGGCCCAATATGATCATGCTGTTCTGCCTTCAGGATTACTATGAATACACAGGCGGTAAAGATGAACGGGTCATTTCTTTGATGACAGACTATTTTGCCTATCTGTCCGAAATACCGGATGAGGAATTCCTGGTGGGTTACTGGCCCAGGATGAGGGCAGGGGATATGCTGTTCAGTGTGATCTGGCTGTACAACCGAACAGGTGAAGAATGGCTTCTTGATTTTGCCCGAAAAGTCCATCGGAATACAGCCGAGTGGGAAGAGGATGTTATAAACTGGCATAATGTAAACATTTCTCAGGGTTTCGGAGAGCCGGCAACATTTTATCAGGTTTCCAAGGATGAGAAACACCTTAAGGCAGCTGATAGAAACTGGCAGAAGGTCAGAGACCTCTACGGGCAGGTCCCGGGAGGAATGTTCGGAGGGGATGAGAACTGCCGGGAAGGGTATTCAGGCCCCAGACAGGCTATAGAGACCTGCGGAATGGTAGAGATGATGCTTTCAGAGGAAACCCTTCTTATGATATCGGGGGATATCCGGTGGGCAGACCGTTGTGAGGATGTGGCATTCAATTCATATCCGGCCTCTATGACCGCTGATTTGAAAGCGCTCCGTTATTTGACAGCCCCAAATATGGTTCTCTCAGACAGCCAAAGCAAATCGCCCGGCCTTCAGAATGGAGGGCCTATGCTCTGGATGAATCCGCACAAACACCGCTGCTGCCAGCACAATTCAGGTCACGGTTGGCCCTATTTCACCGAGCATCTCTGGGCTGCTACTCATGATAACGGACTGAGCGCGGTGATTTATGCTCCTTCAGAGGTCACAGCTGAAGTGGGAGAGGGGACAAAAGTAACGGTTTCGGAAATAACTCATTATCCATTCGATGAGAACATAGAATTCGTGATTTCCACACCGGAAAAAGTGGATTTCCCTCTTTATTTGAGGATTCCGGGATGGTGCCGGAAAGCCGAACTTGAGATAAACGGAAAAGCCAGGGAGGTGATATCAAATCCTGGTTCCTTTTTGTGTGTCAACCGAAAGTGGCGGAACGGAGATAAAGTGAACCTTAAGTTGGTTATGAATGTGAGCATCACCCATTGGACCAAAAATCTTGATTGTGTGTCCATCAACCGGGGGCCTCTGACCTATTCGCTTAAAATCGGAGAGAAATATGTCCGCCATGGAGGAACAGACAAATGGCCGGCCTGGGAGATCTATCCGACTTCAGATTGGAACTATGGGATACTGTTAAAAGATGGAGTGCCCGCCGAGGGCGTGGAGGTTACGGAACAGCCTTGGCCTGAAGATGATCAGCCTTTTAAAGCGGCTTCAGCCCCTATAGAGATCAAGCTCAAGGCTAGAAAAATACCGGAATGGCAGCTCGATGAGTTAGGATTGGTTGGGGAAATACAGCAGAGTCCGGCACGAACGGATCAGCCTGTGGAGACCGTCATCTTGATTCCTATGGGATGTGCACGGCTTCGAATATCTGCTTTTCCCTCCGTACTTACTGACGGCGCTGGATATAAATGGGAGAAACCGGAGAGGGGAGATGAATCATGATTCTTTTCTCGCTTTCGACATAGGCGCTGAAAGCGGAAGAGCCCTTTTGGGCACACTGGAAAAAGAGGAGATTCGGGTCAAGGAGATTTGTCGATTTCAGAATAAGATGATCTCTAAAGGAGGCCGTGTTTATTGGGATGTACACCATCTGTTCGAAGAAATAACAAAGGGTATAAGGGAGTGCGTCCGTGAAAACAAAGGCCCCGTCTTTAGTATTGGAATAGATACATGGGGCGTGGACTTTGGCTTGTTCGATAAAAGAGGCCATCTCCTTTTACTTCCCTTTGCCTACAGGGACAAGCGCAACAAGAAAGCCATGGAGGAATTCTTAGAAAAAATACCCCCCAAACAGGTATATAATCTGACCGGGATCCAGTTTCTTCAGTTCAATTCGCTGTTTCAGCTTCATGCTTTGAGGACTCAAAATCCTGAAATCATAACGAAAGCCAAAGATCTCCTGTTTATGCCGGATATTTTTAATTATTTTCTCACCGGGGAGATGGCCACTGAGTTTTCCTACGCCACCACATCACAGCTTTTCAATCCCCGCAAAGACGGGTGGGAGGAGCAGCTTTTTAAGATTTTGGATGTGCCCGTATCCCTGATGCAGGCTGTGGAAACGGCCGGAAAGATTCTCGGTCCTGTAAAAGGATCCGTGGCAAAGGAAACCGGAGTTGCGTCTGTTCCCGTGATACTGACAGCCACACACGATACAGCCTCGGCCGTGGCTGCCGCGCCGGCTCGGGGAATAGACTGGGCTTTTATAAGCTCGGGCACCTGGTCTATTATGGGCATTGAATTAGACTCTCCCCTTATCAGTGAAGATAGCTACGAACTGAATTTCACCAATGAAGGAGGAATGGGACACAAGTTTAGACTATCTAAAAATATTACCGGATTGTGGCTGCTTCAGGAATGCAGGAAAAGATGGAGTGGGCGCCAAAACACTGAATACGGAGAGTTGATAAGAACAGTGGATTCAGCTAAGCCTTTTCGGTCTCTCATTGATCCTGACTGCCCTTTGTTTTTAAAACCGGCAGATATGACAGAAGCTATAAGTGATTTCTGCCAAAAAACAGGCCAGCCTCCTCCGGAGACTGTTTCCGAATTCGTCCGCTGTGTGCTGGAAAGCCTGGCATTCAAATACAAATATGTGTTTGAGGAGCTTTGTTCTTTCTGCAACAGGCAAATAAGCAAAGTCCACATCATAGGCGGTGGTTCCCGCAACAGGGTTCTCTGCCAGTATTCCGCTGATGCACTGGGCCTTCCTGTGATCTCAGGCCCGGCTGAAGCTACGGCTGTGGGCAACATCATGATACAGGCTTTGTCTGCCGGTAAGGTGGATTCCATAGAGAGGGCGAGGGATATGATTTCAACCTCTTTTGACCTTCGGGTTTATGACCCGGAAGGGAGTGAAGAATGGGAGAGGAATTATAACCGTTTTAAGAATGTATGCAGGGAGAGCCCTAACATAAAGAGATAGAGGATCTATGATTTATAGGAGATGGACATGAAATTTCAAAAAAGTGAAAAAGCCTATAAGGAAGCCATAAAAAAGTACAGGGATATTGGTTCTGATACAGAAAAAGCTGTCGAAAAATTAAAGGATATTTCCATCTCCATTCACTGCTGGCAGGGAGATGATGTGGCCGGATTCGAAAAACCCGGTTCTCAGCTCAAAGGAGGGGGGATTCAGGTCACAGGAAGTTATCCGGGAAGGGCAAGGACAGTGACAGAACTCCGTCAGGATTTGGAAAAAGTCTATTCTCTGTTACCCGGAAGTCACCGACTGAATCTTCATGCCATCTATGGAGAGTTCGGAGACACCTTCATAGACAGGGATAAGATAGAACCCGAACATTTCAGAGGATGGATTCACTGGGCTAAAGACAAAAGGCTTAAGCTGGACTTCAACTGCACGTGTTTCTCTCATCCTTTAGCTGATACCGGTTATACCCTGAGCTCCAAGGATGAAAATATACGTCAATTCTGGATAGAGCATGTCGAGAGATGCCGGAGGATAGGCTCGTTTATGGGGCGGGAACTTGAAAGTCCTTGTGTTCACAATATATGGATTCCGGACGGATCCAAGGACATTCCTGTTGATAGAAAAGGGCACAGAGACCTGCTAAGAGAAACTCTGGATGAGATATTCAAAGAGGAGTATCCGTATGAGGAGCTTAAAGACTCCTTGGAAAGCAAGCTTTTCGGAATCGGCAGCGAATCCTATGTGGTCGGGTCTCATGAATTTTATCTGGGATACGCGCTGACAAAAAATAAGATGATATGCATTGACACGGGACACTTCCATCCCACAGAAAACATAGGAGATAAGATCTCGGCAGTGCTTCAGTTCTCCGATGAGATCCTTCTTCATGTCAGCCGTGGTGTCAGATGGGATAGTGACCATGTCGCTGTTTTGGATGACAGCACACGGAACCTTTTTGAAGAAGTGGTCCGGGGCGATTATTTGGATAGGGTACACATCGCTCTTGATTTTTTTGATGCCAGTTTGAACCGTGTGGGAGCCTGGGTCATAGGGGCCAGAGCTGTTTTAAAGGCCGCTCTATCAGCTCTTCTCGAGCCCAGGGAAAGGCTTTTAGAGGCGGAAAACAGGGGTGATTATTTTTCCCGGCTGGCACTTCTCGAAGAGCTCAAAACCATGCCTCTCGGGGCTGTATGGGATTATTTTTGTCTTATGATGGATGTTCCGCCAGGACAGGAATTCATCAAGGAGATCATCCGGTATGATACCAGTGTAAGCCGGAAAAGAGGCTGAACTTCTAAGCAGGAAAAAATATTTTTTGAGTCAAAATTCATCAAGAAAAATTCAATAAATATTTGACTTTTACTTCCATATAGGAAAAAATCCAAAGAGAAAAACTTTACTGTTTTATGTGGAGGATTTCATGGATCAAAGGGGAAGTAAAGAAATAAAGGAAGGGTTAATTCACAAATTTCTGAAATTGTTCACAGATATCCGTCCCGGGGAAGCGGGCACAGCTTTACTGTTGACCTTGAATATTTATTTGATCCTGGGTGCGTACTACATCATAAAGATAGTTAGAGATTCATCCATCCTCACGGAGTGGGGACCTGAGACAAAAAGCTATCTTTATGGCGTTATTTCGATTCTGCTCATATTCGTCATCAAGGCATTCAGTTCTATTTCGTCAAAAGTCCCCCGCCAGAAACTCATCGCGTGGGTCACTCTGTTTTTTATATCAAACCTGATAATATTTTCCGTGTTGAATCTTTTTGGCATTCCCTTCAGCACTATCAGTATTATCTTTTTCATTTGGGCTAGCATTTTTAATGTTGTGGTCATTGCTCAGTTCTGGGGATTTGCCAATGA
Source organism: uncultured Eubacteriales bacterium (assembly GCA_964611275.1). Classification (GTDB taxonomy): domain Bacteria; phylum Acidobacteriota; class Aminicenantia; order Aminicenantales; family Aminicenantaceae; genus WJMT01. The sequence goes on from CAZSZS010000037.1 coordinate 52,342, forward strand.
TATCTATACGGAAGGAGCTGGAAAGCGTCTTTTTCCCCTTATTGCTTTTGGCGCTACTTTTGGCGCCTTCTCCGGTTCTTATATTTTCAAGCGCATCCAGAACTGGATGGGGATGTACCAACTTCTCCTGGTATCCGCTGCTGTGCTGGGTGTTTGCATTGCACTTACTTATATTATCCATAAAAGGGAAATCACAGGTAAAGTGGAAACAGAGGAAGATGTCCCTTTGAAAAAAGCATCTACGGAGAAAGAAAAACCTTTGAAAAAAGGCGGAGGATTCAAACTGGTTTTTAAAAAGCGCTATCTCCTTTATATTGCCCTTTTTGTCCTCCTGCTGAATCTTATCAACACTAACGGAGGGTACATTCTGGACCGGGTGATAAAGAACAAAGCCTTGGGATCTGTTCAGGCAGGAACAGCGGGAGGTCTTTCAGTCGAGCAGATCATTGGAAGTTTTTATTCAGATTTTTATATTATCATGAACCTTTTGGCGATGTTTATTCAGCTGTTTTTGGTATCTCGTATATTTAAGTGGTTTGGAGTCAGGACAGCTGTCTTTTTCCTTCCTTTTATTGCATTGGGAGGGTATTTTTTCATCAGCATGGGAGCCGCTTTGCTCATTGTCAAGTGGATCAAAGCTACGGAGAATGCAACGGATTACTCATTGATGAACACCACAAGGCATGCTCTCTTTCTTATTACTTCAAGGGAAGAGAAGTACAAGGCCAAGGCTGCTATAGATACCTTTTTTCACCGGGCCGGTGATGTCACTCACAGTTTAATCGTTTTCCTTTGGGCCCAATTTATCGTGGTTGAAAGTTTTGCCAAATTCAACATCATTATGGCTCTGGTTTGGATCGTTCTGGGATTTTTGATTGTGAGAGAGCACAAAAGAATATCCTTGAAACGAGCACAGCCTCAGACAGCAAAGCCCAGTTCTTAAAGGAGAAAAGTTAAGATACCTAAGGTATGATTTTTTGTGTTTCAATGAAGCGTATGATGATCATGACAGTTCCCAGCAGCATGAACATGATGCTTATGGCTTTAGCGAGTGTCTTTTCTTCGATTTGATTAACGAACCTCGCCATGAGGGTCCCTCCGAAAACAGCGCTTATTCCGATGATTATTCCTGAAAGAGGTTTTATGTTTCCGTGCAGCGCAAATCCCACGGCTCCCGAGCTGGCGGTTATGGCCATAATAAGCACGGATGTTCCAATGGCCAGATGAAGAGGAAAATTCAGGACAAAGATAAGAAGTATCAATATGAACCCTCCTCCTCCTGCTCCCAGAAGTCCGGTCAAAATACCCACAATGAACCCCAAACACAAGGAAGTGATGATTTTCTGTGCCGGGGTTTTAAATTTCAGGACTTTTTTGAATCTGACACCTATGATTTCTCTGTTTATCCCTTTCTTCCATATCACGAAACCCAGGATGATCATATAAACCCCAAAGATCCTCGCCAATCCCAACTCCGGAATGCTGTCAGAAAACCTTGCGCCCAGTTGAGCGCCCAGAACAGAACCGACAGCTATCCACAGTCCTGACTTCAAAGCGAGATTGCCGTGTTTATAATAGGAATAGGCAATGGCTGCCGGGGCTATGATGTCCACCATTAAGCTCGTTCCTATACAGTCATGGATCGGATAATTCAGCAGCATGTTGAGCAGTGGGACCACAACCATAACACCTGAGGAACCGGTCAGCCCTGTTAATATACCGGTGAATATCCCGATAAGAACCATTGTAACTATATTGATGGGAGTCATGTTTTTAACTTTCTAAAGCCAATATTATACCAGAAAACTCTGATATGAGAAGTGAGAATGTTTTAATCTGGTTATTCACAAGTCGAGGTTGAATAGAGCCTACTGAAATTCAGGTGTGGCTGAAGCGACATTGAAGATGTCATTGCGAACGACCGTTAGGGAGTGGGGCAATCTCATTGTGAAACGAAGCATTATGAGATCACCACGTCGCTTCGCTCCTCGTGATGACAGAAGGAAGCACAAGCCATATCTGAATTTCACATCGGCTTGCCTTAATGGTAAAAAAATGGCGATTAAAATGAAAATTTTAACAGGCAAAATTTTTCCAGTTGGTATTTTCTTAGAAAACATGTATATCCTCGAAAACAGAACGAAAAAATGAACATCGCCATTTTTTTATGAATGGGTCAGGTTACCTGACTTTAAGAACCACCACACATTTTGCCGGAAGCACTAATTCCAGAGTGTTGTCTTTAAAAGCAGCACCCTCGAATTTTGAAGGCTTGACCTCATTTGGGTTTTGGAAGGTATTGTGAGCTGTCATTTTGTCTGCAGTCAGGATCTGACCTGCAACGGTCTTTGCCTGGATACCTCTCAGCTCACATGTCAGGGGAGTGGACTCATTCGGGTTGAGATTGCAGAGGGAGATATGGATTTCTTTCTGGTTGTTTATCGAGGCAGATACACTGATCTGGGGGATGCTGCCGTCTTGAAATGTATACTCGGGACATTTCAGGTCAAGGGAAAGAAGCGTAGCATCCTGATGGACTTTGTACATGTCAAAAACATGATAGGTGGGCGTGAGGATCATTTGCTCTTCTTTTGTGAGTATGAGGGCTTGAAGTACATTGACGGTTTGAGCCAGGTTGGCCATTTTTACTCTTTCGCAGTGCTGATTGAATATATTCAGGGTTGCTCCGGTTACCAGAGCGTCACGGAGAGAGTTCTGTTGATAGAGAAATCCCGGGTTGGTGCCTGGTTCGACTTTATACCATGTGCCCCATTCATCTATGATCATTCCCACTCTTTTCTGCGGGTCATATTGATCCATGATGGCCGAATGCCTTGAGATCAGCTCATCGATAAACAGAGCTTTTTCCAAGGTTTCGAACCAATCTTTTTCTTCGAATTCAGTGGCAGAATTTTTATTCTGCCAGCCGCCGGGAACCGTATAATAATGAAGACTCAAGCCATGCATATACCACCCGGCCCTTTTCATAAGGACTTCTGTCCATTCATAGTCTTCGCCGTTGCTTCCGCATGCGATTTTGTATATCATGTTTCCGGAATAATTCCGGACATAGGTCTGGAACTTCCTGTAGACATCCGCATAGTATTCAGGACGCATGTTTCCGCCGCATCCCCAGTTTTCATTGCCAACACCGAAAAAGGCAAGCTTCCACGGCGTATCCTTCCCGTTTTTACGGCGCAGATCCGCCATAGGGCTCTGTCCATCGAAAGTTATATACTCTATCCATTCTTTCATCTCTCTGACTGTTCCGCTGCCTACATTTCCACAGATATAGGGGTCGCATCCTATCTGCTCGCAGAGGTCAAGAAATTCATGAGTCCCGAAATGATTGTTTTCCGTAACGCCTCCCCAGTGGGTGTTGACCAGAGCGGGCCGACCGCTTGGGGGGCCTATCCCGTCTTTCCAGTGGTACTCGTCTGCAAAGCATCCTCCGGGCCACCGGAGAACCGGGAGTTTGATCTTTTTCAGGGCTTCCACAATGTCATTCCTGATGCCTCTGGTGTTTTTGATCTGGCTGTCTTTTCCTACCCAGTAACCCCCGTAAAAGCATCGTCCCAGATGTTCTGAGAAGTGCCCGTAAATGTGTTTGCTGATTGTTAAATGACCCTGGTCTGCATTGATAACAAGGGCGGCCTTGTTCGGCTCGTTGTTTTGAGCGGAGCTGTTTGCTGTTAATGCCGTAAAAACGAAAATTAAAATGAAAATAGAGATTTTTTTTGACGAACTCATGTCTTTTTCTCCTTTTCTGAGAGAATAGGGATTGTTATTGAGTTTATTTTAGGGAAAAGTAAAGAACAAGTAAAATGTTCATTAGATTTTTATGGATTGATTTTCAATATATGTTAAAATCAAAAAGGCCATTTGGAAAATAATGAAAGTTAAAAGGAGAAGTCTATGAAAAAGTTTGTCTCTCTATTGATAATTATAGCCTTTGCAGGACTTGTTATTCTGAACTGTGCCTGTCAAAGCAAGAATACAGGAGATTATTCCATAAAGCCGGTCCCTTTCACTCAAGTCGATATCAATGATGAGTTCTGGGCTTCCAGAATTGAGACCAACCGCCTTGTGACCATTCCTTATGCTTTTAAACAGTGCGAAGAGACGGGGCGCATTGACAACTTCAGGATAGCCGCAGGAATAAAAAGCGGAGGATTCCAGACTGTATATCCCTTTGATGATTCGGATGTGTATAAGATCATGGAGGGCGCTTCTTACTCCCTTCAGGTGCATCCTGATCCTGAACTTGAAAAATATTTGGATGATCTGATATCCATAATAGGCAGAGCCCAGGAAGAGGACGGTTATCTTTATACGGCAAGAACTATCAATCCTGAGACGCCGGTGCGCTGGTGCGAGGGAGACCGGTGGTCCAATCTCTATCTGGGGCATGAGCTTTACAATGCCGGGCATCTCTATGAAGCAGCTGTGGCCCATTACAGAGCCACCGGAAAAAGGACGCTGCTGGATATCGCATTGAAAAACGCGGACTTAGTGGCTGAAGTGTTTGGCCCTGATAAAAAGAGAGGGGCTCCGGGACACCAGGAAATTGAGATAGGACTGGTGAAGCTGTACCGCGTAACCGGAGATGAAAAGTATCTTGATTTAGCCAAATTCTTCCTGGACGAACGCGGCTGCAGTGAACACCGGAAGCTTTACGGGAGATATTCACAGGACCACAAGCCTGTGGTGGAACAGGAAGAAGCTGTGGGTCATGCCGTGAGGGCTGTGTATATGTATTCCGGGATGGCCGATGTGGCTTCTCTGACCGGGAATTCCGAGTACATAGAGGCGATCGACCGTATATGGGAAGATGTGGTGTTCAAAAAACTGTATATTACCGGTGGAATAGGGGCCACCGGAGCCGGTGAAGCTTTTGGAAAAGCCTATAACCTCCCTAACGCTACAGCCTATTCCGAGACCTGTGCGTCCATAGGAAATGCGCTCTGGAACTTCCGGATGTTTCTTCTTCACGGGGAGGGGAAATATATAGATGTGTTTGAAAGAGTGCTTTATAACGGGCTTATTTCAGGTGTTTCTCTGGATGGTGACCTTTTCTTTTATCAAAATGTTTTGGAATCTTTCGGTCAGCATGAGAGAAGTCCCTGGTTTTCCTGCGCCTGCTGCCCCGGTAATATTTCAAGATTTATGCCTTCTGTTCCGGGATATGTGTTTGCCGTAGACAAAAATAAGATCTATGTCAATCTCTTTACTTCCTGTGAAGCCCGGGCAGAACTGAAGGGTCAGACTGTGAGAGTTGAGCAGAAGACCGGTTATCCATGGGAAGGTGATGTGACGGTCACTGTTTTTCCTGAGAAAGAAGAGAAATTTTCCATTGGGATAAGGATTCCGGGGTGGACCCAGAACCAGCCCGTTCCCGGTGACCTATACCGCTTTTATAAAGAAAGCGAAGAAAAAGTCTCCCTCAAATTAAACGGAGAGGACAAGACGCTAAAGACGGACAAAGGGTATGCTGTTATAGAGAGAGTGTGGAAGAATGGGGATCAGATCGATATTCACTTCCCTACGCCGGTTAGAAGAGTGTTAAGCCATGACAATATTACGGGGAATACAGGAAAAGTCAGCTTTCAGAGAGGCCCTATTGTCTTTTGTGCAGAATGGAAGGATAACAACGAACGGATCAGCCATCTTGTTTTGCCTGATGGTATTGAGCTCCGTTCAGAATACAGGCCTGACTTCTTTGATGGAGTTTCTGTGATAAAAGCTGAGACCCATGGTCTTTATGAAGGCTCTAAAGGAGAGATTGTAAACCGCGAACAGAATTTCACGGCCATCCCTTATTATTCCTGGGCACACAGGGGAAAAGGGGAAATGATGGTCTGGCTGGCGCGCACTCAAGAAAAAGCCCGGCCAGTGCCTCAGCCTACTCTGGCATCACAGAGTCAGGTAACCGTGTCAGGG